>DASXKZ010000165.1:0-36088 GCA_036496525.1 Candidatus Angelobacter sp.
CTATGTCTCCCTTGGATCTGTTTTCGTGGATAACAAGGCATTCTTTCAAACGTGTATCGAGGCACTAGGAATGTTTGGCAGGCGGGCAATCATTTCGCTGAGCGGGCACTTCTCGCCTGGAGACTTTGGCCAGGTGCCTGGCAATGTCGAACTGCGTCATTTTGTGCATCAGACAGACGTTTTGCAAAAGGCAGCAGTGTTTGTAACGCATGGAGGCGATAGCAGCGTTTCCGAAGCAATTTACTGTGAGACTCCTATGGTGGTTGTTCCCCAGATTCCAGAACAGTTGCTTCGTGCGCAGCAGATCCAGAGGCTGATGCTGGGAAAGTATATTGATCCGGCCGATCTGACAGTCGACGTGCTGCGCGGCGCCGTGGCTGAGGTCTTGGAAAATCCGCTGTTCAGACATAACGTGCAGGTGCTCAAAGAGAGCTTGCCAAAGATTCCGGCGGCCATTACGGCCTGCAATCAAATTGAGGAGTTCGCATTGAAAAATGGGAAGCGATTGGTGAACCAATGACCGGCGGATCTCTACAGGCGGAAATTCTGGCGCGACTCAGTGAATCACCCGATGAGCGATGCATCTGCTTTTACGGAGCTCGGGAGACTCTTCATTGGCAATCGCGTTCACAGCTCTACAGCAAGTCGGTCGCCGTCGCGCAACAACTGAGGCAAGAGGGTGTTCAGCCTGGTGATGTCTGCATCATCGTCTTACCTAGCGGTGAGAAGGCTGTCAACGCTCTGCTTGCGACTCTCTTGCTTGGGGCAATTCCTCTCCTGATTGCGCCACCAGAATTGGTGGGAGGCAATTTGGAACTGCACCAGACCCTGCGCAGCGCGATTCATCGCACTAAACCGCGCGTGGTGGTCTGCTCGCCCTCCATTCAGCCGGAACGCATTCGCATCGAGAGGGATTTCCCAGCGACCAGGTTTGTGTTTCCTCCAGACGTGGAAGAGACGGAACTCAAGAACGGGCCATTTGTACCGGCGCTTCCAGCACCCACCGATATTGCTGCCATGCAACTCACCTCCGGGACAACCGGAGCGCCGCGAATCTGCGTGTGGGACCACAAGGGGGTTTTGGCGGCGTTGGACGGAATGGCTGCAGCCATGGCGCTTTCAGCCGATGATGTGTGTGCAAATTGGACACCGCTTTACCACGACATGGGTCTGGTCAACAATTTCTTCTTGTGCCTGGCTCGCGGTGTTCCGTTGGTCTTGCTCTCGCCGCAGGAATTTGTCCGGCGACCTGCACTGTGGCTGCGCTGCCTTTCCCAAACTGGTGCAACAGTCACTTGGTCGCCCAATTTCGGGTTCGCGCTCACTGTGCGCAAGGCCCAGGAGAACGAACTCCAAGGCGTGCGCCTCGACCATGTTCGAGCGTTCTGGAACGCTGCAGAGCGCATTCATGCGGAAACTCTCGCTGCGTTTCATCGCCGCTTCGCGGCGCTGGGCGTAAGACGAGAAGCTCTTAAGACAAACTTCGGGTGCGCCGAAAATGTCGGCGGTGCGACCTTCAGCGGCGTTAATGAAGTGCCGCCTTGCGAGCCTATTGATCGCCGCCTCTTGGATGAACGTGGCATTGCCCGAGTGTCAGCAGCGACAAACGATGCGGAGAAGGTCGTCGTGGTGAGCGCAGGGGTCGCCCACCCTGCTCTTAAGATCCGTATTCTCTCGCCCCGTGGCCGCGTGCTTCCCGATGGCCGCGTGGGCGAAATCTGTCTCGATACGCCATCGCGCATGCTCCGCTTTCATCAGAACGCGCGCGAAACCCGGCGTGCGCTCCGTGGTGGACTGCTGCACACGGGAGACCTCGGCTACCTGCGGAATGGGCACCTCTTCTGGGTGGGGCGAGTGCGGGACCGAATAACGATGCACGGAAAGAAAATTGATCCCAGCACATTCGAAAGCATTTTCGCCTCAACCCCTGGCCTTCGAGAAGGCTGCTTCGCCGCTTTTGGTATACCGGATGAGCAGCTGGGAACAGAGCGCCTGATTATAGTCGGAGAAGTGCGCTCTCCTGTCACGGAGAGTCTCAAGAACCTGGCGGCAACGATTTCCCGCAAATGCTTCCTGCAATTAGGAATCACCCCTGGTGACATCTTGCTCGTCCCACCGGGTACGCTTGCAAAAACGTCGAGTGGAAAGCGGCGTCACCGCTACTTCCTAAAGCTTTACCTGGATGGAGGCTTAGAGCAGGCCCGGATGTCACTCTCAGATTCCATGCCAGCTGCCGCTGTGGCGGCACAAGAGATCCCGGAGAGCCATCTTGAGCAAATGTCGAAGCTGCCGCTTAAGTGATGGTTTCAGTTGGAGCTTCTTAGTATTCGTGGACGATATCTAAATCGTACTGCTGATGTAAATGAAAGATCGGAGCCGACAGCGACCAACGATTGTCTATCATGCGCAACATAACTCATCCCGCCTCACGCGTGTTTCTTGCGCTTAGAACCACCGCACTGGTTCTACTTCTGGCAACTCTGGCATCCGCACAGACAACACCTGCTGACATTGAATTGCGGGTCGAGGCAATCGTCAGCAAGATGACTCTTGAGGAGAAGATTGACCTCCTGGGCGGAGTTGATGGATTTTTCACCCGCGGTGTACCCCGACTCAATGTGCCACGATTCAAAATGGCGGATGGACCGTTTGGAGTGCGCAACTTTGGCCCCGACACTACAACAGCGGGTGGAATTGCGCTGGCGGCCACCTGGAACCCATCGCTCGCCCAGGAGATGGGGACAGAACTCGGTCGGGATGCAAGGGCTAAAGGCGTGCATTTTCTTCTGGGGCCTGGTGTCAATATTTATCGCGCACCCTGGAATGGCCGAAACTTTGAATATTTTGGCGAAGACCCGTACCTTGCTTCGCGCATCACTGTTGGATTCATTAACGGTGTCCAAAGCCAGGGAGTGAGTGCAACTGTTAAACATTATCTGGGAAACAATTCTGAGTTTGCCCGGCACACTACGGATTCCGTCATTGACGAACGGACGATGCGGGAAATTTATATGCCCGTGTTTGAGGCGGCGGTGAAGGAGGCGCATGTCGGCGCCGTCATGGACTCCTACAATCTGACGGATGGACAGTTCATGGCGCAGAATAACCATCTGGACAATGAGGTGCTGAAGAAAGAGTGGGGGTTTGATGGCATCCTTGTATCCGATTGGTTTGCCACTTTCAACACTCTGGATGCAGTCAATGCCGGGTTGGATTTGGAAATGCCTGTCCCGCTCCACATGAATCGAGAGAGTCTGCTGCCTGCGATTCAACAGGAGAAAATCTCAATGGCCACCATTGATGATAAAGTGCGCCGCATCCTGCGCATCGGCGCGCGTTTCGGCTGGCTGGACCACGACCAGCTTGATCTCTCCATTCCTCGTTACAACCAGCAGGGCCGCCATGTTGCACTCCAGACTGCGCGAGAAAGCATGGTGCTGTTGAAAAATGAGAGAAATTTACTTCCGGTGAATAAGAAAAACATCAAGTCTATCGCCGTCATTGGCCCGGACGCGTATCCTGCGGTGCCGGTTGGAGGAGGCAGCGCGCGCGTGCACCCCTTCCAGTCGCTGAGCTTCCTTGAAGGACTCAGCAACTACCTTGGCGAACCAGGAAAGGTTTTCTATGCTTCCGGTTTGCCCACCCTGCAGGAATGGGCGGAAGCAACTCAATTTATGACCGCTGAGACCGGTGGTCAGCGCGGACTGCAAGCTGAATACTTTCAAGGACTCCAGTTACAAGGACCTGCCACGGTTACACGAACCGAGCAGCATATTGATTTTGGTCCCGACTCCAGGACCGTCATGCCCGACGGCACAGCGTCCGATCGCTGGACAGGATATTACTTTCCAGCGAGCGCCGGATCTTATGACATCTTTGTCGCCTCCACCGGTGAAGATGGCGGCTACTTTCGTCTGTATGTGGATGGCAAGTTGATTTTCGATCATTGGAGCGCTGGAATGACCATGGCGCCGTGGACGACTCTTTCCTTTGAGACCACACCTCATAAGATCGTCTTAGAACACCGTGGCCGCTCACGCCAGCCAGCAGCCATATTGCAACTCGGGATCATGCAGCATGACGCTGTGGTAAGCGCGGAAGCGAAAAAATTAGCGGCAAGCGCGGAAGTTGTTGTACTGGCCGTGGGCTTTGATCCGGAGACCGAAGGCGAAGGCGCAGACCGGACTTTCCGTTTGCCTCCAGGGCAGGACGAGTTGGTCCGGCAGATTGCCGCGATCAACAAAAATGTGATCCTTTTGATCACAGCAGGCGGGGCCGTGGACATGACTCCATGGCTGGACTCAGTCCCTGTGGTTTTGCAGACCTGGTATCCCGGTCAGGAAGGTGGAACGGCCTTGGCGGAAATTCTTTTCGGCAATGTAAATCCTTCAGGACGCCTGCCAGTGACGTTTGAACGCCAATGGGAAGATAATCCCGTGCACGACAACTACTATCCCAGCGACAGTTCCAAGCGCGTGGTGTACAAAGAAGGGGTGTTCGTGGGTTATCGAGGCTATGAACATAATGGAACCAAGCCGCTATTCCCTTTCGGTTATGGACTGTCCTACACCACGTTTGCTTACCGTAATCTCTCTGTGGCGCGCGCTGGAAATAACGTTGCTGTGTCTTTCGATATCACCAACACGGGCAAGCGTGAGGGAGATGAGGTTGCACAAGTTTACATCGGCGACAAACATTCAAAAGTTCCTCGTCCCGCCAAGGAACTGAAAGGATTTGCAAAAATCCATCTGCGCCCCGGCGAAACCCGGCATGTTACGGTAAAGCTTGACCATCGCTCATTCTCTTACTACGACATTAATCTCAAACAGTGGCACATTGATCCCGGAGAATTTGACATTCTGGTGGGTCAGTCTGTGGAACAGATCGAATTGCAAGGAAAACTAGCCTTTAAGGACGCCGACCTTTAGGACTCTTCATGTCGGCGTTTCCAGTTATCCAAGATAGTTAAACTTCCCAGGAGAGTTATGCCACTCAATAAATATTTTCCCATTATGGAAATACTTTCCCATTATGGAACGTATTGTAGTGCTTGCCAGCTAGAACATAAGAAGGCACACTATCATGATTGTAGTTTTAAACTAACTGTTTGCTAGCCTTCAGATGTTTGAATCCGCAATAAAGTATCTACCGGTTCATTGAGAGTGCCCTGTATGGAAGTCGTTATCGGTCTGGTGATAGGGTTTGCCATTGGAGCCAGCGGTGTGGGAGGAGGCACTCTGATGGTGCCAGCCCTTATTTTCCTGCTCGGGTTCCAGGCGCGGACCGCTGTCGCAACCGCTCTTCTTTTTTCAACCTGTGTGAAGATACTCGGGTCGGGCGTATATTTCTGGCACAGAAAAATTGATATCCGCACGCTGATGTATCTGCTCTATGGCGGACTGCCCGGCGCGATCATCGGGGCTGTCTTGCTGAAGAGGGCGCACAGTCGGGGATCGGAAGCCTGGATTCTTTTTACGGTAGGACTGATTGTGATTGTCTCCGCCGGTTTGAGCCTGCTTCATGGTGTGACTGCAAATACGCGGTGGAGATCGCGCGCATATCTGCTTCCGCTTTTAAGCTTTATCCTCGGCATTGAAACCGGCTTTTCCTCGGCAGGAGCGGGCGCGCTTGGAACAATCATGCTATTCAATCTCACTGAGCTATCGCCTGGCATGGTCCTGGGAACGAATCTGCTGTTCGGATTGATCATTTCGGCCACGGCAGGAGGGATCCACGCCGGAAGCTGCGATTTTAAAGCCCTTGTGCAGCTTGTCCCGGGCGGACTGGTCGGCGTATACATAGGGTCCCATGTTTCTCTAGGGTTATCTGTAAACGTGCTTCGCAAAGCGCTGCTTTACTGCACGATATTATTGGGCGCTCTTTTGCTTGGGAAGGGGATTGCGGCAATTTGAGTTAGGCGGCTGCGCTACGCGTGACTTCATTTATTTCAATGGAACAATGGAATTGGAGGCGTGATCGTCCAATGCAAGGCAATGAATCAGGGAGAAATGGCAGACAGCCAACGATAGCGGTTGATTTTGACGGCGTTATTGCCGATTACGACGGCTGGAAGGGCCCGGGAATTTTGGGTTTGCCGCGGCCGGATGTAATTGCGGCTTTACATCAACTGCGCAGCCAGGCATGGAAGATTATTGTCTATACCACCCGCAGCATCGACGAACTCCGCCCCTACCTGATTGAGCACGATATTCCTTTTGATGAGATCAATTGCAACTCCGCTTATCAAACAGGCGGCTCGAAACCCGTGGCGACGGTTTACTGGGATGATCGTGCATTCTGCTATTCGGGAAACGCTCTTGACGACTTGCCAAGGATCCTTAATTTTCGGACATGGTCAGGGCGGGAATAGGGTGATGCAGCCAGGTAAAAATGCACGGAGAAAGGGAGAAATCAAAAATAAAAATAAATAAGAGTTCCAGGTTTTATTCAGAAAGATCGCAATTTTATAAGCGTTATTTCTTCCTGCTTGAATTGAGGTAATTGAAGTCATGGGCAACCTTAATCTATCCCACCTTGATGCTCTTGAAGCCGAGAGCATCTACATTCTTCGCGAAGCGGCGGCAGAGTTTTCCCGCCCTGCTCTCTTGTATTCGATCGGCAAAGATTCTTCTGTAATGCTTCGCCTGGCCCAAAAAGCATTTTATCCAGCTCCGATTCCTTTTCCTTTCCTGCATATCGATACTACTTATAAATTCCGTGAAATGATCGAGTTTCGTGATCGTACCTGCAGCGAACTGGGCGTGAAGCTGATAGTCCATACCAATCATGAGGCTATCGCAATGGGCGCTAATCCTTTCCGGCTGGGCCCAAGTAAATGCTGCGCCCTGCTCAAGACCAAGGCCCTGCTCGATGCGTTGTCTCAAAATGGAATTGACGCAGCAATCGGCGGAGCGCGCAGGGACGAGGAAAAATCTCGCGCCAAGGAGCGCATTTTTTCTTTTCGCGATGCCTTCGGCCAATGGGACCCTAAAAATCAGAGGCCAGAATTGTGGAACCTTTATAACAGCAGAATCGACAAAGGCCAGAGCGTCCGCGTCTTTCCGCTTTCCAACTGGACGGAGCTGGACGTCTGGGAATATATCCGCCGTGAAGAGATTCCCGTTGTACCGATGTATTTTGCCAAGGAACGCGAAGTCGTGGTCCGCGGAGATAAGTTGATCATTCCCGAGCACGGAGGCGAGCAGCTCTCTTCTGACCGGACCGAAGTTATACGATCCCGTATGCGCTCTCTTGGCTGTAGTCATTGCTCCGGCGCCATCCGTTCGGAAGCTGACTCGATCAGCCAAATCATCGACGAGTTGAAAGCCATCCGGCGCTCAGAACGCGAGAACCGGCTTATTGATCACGACCAGGAAGGCTCGATGGAGCTGAAAAAAAGAGAGGGGTACTTCTGAATTCCGTTTCTCCAGCGCCGGTCCGCAGTCTCTTGCGCTTCCTCACCGCAGGAAGCGTAGATGATGGTAAATCTACTTTGATAGGTCGTCTTCTCCACGATTCAGGCGGAGTATACGAAGATGAATTGGCTTCGTTGCGGAAGCTTCCGTCTGTGAATGGATTTAAATTCGATCCTTCTCATATCACTGATGGCCTGAAGGCTGAACGTGAGCAAGGCATCACGATAGACGTTGCTTACCGCTATTTCTCCACTCCCCGCCGTAAATTCATCATTGCCGATACGCCAGGGCATGAGCAATATACGCGGAATATGGTTACGGGAGCATCGACCGCCCACGTTGCCATTTTGCTTGTAGATGCGCGCAAAGGCATTCTGATCCAGACGCGCCGCCATGCTTATATAGCGTGGCTGCTTGGGATCAGGAACCTTATTGTTGGGGTCAATAAAATGGACCTCGTCGGTTTCGATCCAGAAGTATTCGCGCGCATCCGGCAGAGCTTCATGGAATTCGCTTCTCCCATGCGATTACAACAAATCGAGTTCATTCCTTTGAGCGCACTGGAAGGTGATAACGTGATTGCGCGAAGCGGGAACATGCCGTGGTATGAAGGCCGGCCGCTTCTGGAAACACTGGAATCCATCCAGGTTCACGAGAACGACAGCTCTGCAACTTTTCGTTTTCCTGTGCAAATGGTAATCCGGTCCGGGCAGGACTTCAGAGGATACGCTGGAACTATTGCTTCCGGGGACCTCCAGCCCAATGCAGAAGTGCTTGCTTTGCCCTCTGGACGGCAGGCCACTGTTGACCGCATCCTTAATTATAAAGAAGACCTTGATCAAGCGTTCGCGCCCATGTCCGTGATCGTTTCCCTGCGACAATACATCGACCTGGGACGGGGCGACATGCTCTGCGATCCACAGCAACCTCCAGCGCTATCAAAACGTTTTCGGGCAAAGCTCATCTGGATGTCGACCTCGCCTATGAAAGTCAACGAGCCCTATTTACTCAGGCACACGACGCAAATGGCGTGCATGAGCGTGGTCAAACTGCTGCACAAGATAAATCTGGATACATTGAGTGAGGTACAGGCGGACTCGTTGCAATGCAATGAAATCGGCGAAGCGGAAATTGAAACCCACAAACCTATTTTGTGCGATCCATACACGGTCAATAAGACCTGCGGAAGCTTCATTGTTGTCCATCCTATTTCCAACGCTACATTGGCCGCAGGCATCATTTCCGATCCGCTCGCAAAAGACACGGCTTCGCTAAGCACATTCCCCGCACCCGCTGCACGCAACGGTGAGAGCCAGGGAACCATTGTCTGGATCACAGGGCTGAGCGGTTCCGGCAAGACAACGATTTGCAACGCAGTGCATACTGAACTGTTGGCGCGTGGCATCCGCGTGGAAATGCTGGATGGCGACATCATACGCAAGCACCTGAGCCGGGATCTGGGATTCAGCAAGGCCGAGCGCGATGAAAATATCCGCCGGATCGGGTTTGTGGCCCATTTACTCACCCGCAACGGGGTGGTAGCTCTGGTTTCAGCCATCTCGCCTTACCGCGCGGTCCGCGACGAGATTCGCGCAACCATGGGAAGATTTCTGGAAGTGTTTGTGAATGCGCCACTGGAAGTTTGTGAACGGCGCGATCCCAAAGGGTTGTACAAAAGAGCGCGCGCCGGCGAATTTCCCGGCTTTACTGGAATCGATGATCCATATGAGCCCCCGCTTTCACCGGAGGTGGAGTGCAGGACCGATCTTGAAAGCGAAAAAGAGAGTGTGGACAAGGTCCTGGGGGCGATCCTGAAAGCTATTCAATAGAGAAAGCGGTAAAACTCTAACCACTGATTTGCACTGATGACACTGATCAGAACGGATTGCCAGGCCGCATCGTTCAAATAGCTGCCCACATATCCGAACGCATCAAAATCGTTCTTTACGCACCTGCCATCTGTTTCAATCGATCATTGGCAAAATATTGAGCCTGCCCTTCTTCGATGGCTTGCAGGATGATACCGGCAACAAATTCCGGCGTGTCTCCCGAGGCATAATTCGAAGCCGGGCCTCCACCAGACGGATTCCCCATCCGGTTTTTGCCGAAATTGGTTGCCGTAATGAATGGATAGACTTCACTGACGACAATCTTGTCTTTTTCCAGTTCCGCCCGCGCGGTAAGACTGAAGCCAAGAAGCGCGCGTTTGGAGGCTGAATAGACGCTGTATTGAGGAATGGTCATGAAAGCCGTTCCGGAGTTTACATTCACAATGCTTCCAGCGCCTTGTGCGCGCATGAAGGGAATCACTGCCTGCATGGCCACAATCGGCCCAAGCACATTGAGATGGAAGATTTCATCAAAAAGCTCAGGCTCAATTTCTTCTACTGCTGCGGAATAGCTGCGTCCAGCATTGTTGATCAGGCCATCGATACGGCCGTAATGCTGGTGGACTTTCTGTACTGCCTGGCGGATTCCGGCAAAGTCCGTCATATCGGCCACGATGGGAAAGCTGCCGGTAAGCCGCGCGGCTAGTTCGTCCAAGGCATCTTTGCTGCGGGCCAGCAGCGCGACTTTAGCGCCATGCTCCGTCAGGGCGACTGCCGTCGATAAGCCGATTCCAGATGATGCGCCAGTAACGAGGAAGACATGATCTTTGATTTGCATGAAGTCGAAATCTCCAGAAGTGACGGAGTTTTATCTAATTATCAGGATATCAAGAGACGTAACAGTGTTACGTCTCTACGGTCGGATTTGGTTGAAGGACGGCAGAGGCTGTTGGAATAAGCAAATTGGCAATGAAAAAGACCCTGCTTGCTGGGCTTTTATGATTGCAACTTTACCTAGGGAGAGGGTTAGTTAGGTCCGATGGCTTGGGCGCTTTGTCGATCAAAGTGTATTTGCTTTTTATTCACTATATGTGATATCTTCGCCTTGTCATGCCGGGCGCCACTCCATTAGCGGAACAGGTCAATTGGCTCTTTCTGGACATGAATTCGTACTTCGCCTCGGTGGAACAACAAGTCAAACCAGACTTGCGCGGGAAGCCTACTGCAGTCGTTACAGTTGATGCGGATTCCACTGTCTGCATAGCTGCCAGCTACGAGGCCAAGGCATTCGGCGTGACCACCGGAACCGCATTGGGCGAAGCACGAAAGAAATGTCCTGACCTGAATGTGGTGGTGGCCCGGCATGAAATTTACGTTGATTACCATAAAAAGATCCAGGAGGCAGTGGAGCAAAACTGCCTGCACGTTTCAAAAATCATCTCGATTGATGAGATGGAATGCCGGCTTCGCGGACGTGACACACAAATCTCGAGTGCCCAGGAACTGGCGCGCCAGGTAAAGAAAGCCATTTATTCCGTTGGAGAAATGCTGCATTGTTCCGTTGGGTTGGCCCCGAACCGTTTTTTGGCCAAAATTGCAAGCAATTTGCAAAAGCCGAATGGGTTATCAACGATTACTTCCAGCCAGCTTCCAGAGGTCCTGCTTTCTTTAAGACCTCGCGATCTACCAGGCATTGGCCACAACATGGAACAGCGTCTGCTTAGCCACGGCATTACAACCATGGAACAACTCTGGCGCCTTGATATAGACCAGATGACGCGGGTTTGGGGCGGAGTTCTTGGCACTCGCTTTTGGTTAAAGCTGCGTGGCGTGGATTTCGACGAACGCGAATCGCAAAAAGCCAGCATCAGTCACCAGCATGTCCTGCCGCCTGATTTGCGCACACGGGAACAAGCGTGTGCCGTCGGTAAGAAATTGTTGCACAAAGCCGCAGTGCGCTTGCGCCAAGCCAAACTTTGGACCAGCGCAATGGTGATCTATGTTCTATTTTCAAAGGACAAGGATTCATTGGACGGAGATAAAGGCTACTGGATGCATCATGACCGTCCGGTATGGGAAGCCAGCCTGCGCTTCCCTTCCTGCCAGGACACGATGACACTGGTAAACGTCTTTCAGGATGCCTGGAAAGACTGCCCGAAACGCAGGCCCGTCATGGTGAGTGTGGCGCTCATGGATCTGCTCCCGGAAAATATGCGGAATATGACGCTGTTTGACGAGATGTATGGAGGAGAGAAGTTCGACCGACTGGCGGAAACAATGGATAAAATCAATGCAAAATATGGCTCCACAACCTTATATTTGGGTGGGATTCACAACGTGCGGACGGCTGCGCCGCCCAGAATCGCATTTAAAAGCATTCCGGATATGAATTTGAAGTAGTGGATTGTGCTTCGCACGGCGGCTAAGTCAGCCTTATTGCATTGGCTGCCCTGTTGCCAATACGCCTTTGGCAGTGGCCCAGGGATGGCCTTCAATTTTGAAGAATCCATTTTTCACCAGGGGATCTCCCGCTTCCAGCTTCATCGCTTCTTCCATTGGAACGGAATAAATGAAGATCCCTTTGAGTTCACCTTCGCCCTGGAAAGGGCCGGCCAAGGCAATCTTTCCTTGCTGCATTAGGCCCATGGCATAAGACAGATGCTGCTTCACGAGATCCTGGAGGACGGAGATTTAGGGTCCCACTTGTCACCTTGATGGACCAGCAGCAGTGAATATTTTTCCAGCGTATTGGGCGTATCGGTTTCATGGATGCCCTGCGGCCGGATCATCCACGGTCCGTGGACTTCTGCCGACAAGCGTCCAGCTTTGATAGCGGGATCAGAATTGGCCCATTCTTTTGCCTGATCGAGCGAAGAGGCTTTCATGACAAAGATGCCGCGGAGCACGCCATCGTCCATGAATGGCCCGGCAATCACCAGTTTGTGCTCGTCATACAGTTTACGGATATTCGCCATATGCGCTTCTTGAAGCTCGTTGCCATCTTCTTTGCTCAATTGTGGCGAATTGGCGGGACGTTTTAGCAGCACAAAGAAAAAAATGCCTGCCAGCTGGCCGGGAGCCGCAGAGCCCTCTTTTGGACTGGTGGAAGATGCGGATGCTGGAGCCGACTGGGCCGTCGCCATAGCTGCAAAAAGCGCCAAGCACCCTATAACAGCGAAAACTGGCCGTTTTATCCGGTTCAGAACCGGCACATTCTTATTCATGCTTTTATTCCCTCTAAAATTGTCTCAATATTGTATTACCCGTTTTACGGGAAACCTTTAGAGTGCATTCGGAGCCACGGGGAATAGAGATCATCCCGCAGCCAGAGGCATAAAGACAATATTTTGTTATAATCAATTTTCCCTTTTTCTCCCATTCGGCGTTTTGCGCTCGTGGGTGCAAACAGGCCCAGAGCGGAAGTGGTGGAACTGGCAGACACACCATCTTGAGGGGGTGGCGCCGAAAGGCGTGGGGGTTCAAATCCCCCCTTCCGCACCAAGTTTTGAAAGGACTTTCAATAAACAGATGCTCAGCGTTTTGATAACCATTGTTCATGTGATTGTTTGCGCGGTACTGATTGTGGTGGTGCTTCTGCAGCACGGCAAAAGCGCCGATATTGCTGCCACCTTTGGCGGCATGGGCAGCCAGACTGCATTCGGCCCGCGCGGGACAGCCACAGTTTTCTCCCGCGTAACAACATGGTGCGCCATCATCTTCATGCTTACCTCAATGGCACTGACTTATATCACCAGTACGCGCGGTTCATCTTCAGTGATGGACAGGGTTCCAACGCCGGTTGAGACGCCGAAAAAGTAACTGCTGTTTTGATTTTCAGCATAGCCGCCTGCGGGCGGCTTTTGCTTTGCTGTCTTGCTTCCCCTGCAGCTGAGTTTTACAAAAACTGCCGCGTTACTGGCCGCAGGACGCTTCCAGCAATTAGCATATGGGTATGATCCATAAAATTTTTCCTGTCGGCCCTCTTCAGTGCAATTGCTCAGTGATTGGCGATGAGAAGACCCATGAAGCCATGGTGATTGATCCCGGCGACCAGATTGAAGGAATTTTGGACATACTGCGCCAGGAAAAGCTTACTCTCAAGCAGATTGTGATTACCCATGCACACATTGATCATGTGGGCGGCGCGATGAAGCTTAAAGCCGCCACAGGTGCGCCGATCCTGATGAATCAGAACGACTATGCCCTGCTGAAGATGCTGGGTATGCAGGCGGCCTGGATCGGCATGCGGCCGCCCGGAGACGTCAAAATAGATGAAGCGATTGCTCAGGGGCGCGTGCTGAAAATTGGTGAGATATCTTCAAGCGTAATCCACACGCCGGGACACACAGAAGGAAGCATCTGCGTTTATTTTCCTGAAGAAAAAAAGTTGATCGCCGGCGATACCCTCTTTGCCGGCAGCATTGGGCGCACGGACCTGCCCGGTGGATCCATGGATAAAATCATGCGTTCACTGCATACGCAGGTGCTGGCCCTGCCGGATGAAACAGAAGTGGTGCCGGGACACGGGCCGATAACGACGATCGGCGAAGAGCGCGAGACGAATCCATTTTTGCAGAAGTAAATACTTACTATGTGGATAGATTACTCCAGCCAGCACTACTCTCAAATGCAATGTCGATCAACGTGTTGATGAGTTGGCTTTGCAATCCTAGTCGGCCAGATAGCTGATCTCGGTTCGGCGGATGCGGTAGCCGGCAAACACAAGAATGGCCGCGCTCAGCACCAGCAAGCCCGGGATTGCCAGCCACGGTGAAACCGGCTCGGCGATCACTGTGAACAACGCCATGATGCCGTCCGGTGGAATAGTGACCGGAGAAAGCTGCTTCAAGTAAAACGTCACACTGAATTTTTGCAGCAGGGATGGCGCAACGGCATGGAATGATTCCCACAACAGCACTATCAAGCCAGGGATGATCGGGTTCTTGAACAACAGGCTCAGTGCCAGAAAGATTGAGCCAAAGCCAAGGCATGCGAGCACAGTAACCAGTAGATAAGATCCCAGTTGGCCGAAACCGGGGCCGCTGAATACATACGCGCGGCCGGGCGCTCCAAAATGACTGTATACAAAAAAGAAACAAACCAATACGGATGAGGCAAAGACCAGCGACGTGGTGATCACTCCGGCCAGGAACTTCCCTGCTACCAGGAGCTCGCGCCGGATAGGCGAGAGAAAATAATAGTGCAGGCTCTTCTCCACGATCTCCCCGCGGAACAGCCAGGTAAAGAGTCCCATGCAACCGAAAAAGATCCCGACGCGCAAATAAAATATCTGGAACGTATAGGCCAGCACCCGCGTGTCTTCTTCAATGCTGCAGTTGCGGCCCATGGGACTTGTCAACGCGTGGATGCCAAACATCACTGTGGGCGCGAAGGCCAGCAGGTAGATCCAGATGCTGCGGCGCATCCAGAGCGTCTTTTTGATCTCAATGCGGAGGATTGCCGCGAGCTGTGTGGCCCACAATTGCCACGGCAATTGGCTGAATGACTTGCGCGGGCGCGCGATGGCGGCTGTGCTCATACGGTACCTCCTCCGCTGCCGATTAGGTATTGATAGACGGAGTTCACGTCGTCATCGTTAGGTGCGACGGTATCCACAGCAAAATCCTCTTCAATCACTATCTTGTTGAGAAGCTGGTAAAACAGGTCGGCGTCCTTCGTGCGGACAAGAACGCCCTTGCCGTCATTATTCAGCTTGGCTTCCACTACGTGGTCCTGCGAAAACAACCGCGATGCTAGCAAGCTGGGCTGGGCGCAGCGCACAAGAATCTGCATGGGATGTTCTTTTACTTCAGTGCGAACACCATGAATCTGTCCCTCTGCCACCACATATCCATAACTCATCAGCACAACCTGGTCGGAAATCTTATCGACCTCATGCAGGACGTGGCTGGAGATAATCACGTGCAGACCTTGCTTTCCCAGCGCTTCAAACAGCGCAATGGATTCCGAACGCGCCATGGGATCAAGACCGTTCAGCGGCTCATCGAGCACCAGCACCGTGGGATGGTGCGCAATGGCCTGTGCCAAACGGATACGTTGGCGCATGCCTTTGCTATATCCGGCCACGCGGCGATGGGCAGCATCGCCCATGGTGACGCGGTCAATCGCTTCTTTCGTCAACCGCGCAGCATCAAGACCGTTGACTCCGCGCAGACGCAATGACTGCTGTATGAATTCAAAACCGGTCACGCCCTTGGGAAAAGAGTCGAATTGAGTGCAATATCCTACATGACGAAAGAATTCTTCCGGTTCATCCGGCGTGAGCCCTAACACGCTGACGCGGCCTTGCGTTGGACGGACAAGTCCTGTGACAAGATTCATCAGCGTGGTCTTTCCTGAGCCGTTCGGACCCACGAGGCTGGTGACGCCGGGAGGCAGCGAAAGATTCACTCGGTTTACACCCAAAACCTCGCCATAAAACTTTGAGACATTCTCAAAAACTATGCTGTTCTTCGCGGTGCTCATGAGCGTTCCACCTCTCGCGCACGGAGCTTGCGATCGAGCAGCCAGAAGCACGCGGCACATGTCGTAAGCAGAGATGCCCAGGCAGCCCATAGAGGCACGCCGTTGAAGGCCGGGGGAAGCTCAGCCTGCCTCTCGCGAAAAAGGCGCATCCAGACCAGCGTGATCATGTGAGTGAAGTTGATCAGGTTACCCCATTGCGTCCGCAAAATGAGGTTCAGGATGGTGGCAATCGCCGGCAATAAAAAGAATATTCCCAGCATGAGAGCTGTGGCGGCAATGCGCCATCTTACCCACACGGCCACGGCCATGGAAATCAGGGAGATCATGGCTATCCAGATCAGGCAACTCAGCATGATTGATCCGGCCATCCAAAGATTTTCCCAGAGCCAGCCATGGCCCTGAAGTCCCGCTTTGACGAAAAATAGTATGAGAGCGGGAATCCATGTGATGCATGAGAGCAATGCGGCCAGGACAGAAACTTTTCCAATCAGATATTCCGTGCGTGAGATCGGCCTGCTGAGATAGAGCTGGACGGAGTGATTGGCAAAATCCTTTGTGATCATGCCCGGCCCACCCCACGCGGCGAGAATGAACCCCATGCCTGCCTCAAAACCAAGATACCCCAGGAAAAAGTCATTGTTCACGGTGCCCGGCATCGCATTGCCTATCCTCAGCAGAGCCTGAGCAGCGGTGCTGTGAACAACATAGATGTAGGCCAAAGCCCCTAGAAATGGCAGAAAGCACAAGACCGTGTAAGCGGTGAATGGCCGCGAGTCAAACAATGTCGAGAGGCCGTAGCGCGTCAAGACGGTAAAGCGCGACCAAGCAGGCGTGAGTGCTCCGCGATATGCCTTGTAAGTTCGCTTATAAACGGCCATTGGCGCTCCCTTGTTGCACTGAAGCTGCTTGCGGAGTTCCAGCCATGGCTTTCAGGAAGATGTCTTCCAAAGTGTCTCTCCGGTAATTCATGCGGCGAATTTGAACTTCATGTTCCGCGGCGGTGCGGTAGATCTGGCGCAGATCAATATTGTCCGGCAGGATAATGCGCACGCGCCCGGCGCCAAAGCTGGCGCACTCGCAGCCCAGTCCGCGCACCGACTCCAGAAAACCATTGCCCTGCGTGACTTCAAGCTCCAGAAATTTGAGATTCGCTTTACGCTCTTCTTCAAGGTTGCACAACGCGGCGATTCGGCCGTCTTTCAAGATCAATACCTGGTCGCAGCACTCTTCTATATCTCGCAGCAGGTGCGAAGAGATGAGCACGCTGACCTCGCCTGTATCGCGGATTTCACGAACCAATTGCAACATGCGAATGCGCGCTTCAGGATCGAGACCGTTCGTGGGCTCATCCAGCAGGACCAGCTTTGGCCCGTGCGCGATGGCCTGGGCCAGCTTGGCTAGCTGCTTCATGCCCAGGGAATAAGTTCCGAGCTTGCGATAGCGCGCTTCACCCAAACCAACATAGAAAAATGCTTCATGGGCGCGCTCCATGGCTTCACCACGAGGCAGCCCGGACAGTTCGGCCATGTAACGCACAAAACGGACGCCGGTCATATCGGCAATGAATGCGTCGCTTTCCGGCATGTAACCGATCATGGCGCGGAGCTCACGCAAATTGCTTTTCACTTCTTTGCCGAATATGCAGGCCGCGCCGGCAATAGGCCCATAAAATCCCAGCAGCGTGTTGATCAGGGTTGATTTGCCTGAGCCATTCGGCCCTAGCAGTCCAATACAACGACCTGACAGCGCGCCGTTCAACTGGTTCAGGATGATCCTGTTGCCCAGCCGCACCGTCAGGTTTTGCATTTCAATAGTTGCAGGCATCCGGCCTCTTGCTTAGTGAATGAGCGTTCCGCGCGCTCGTGAGGGCTGCACCACATTCATCAATGCGGTAAGAGCCGCTGTATTTAAGTCGAAGCCGAAGAGCCGGCTGCTGGTGGCCACGCGAATGGCATTGCTTTCACCATAAGCGCAGACTACGCTCGGTTTGGTCTCCGCTGCAATCTGCTTTAATGACTGCAATTGCGAAGCACTAAGCTGTTGCGCGATCGGCTGAATCACCGGCGCAAGATTCTGATAGAGCACGGCGGAAACATCAGGCTGTTCGTCCTGTGGCAAAAGGGCGCGGAAATCCGCCGAGTGTGCCAGCGAGTTTCCGTTTTGGTGAATAGCAATTGCGTTCATAACCAGCGCCTTGCTTGGACCAAGAATCATGTATCCGTCAGTAAAGGTATACGTAACCTCGAACGGTTTTGTTGCATCCAGATGACGTATTGTGTAGAAAGTCAGCCCATTGGCTGTCTCCTGGTCCAGCGCCAGGCCCGGGTGCTCGCCTTTAACGTGATCGTTCACATCCGCAACCAACTGCTGGATTGTGGATTGCAGGCGGCCCGGATCTTTTACCTCAGCCACAATCTTCCAAGATGGCGTGGGTAGGATAGGGCCATCCAGAGCAATCGTGACTTCGCCGCCCAGCGTATCGGCCAAGTCGCGGTGGAACTGAATCTTCAACTCGGATTCGGCGCGGGAAATGTTTGCCGAACCGTTATTGTCAGAAGCATCGGCGATATTTAAAACATCATCCAGCATGTCTGCGGGATTCTTTGAGATGAAAGCCGCGACTGCGCCTGCATCCGTGGAAACAAAATCCAGACCGCCGATTGGCGCCGGAGCTGCCAGCCAGGACGCTAATCCACGCCGCTGGTTTACAAACGTAAGCTGCGCATGGTTCTGGACCTGCGCACCGCTGCCTTTGCGCTCAGCAATCAGGTATTCAACGTCGGTGAGGCCGGTAAGAGCAAAATGCGCATTCTGCTCCGGATTGCGCGGCTTGTGGGCTGAAGTCATTTCGGCGAGGTTTGCGCCGAACAGGATTTCTGCGCCGTTTTTATACTGTGCAGCCATGCGTTGGCCAAACGGTGTTCCAGCAAAACCGCCACCACCGGAGTTAAGTCCGGCAACAAATTGCTTAAGCGTGGCAGCATCGCAAGCCGCCACGACAAAGTCAGGGCGAACCAGCACCAAGAGCTGCTTCCCTTGTTGTGCTGAAAGCTGATTCAGCTCTTGTTCATCAACAACCAGGATATGTCCCTTTGTGTCGGCATACTTTGCGGCTTCCTGCTCAATGAATTGCTTCAGGCCATCATGTTGCACCTGCGCAACCACTAGAGGCTCGCCATCATGCCCGTTCAGCGCAACGGAGAAAACAATTTCGTCGCCCAGGTACTGGCCGAGATCGTGAACATAGTTAATGATCTCGTCAAACTCCGGACCATTTTTCTTGCCTGCCTGCACCTGTTGCCACCACTCACGCAGCACGGCAGACTCCTGCAATTCCTGTTGGAACAATTTATTGGCCTGCTGGACTGCATCCCCCAGGTTGGGAATGCCGGCAAAGACCACGGTGTTCGCTGGCAGCGTGCTAAGGACGGTGCTCTTATAACGCAAGCCCGGCATCTGTACTGAATCCAGTTTGTTGCTCAAGTGAGCAAACTCTGCCAGCAGTGCCAGATGTTTATCCAGGTTCTGGCTCCAGGCAATTTCCTGCTTTACCGGGACCATGGCTAGACTGACATTGGTGGTGAGCTGATCGCCGGAATGCAAGACCTTCTCTGCTCCAGCTTCGGCAACGCGCACTTCGCCTTCAATCACGGAGACACGCGAGCCTTTCATGCCCGCATTGACCGAAAAAACCGTGCCAGTGACCGAGACGCGGCAATCCCGCGCAGCCACATAAAGATGGCCGCTAGTGCGCTTGGCCGCTTGGATGATGATGTTGCCGCGCTCGAGCTGAATAGTCGTGTCTTTGCGGCCCATGTTGACGCCAAATTCGGCGCGCTCATTCATCTCCACCACTGATCCATCCCGCAAGCGAAGCATGGCGTGCGATCCGCCGCCGGTACGAACCTTCTGGCCTTCCGTGACTTCATCGCCCACTTTCAGCGATTGGTCGCCACTATAACCCACGCGGGTGAGTACGCCATTGAGGGACTCCACCCGGGCGCGCATACCTTCAGGCCCAGAAAAGAATTTGTCCTGCACAAAGTAAGTCGCAACGGCAAAAATGACGATTGCAGCAGCGGCAGCCACCCAGCGGAACCCGGCATTACCAACTTGCGGAAGCTCCTGCTTCCACGGCGCCATAGCTCTGCGTTCGCGTTGGCCGGTTTCAGCTTCACGGCGGCACGCAGCGCATTCATGCAAGTGAGATTCCACCAGTAAGGCCCGCGCCGATGCAAGATTTCCAGCACGGTACTGCGGCAGCAATGCGCGAACGTCTTCACAGCCACGGATAGAAACCACCTGCGCCGCGAAAGGGAGAGCAGCTTCATGGCTGACGCGCTGCCACACGCGTTCTCCGGCGGCGTTCATGGTCTCCCGGTCAGGCTGTTCAGCGCGCATTGCGTTCAGCGCGCGGTCAAGATGTTCGCCTGGATTGGTGGCACGATTTTTTTCATTGGGCTTCATCTGTTGTCCCTCGTCAATCCTCTAAAATCCTTTTTGAGCTGAGCACGCGTACGATGCAGCACCACAGCAACTACCGCAGCCGATGTATTCATAAGTCCGGCTATTTCACGATTGCTGTAATCCTCTATAAAGCGAAGCACAAACATTTCCGCCCAGCGTGGATTCAGTTTCGCCAGGGCATGGCGCAACCAGTCCCGGAGTTCAGCCGAATGGGGTCCGTGATCAGTGGACGCCATTGCAACCTCATTCGGGTCTTCATCCAGGGAAAAGGTTTCTTTCTTCCCCCGCAGCAAGTCCAGAGACGCGTTCACCGCGGAACGATGCAAATATCCCGGAAGGTTGGAAATCTCAGGAAATTGTTCCAATCGCACCAGCCGTAGAAAAACGGTTTGCAACACGTCTTCTGCGTCACTCGAATTACCGGTAACGCGGTAGGCCGCCCGATAAACGAGGTCTTTGTGCTCCAGAAATATCTGCTCCAGCCCGGGTGAGAAACTGTCTCCGGCCATGACTGCCATGTTCGCCTGCGCTATTTGCATTGTGGCCTGCAATTTAGTACGGTGCTCCTCTCAAGATGAAAGACGAGAGAAGAACGCTGTTATTAACCGAGAGGGCAAAATTATTACGCTTTCCACTTCCCGGCTGGCAGTAGTTACGCTTGGGAAGCCTCATAAGTTCCGGATATATTAAGGATGACTGAAATCATGGTTCAATAAATTCAAGTTGCTGATACTGCAAAGCTTAGCTCTTCAGATATTTTGCACATACGCTCATGGGACAGCTGAAATCGCTCCAACTGCCGACGAATTTTAACGTGGCGACATATTTTGTGGATCGCCACATAGCCGAAGGCCGGGCCGACAGAGTTGCCTATGAATGCGGCCACGAGCATGTCACCTACCGGCAGCTTTTTGAGCGGGTCAACCGCGCGGGCAATGCGCTAAAAAAATTAGGTGTCAGGCAGGAAGAACGTGTCGGCCTGCTGTTGTTGGATACGCCGGAATTTCCGTACTGCTTTTTTGGCGGCATTAAGATCGGCGCGGTCCCAATCCCGATCAATACCCTGCTAAAGCCGAGCGAGTACGAATACATCCTGAACGATTCGCGTGTGCAAGTCCTGATAGTAAGTGAAGCGCTGCTTCCGCAAATCCAGGCCATCACCCGCGAAAAGCTGCGCTACCTGAAGACGATCGTTGTGTTTGGCAATGCGCCGGAGGGCACAGAGTCACTCCAGAGGCTTCTCGACGAAAGCTCACCTGCACTGGAGCCGGAACAGACCACAAAAGATGACGCTGCATTCTGGCTGTATTCTTCCGGCAGCACCGGCTTTCCCAAGGGCTGCGTACATTTGCACCATGACATGGTGGTATGCGCCGAACTGTACGCCAAGAATATTCTGCAGATCACAGAGAATGACCGCTTTTTCAGCGTTGCAAAGTTGTTCTTTGCCTATGGCCTTGGCAACGGGCTTTATTTCTCTCTCTCGGTGGGAGCGACCAGTATTCTCTGGCCGGGGTCGCCCTCTCCGCCCAACATCTTTTCAGTGATTGAAAAGCACAAACCGACGCTGTTTTTTTCCGTGCCTTCAAACTATTCAACGCTGCTTTCTTACCAGCGTGAAGGCGGCAGCCCTGATTTTGACCTTTCCAGCGTGCGCTACGCGGTTTCCGCCGGCGAAGCGCTTGCCGCGACGTTTTATCATCACTTCAAGGAACGCTTTAACGTTGAGATCCTGGATGCGATTGGATCCACTGAGGCGTTGCACATGTTTATCGCCAACCGCCCGGGAGCAGTGCGGCCGGGATCGAGCGGGCAGATCATGCCGGGATACGAAGCGCGGATCGTAGACGAAAACGGCAATGACCTTCCCGATGGCGAGGTCGGCAGCCTTTTGATCAAAGGCGATTCCGTTTGCGCGTATTACTGGAACCAGCATGAGAAGACAAAAGAAACCATTCAGGGCCACTGGATCCGCACGGGCGACAAATACTATCGCGATGCCGACGGCTATTACTGGTACGTGGGCCGCAATGACGACATGATGAAAGTCAAAGGCATGTGGGTAAGCCCAATTGAAATTGAGAATGTTCTTATGGAACATCCCATGGTGCAGGAGGCAGCCGCCATTGGCAATGCAGACGGCAACAATCTGGTAAAACCAGCAGTCTATATTGTGCTAAAGAATAGCGCGAGCAATACTCCGCAAGTGATTGAAGAGATTCGCAAGCACGTGCTCGGCAGGCTCGCCGCATATAAGTGCCCGCAGGTGTTTGAAGTAGTAGCGGAGCTGCCCAAAACAGCCACGGGAAAGATCCAGCGTTACAAGCTAAGGCAATCGGCATCGAGTACAACGATCCAGCCGACAAAATAAGTCTGCAACTTCCAGGAACCTTTTTCGTTCTTCCGGCGTATATACAACGCAAGGAGGCGTGTATGAAAAGACTCCTGCCTTTCTTACTCGCGCTGTCCGCGTCTCTTACCTGGGGACAAACCGGTCATGAAAAACGCTATGAGCTTCGCCCAGATCCCAACTGGCCATTGGAAATAGAACTTGGTTCCGGCGATTATCAGATTGTGGCCAGCGCCTCTGACAGCATTGCCGTTGTATACGATGAAGGCAATGCTGATGCCCTGCGCAAGGTCAAGGTGCAGATCGACTCCGGACACGGGCAGAACCACATCAAGATTGCCGGACCAAAATCAAATTTTCACGCCGTGATTGAAGTCCCGCGCAAGACCGATCTGCGTGTGCGCATGAACGCCGGCGAACTCAGCATTGGCGATGTTGAAGGCAACAAAGACATTGAGGTCGTGGCCGGTAACCTGGAACTAAATTCTCTCCGTCCTCAGGACTATGCCCAGGCAGATTTCTCTGTTCGCGTCGGCGACGTCTACGCTCCCTTGTTTACAACCACCAATACCAGATTACGGCAACCTTTCAGGACGTCAGGGCCTGGGAAATACAGATTGCATGCCCATGTGGGCGTGGGTGACATGACGTTGCACACGGAGAGGATTTAAGGGATTACCTTTTTCAGAGTCATCGCGGAACTGCTTTTTGATCTAAATGGCGGATAACAGTCTGCGCAGACCTTCGTTGAAGTCATCCTGCGGCGTGATCAGGCTCACCACAAGATATCCATTGCCGGGAAAGTCATAGTAATGTCCCGGGTGAAGATACACATCGTGAGTTTGCAGTAACTCAATCGCTAGATCTTCATCCGGACGCGTGGCCGGAATGCGAAGAACCGCGTACCATCCGCCCTCTACGGCCAGGCGGCTTACGTGCTTCTTTTCTGAAAGCTGCGAATCCAGCTCCGCGAGGTTCGCTCGCACACGCGTCATCAACTGCTGTTGAAACTGTTTCCGCTGCTGCAGCAAAACCGGCGCAGCCAACTGAATTGGCGCATTCAAAGAAAGATAAGTGTCGGCGATCATCTCCAATCTTGCCAGCGCTTCCCTTTTGACATCATGTGGGCCGCTGACTGCAAGCCACGCAAATTTCATTTGCGGCAAGCCGGAAATTTTGGAGATGCCGCTCATGGTAAAAGTCAGCACGCCGGAATTTGCAACAAAGCTCTTTTGCTCCGACCCCAAAGAGAAATCCAGAAAGACTTCATCGGCAATAATCGCCGTCTGGTTTGCGGAGCAAATCTGGTTGAGCTGCGCAATTTCCTTCGCCTTGGTGAAATGCCCAGTCGGATTATTGGGATGGACGACAATGATCCCCCGTGTGCGCGGCGTGATTCCCTGCTTTAAGGCGTGCATATCGATATGCCAGCCATGGTCGTAAAAAAACGGATAACGCGTCAGCTTTACATCATTCACGTCGGCCAAGAAATCGAACAAAGGATATCCCGGCGTCGGAATCAAAAGCTCGTCATCTGAATTACACAGCAGACGAAATATAAAGGAGTACGCTTCACTGGTGCTGGCGGTCAGGACCAGATCGTCGATGGCAACGGCTGCACCGTGCTCCGCATAGTAATCACTCACAGCCTGCCGGGCCGATTTCATACCTTTTGGGTCAGGACGATATTGCAGCGATGCGGGAGCGCAAAGTGCGCGCATAATGGCCGGCGCGTCATACTTGAAGCCGCATTCGGTAGGATTCGACGCGCTCAGATCGAGCAGGCGGAGGCCGCTGGCTTTGTGCTGCTCTAGCGCTTCCGCCAGCAGATTGGGTTTCAGGTTCCAGTTCGTGCGTGAGGCGAACATCCAATGATTTATATCAGGTTCGTGAGCATCGTATATCCGCTCAGTTTCTTGATCGGCGAGCCAGTTTTTTCACCACGGAGACGCGGAGGCACGGAGAAACCGCCAGAGATGGTCCAGGGATTCATGGATAGTAGCAAACATCCACGAGCTGCCGTCGAGCGGAAATCAGCCGGCACTCATCCCCGCTAGAGCGGTTTCAAGTTACCGTAACCCCATGAGAAAACCTCAGCGGCTAAAGCCGACCTTTTTCAGCAGCTTTACCGCAGGCCTGAAGGCCTGCTCCACCCCGTGATGGTCTACATTTACACTGAAAACGGTCTAGCCATTACAAGCCTGTAAAATTACGACCAGTAGAATGCCAACCGATCTCATGTCCAACCATTTCCGCTACTATCTTCGCGTGCGTTATGGTGAGTGTGACGCGCAAAAAGTCGTATTCAACGCCCGCTATGCTGAGTATGTCGACTTGGCGACCACGGAATTTCTACGCGCCCTGGGCTATGGCGAGCAGCTTTTCAGCGGCGAACTCGACTTTCAACTGGTGAAGCAGACCATTGAATGGAAGGCCCCGGCGCGCTTTGACCAGGTGCTGGAAGTTTCTGTTTTTGCGAAGGGTCTCGGCAACACTTCATTCACCCTTGCCGCCGAATTTCGCATTGCCGGCCACGAACGCGTCATCGCCACCGCGGAAACCCTCTATGTTCTGGTGAAGCAGCACACGTTGACCAAGACTCCGATCTCGCCTGATTTCCGTACAGCTTTGCAGAATGGCGCGACAGGATTAACAACGGACCACGCGGGACGGAGTCCACAAAGCCTCACAGAGCAATAGAGTTTCAAGCCGTTCGCGGGCTTGTCAAGCAAAACTAGGGCGTCGCTGAAATGCTCACTGCGGTCAAATTAATGCCGAGCTTATCCATTTTTGTCAGTAGGAGTAATCCGCATTCTATGCTCATGTTTCTCATCAGCCGAGCATACTCGCGGTCCGCGATCAGCGGATGTACTCCTGTGTCGCTCACAAGCGTGTACAACGACCCAAAAAATTGCCATTCTTGTTGGGTCAAAATCTTGTTATCAATCAAATACCTCAATGCCTCTCCCCACTTGGATGGTAGAGATCCTCCATATTTCTTATGCGCGCCGGCACAAGCCTGAAGGTGAACTTGCTCCACAAAACTTCGCAAGTGTCCTAAACAGCTCTTTAGTTCAAAAGCAGTAGCCGCAGTCCGATACAGCTTTTCTGCCTCATCAAGCGACTGTATTAGCAGAGGAGCAAAGCCCAATTTTTCTAAAAAGCTGCGCACTGTATTCTTGTCCTGGTTAATTTCTAAATTCATGCCAGGCAACAATGATCCCTTCACATACAAATATCTTGCGCTACGGCATTCCTCCACAATGGCATTGCATAGTTCAGGAATTTCCCGGACCACATGGTAACGGGTATTTGATGCAAGTGTATTGCTGAGCTTAGGCTTTTCCTTCTCTTTCTCCACTGAATGCGCGATCGTCTTAGCCGCTGTTGCAATCCGCTCGTATTCGGGTTCCGTGAATAATGTGAAATCGAACGCAATCATTTTCTCTATATGCAAGAGCAAAAGTGTAAGGCCTCGGCTAACCGCCGCTTCAAACAAAGCGCTGATCAGCAGATCTGTCTGACGCATCCGAACCAGGAACTCTGCAATTAGAGGCAGTTCCGACGAACATGAGGCCCCAGAGCCTGCTTTGACGACATCTACATATTTGTGTCGAAAGCTTCGAGCATCACAGATTCTTGAATTCATGTTTGCATACAATACTTGTTTATTGTGCTCAGGAACGCGTTCGAACATTGCGCAAAGCAGATCGAAATTCATGCTCTTAAATTGATATTCAGTAGGATCGTCATTGATTGGTCGCGGATGTATCCGATACTGATAAAGGTTAGCCAATTGGTAAAGAGAAGCAGCTGCACCAAGATTCGTAACCTTAGCCTTGGACAATTGATAAGCGACAGTTGGGTTTATCCGTTCTTCGTCCAATATCTGACCAGTTTTTTGAAGAGCATCACTCAAATCCATGAACTCATCCTTAAAATTTTCTATTCAAATTTTTGTCGTATCTAAGCTCCCAGCCTTCTTCAATCGATCCGCCAACTTAATCATCTTGCTGTACTCAGTCCCGTAAGAGACAGGAATTTCGAGCTCGTCGCAAAACTCCTTTCCAGTCATATTCCTCAATTGATCTGCGTATTTCAACACTTGCGCGTGCAATTCGGCAACATAGCAGTTCCGTGGCGAGCCATTAATCGCGGCCTTGATACTTCTTCGAGTGTTTAGATCCATTGTCATCTCCTCTGTGCAAAATGATTATAGCATAAATCATAATGCATATTGCAAAACGAAGGATGCTGTAACCAGCCGTGGCGCGGTCTTTCCTGTTATCGGAGACGCCATTGGTGGCATGGGTATAAGGCAAGTGCATCTCTGTGATCTCTAAAACTTCCTAAGGCGCGCTCCGCTGCGCTGCGCGCGGGCCTACGGCGTGAGGAGTTGTTTATTCCTTTTCGTTTTCCCGGCACTTGTCCATCAGCGCGCGTTGCGCGCCTCGAACCGTGCCGGGCTACTACCAACCGCCCCCTAACGGGGACTTTTTCCGGGAACTCCACTGCATAAGGCCACCAACCAGGGGCATGGACGGACCATAGCCGGGGGCGGGTGTGCCGTACGATTCTTGCCCAGCGAGAGTACGCCACAATACTGAACAAAAGATTCGCAGGAAATAGTTTATCGTCCATCTTCGCCATTTCTTTATAGGCGAACATATGGTAAACTGCGCAAATGGAACAGGCTGTTTCAGGAGGCGGAAGCATGGAAATCAAGTTTTCAATGAAGCTCAAGCCGGATGGGAAAACCGTCCGGGTGGAGATGCGGTGCACGGAGTGTGAAGCCGAGTTGCAAATGGCCCAAAGCGCGGCCGGAATGCGTTTCCGGTGCCCAAAGCATGGGGAATTGGGGACGCTCTCGGCGGAGGAGTTCGCTGACGGATTGCGACAAGCGCAGGAGAAAGCCGCCGAACAATATGGACTGGGTGGGGCGGTTCGAATGAAGGTGATGCCGGCCGAGCCGACGGTTCAGTAGCTATGACCGCCAGGAACGATCAGTCTGCCATGCATTCAACCGAATTAAAGGCGGATTCGACGCGATTTGAGGCCAGTTCAACGTGATTCGAGATCGATTCAACAAGAAATTTCCAGGATCGAATGAATTAACTCCTTTGGAATCCTAATCGAGGCCAAGGGGGGTGGGGGCGCACAAAGCGCGCCTATCGCCGGAATCGCCGACATCGCGCGTGATCGCCGTGATCGGGAAAGGCAGGATTTGCAAGCAGCATGGCTGAAATGAACGTTAACGTTATGGACGGTGTAACGAGAGTTCCGGAGGCGCGTTACGCCTATTACCGGCGGTGCCAGGTGTTTCGCAAGGGAGGCGAGCAGTGCAAGGCCCCGGCGGAGAAGGGCGCTCTGATATGCCACGCGCATGCCGGACAACTGGCGACGGCGGTGCGCCGGGAGATTGGGCGGCGGATAGTGCTGGCGGAAGCGTTAGCGGAGATGCGTCGGAAGGGCAGGCCGGAGTTTGAGATGGCCGACCTTTTTATGGATTTCAACGGAATCCAGGTGACAATCGCGGTGATGGCGCGGGCGCTGATTGCCGGCAGGATTGATTGCAAGACCGCGGGAAGGTTGGCGGTGCAGTTGCAGATGGCGTCAAAAGTGTTATGGATGGTTCACCGCAAAGAACACAAAGGGAGCAAGATTTCGCCGCAGATTTCCGCAGACGAGCGCAGATTGAGCAAACAAAAATATTCAACCACGAAGGACATCCGTTCGACTCCCCTTTTGCAGGCTCACGGTCGCCCAGGGCAGACTAGGGAACACAAAGTTGCGGTTCAAGAGAGGTCCGGAAAGAATTGGGCCGGTGAACACGCAGAGACGAGAATTAATTTTATGCCGAAAATGGTGGCGTTTGCAGACATTCGCGGACGACCGCACGGTCCGCCGGGATGGGCGAGAGCAGCATAGGGCAGGTTTTGGACTTTGGATGTTCCGGCTGATACCAGTCAGGGAAAAGAGATCTTTGACAACCGAAATTCCCTTCCAAACGATGTATTTGGAACGTGGTGGTTATGCGGTTTATGCCATCCTTCGGGACTACTGTAATCGAGAGTAGACAGAAATTGAATCGGATCGCAGTAGGTACGGCGCAAATAAAACTCAGGACGATCACTTGATGCGAAACCGGCGCCTACTAAAGGCGCCGGCTATCGTGTGCAAAACTCCTTACTGCTGCTGAGCCACCGCGCACAACGTCTGGGTTTGCAGTTGCGTGGCAGCCCCAGTCTTGCCGGCTGTGACTTTGGGGCTTGCGGTTGATGTGCAGCCCGTTCCGCCGCCTCCGAAAGTAGCCGAGCATCCGCCTACTGGAATAGGTGTGGGAGAAGGCGCAGGCGGAGGTGGCGGTGGGTTGTTGGCACAATCATTGGCTGGTTTTGTGCCGTGAATCTGCTGCCCGATTGAGCCTTCTCCATGCAGTTCATTATTCTGGCCACACCCGTAACCGCTGGACTTGGTTCCTCCGCAGCCAACCTGTATGCCGCCAAAACGTGGGCGGCCTACTGTGGTGTATCCGCCAATCTGCACACCGGACGGAACAATGGGGATGCCCTGGGCTTGCGGGTCAAAACCAGTACTGGAGGTCTGCACCCAGTTACCGGCTCCGCCCATTGGGAACGAACACGCGGCGCCCGGGTCAGAGCAATTGATGGTGTGGGGAGCCTCGTTTGGATTGTTGACGTTGGTGAAAGTCAAAATGGGCGTGACCGTAAAAGTGGAAGAGAAGGTCCCGCCTTCAGAACTGGTGGTGGTGAAATTGATCGTGCCGGTGTCGCTTTGGGTCGCCAGCGAAACGGCCACATGATAGACGCGTCCATCCTGGAGCGTCATGTCCGGGCTGGAGCCCAGGCCAAGTCCCTTGATGGAAAGCGTAGCGGAAAATCTGCTCGCGATGGTGGCGCTGCCGCGGGAAACCAGAGTATCGGCCACGCCAAGAGACGAGTTCAACGGAACTCCGGTGAACGATACGACTGAATTGACAGGCTGTGAACCCAGAAGCTGGCTGATGTTCACATTGCCAAACTGTGAAAAGTCGACTTGGGTCCCGTTGCCGGTGATCCAGGTGTCATCCTCAGCCGGGATGGTTTGGGCGTTGGCTGAGACAACCGTCACCGCAGCGAACAGCAGTGTTACCAGTGTCATCTGCAAATAGCGTTGCATGGTGCCTCCTTGTGTGCGATCTTTTTAGGCTCAATGAGCACAGAGACACTGTATCGACAACTCTGAATGCAAAACTTCTCCGCGATTGCGAGTTTGGCGGGCGGAGCATGCGGGCAAGTTCCATTTTGATACTTTTTGTTCTCTTTGGTGAAAATCCTCCTTTCCTATCCACGTTATCGGTGTTGGCTGGCGGTAAAAACTCTTCCTATCCCATTGCGGCACTTAGGCGTTCTAACGCAGGCGCCAGATCCTGAGGCTTGCTGAGAACGCCAGCAAAGAGATCACCCACGCGCTCAAATCGCCGCAGTACATTGGCAATGTGAAATTGCTGCGGCTTCAGTCCGGGCACAACTTCCTCCCACTTGAGCGGAGTGGCCACAGGCGCTCCGGGATGTGCGCGCAGTACGTAGGGCGCAGAGATCGTCTTGCCGCTGGCGTTTTGCAAGTAGTCGAAATAGACTTTGCCTTTTTCTCTGGCGGAAACCATGCGCGGCGTAGTGAAAAGATCAGGCCGCTCGGCTGCCACCCATCGCGCTAATATCTCTGCAAATTGCCGTGTCTGCGCGGAGCTGTAAATTGGTTCCACGGGAACATACACGTGCATGCCATTGCCGCCGGTTGTCTTGGGATATCCCGTAAGCCCAATCAGTCGCAGCTTTTCGCACACCAGCTGCGCCGCTTCAACAATCCTGTCATAGCCGCAGTGGTAAGGATCGAGATCGATCAGGATAAAATCCGGATGCTCCAGTGTTCCCAGCCGACTCATATAAGGGTTCTGATCAATGCAGCCGAGGTTCGCCAGATAGAGCAATGAGGCTTTGTCATCGCAGATCACCCGCGTTTTGGATTCTTCATCGTCCGCCAGCTCTTCCCGATGCAGCCAATCAGGAAAACCAGAAGCGTCTTTCTGGAAGAAATAATCCTGGTCAATCCCGTTCGGATATCGCTTGAGCGAGAGCGGACGGCCCTGCAAGTGCGGCACGAGCATGTCTGCCACTGCCGCATAGAAGTTGATAACATCGCGTTTGGTGTAACCGTCTGTTGGATAAAAAACTTTGTTGAGGTTGGTAAATTTCAGCCGACGCCCATCGATATCAAGGGTGATCTCGGTTTTATCGGCCGATAGCAGCGTTTCATGCCTGGATTCCGGCTGCGTTTCTTCCGCTAGCAGGCTTTCTCCAAGCAACCCGGTTTCCCGCACCACCTCTTCCGGGTCGACCTCAGTCCTCATTCCCATAAATACCGGAGCGCGCAGGCGGTCATCATTGGTCCACGAGGTAAACTTCACCACGCAGACCAGCTCCGGCTTTATCCACGTGACTTCGCCAATGTCTTTAGGCACGTCACCCAGTGTTGCCTTCTTGGTGATGAGCGGCTTGATCTTCTCAAACACCGCCTTGAGCGACTGCTGCGTGAATCCCGAACCCACATTGCCTGCATAGACTAGTTTTTTATTTTTGTTGTAGCCCAGAACCAGCGCGCCGAAAGGCTCGCGCTCACCCAGAATATATCCACAGATGACAAAATCCTGCTGCGTGGTGACCTTGATCTTGATCCAGTTTCCACTGCGCTTTGATTCGTACCTGCTCTGCGCTTGCTTGGCGATGATTCCTTCCAGTCCTTTGGCCCGCACTGCTTTCAGCAATTCGTCGCCTTTGCCGACAAAGTGTTCCGAATAGCGCACGATCTCGCTGGGCAGCAGGATTGAGATTAATAGCTGCCGACGATCGATGAGTGCAGCTTTGCGCAGATCGTATCCATTGAGATAAATCAGATCGAAAGCAAAGAAGTTCAGGAACGGCGCTGTCATGCCCTTTACCGCCGGCTTGGTGCCAAAGCCAGTCAGGTTCTGTAGCCGCTGAAAACTGGGATTGCCGCTTTCGTCCAGCGCAACCACTTCGCCATCGATGATCGCCTTATCGGCCTTCACGCCTTGCGCCAGCGCCTGCGCCACGCTCGCAAACTGTTTGTTCAGGTTCGTGCCGCGACGTGAGACCATCCGCACTTTGCGGTTTTCAACGAAACAGAGCGCGCGGTATCCGTCCCACTTCACTTCGTAAAGCCAGTCGCTGCCCGAAGGCACTGCATTGCCGAGAGTCGCCAGCATCGGCTCCAGCGACGCCGGCATGTCGGCCTTGACCGCGCCTTCCGTTGAAGAGATATCCCCAGGACCTTGCAGCACGCTGCGTGTATCGGCTTCCGGGTCCCAGCCTTCACGGACGGCGAAATCCTTCTTCTTGATCAACAGCCAGTCTTTGCCTTTGGCGCGATTGGTGCGGACAAGCGCAAATTCGCCGACGATCTTATGTCCATGAAAGCGCAGCTTGAGATCGCCGGATTCCCACATCTGCGCTGGCGTCTTTGGCCCGAGCCACTCATACGTGCCGCGGTCCCACAGGGTGACGCTGCCCGCGCCATAGTTGCCGCTGGGAATGGTTCCTTCAAAGCTGCCATAGTCGAGCGGATGATCTTCCACGTGGACCGCCAGCCGCTTGATTGCAGGGTCAAGAGTTGGACCATGGGGGAGCGCCCAGGATTTGAGTACGCCATCCATTTCCAGCCTCAAGTCATAGTGGAGACGTCGTGCGCTATGTCGTTGGATAAAAAAGCGGCTCCCTTCCTCATGACTCGGCTTATCAGGAGGTTCAGGGGTCTTGGAAAAGACTCTTTTTCGCCGGTATTCTTCTAGTGACATAGCCTGTTCGGAAGATTGTATTGCACCGCTTTTTGTGCTCTCATAACCCCTACGCCCTTATATCTGGAGAACATGAAATGGCCAGCACAGTTTGGAAGGGACATCTCACTTTTGGTCTGCTGTCGCTTCCCGTCAAATTGTACAGCGCAGCCCGTAGCGAATCCGTAGGCTTTAACCAGCTTCATAAAGCGGACAACTCCCGCGTCAAGCAGGTGCTTTACTGCCAGCTTGAGGATAAGCCGATCCCCCGCAGCGAGATTGTGAAGGGCTATGAGTATGAAAAAGATAAATATGTCGTCATCGACGATGAGGACATCAAGAAGGTAGCGCCCAAAACGGCCAAGACCATGGAAGTCCTGGAATTCGTAAAGGCTGAAGAAGTTGACGCCATCTTCTTTGAAAGCTCCTATTACATGGCGCCCGATGAAGCCGGCGAAAAGCCCTATGCTCTTCTGTTTGAAGCGCTTCGCCAGAGCGGCTGCGTAGGTGTGGCCAAGATCGCCATGCACAACCGCGAGCATATCGTGGTGCTGCGCCCGGGGCCCAAAGGTATTTTGCTGCACACCATGTATTACCCGGACGAGATTCGCCAGGTGGAAGAGTTCCGCACTGATACGAGCATCGTAAAAGACAAAGAACTTGCCATGGCCAAGATGCTCATCGATTCCCTGCTGGCGGAGTTTGAGCCGCAGAAATACCACGATGCGTATCGTGAAAACCTGATGGCCATGATCCAGGCAAAGGTGGAAGGCAAGCAGGTTGTAGAAACTGTTGAGACCAAACACAAAGCGCCTGTGGTCGATATTCTGGAAGCGCTTAAGATGAGCCTGGCTGAAGTAAAGAAGCCGATTCGCTCATCAACCGGCACGGCCGCTGTTCCGGTAGAAGAAGACCGGCCGGCCAAGAAGAGCCGGAAAACCGGCGGCTAAAAAACTCTTTTCGTCCAACTACTGCGCTTTTCCCGGCGTGACGCTGGTTGCCTTGTTCTTTTCGAAAACCACGGTCACCGGCTTGCCGGCATTGGCAAATTCAATCGTGCGATTGCCGTAATCTCCTTCACTTGCGCTCATGTTGGTTCCCAGCGCAAAGCTGGCTTGCAACTCGCTCATGCCCGGCTTGGCCTGGTGCTGATCAATGGCGCTCCAGGTTTCGGCGGGCCAGTGCTTATAAAGTTGATGTGGATCCTCAAAGAAAAAATTATCGTTTGCGGTAAAGGTGTAGTCGTCACTGGTGTTTGCGCCAATCGCAGTGGCAAACGTCCCTGGCTCTTCTGCCTTTTCAAAAACCGCCATAATCTTCTTCTGCACAACCGTGACCTCTCCGACCTTAGGCGGCGCCGCATCGCGTGCCAGGACCACATCTTTCACTTGCAACTTGGCCACAGGTGGCAACAGTCCCACTTGCCGCTTCAGGTTCACGGTGTGCGTCGCCGCATCGTAGGAATAGTAGGGCAGGACATTTCCAGTCTTCACCCACATCGGCTTGCCCACCAGCTCTTTTTTGGCGGACTCCACGTTGTAAGGGAAAATCTTGTGCGGCGTGACGTAGTCATCCTGATTGCTGGAATATGTGGGTTCCTGCTTCTTGGGTGTGCTGGTATCACGCCGGCTCCACATGAGGTAACTAACTTCTGCTCCCCCGGCGATTACAAAGATCAGGATCGTAATGCCCAGCCGTTTTTTCAGGTCTGCATCCATAGCGCATTTCACTGTATCATGTTGGGCACGTCCCGGATTTTTATGGATCATCTAGCGGAAGGTGGAAGTCTTTACTCTCTTGGTCTGGCCCTTAGCGGAGGCGGCTTTCGCGGGCTGGCGCACATCGGCGTTCTGCGAACGCTGGAACGTCACGGCCTCAAGCCGGACTTCATTGCCGGCACCAGCGCGGGCAGCCTGATTGGAGCGCTTTGCGCGGCTGGGACATCCGCTGATGACATCGAGGCCATTGCCCTTGGTGTTTTTTGGCCGGGATTGCTCCGCTCGCAAGGCATTCGCGAATTTTGCCGCAAATATCTCCCTGCGAAATTTGAGGAATTGGCAATGCCGCTCCATGTGGCCGCCACCGAACTGCCGTCATGGAAGACTCATGTGTTCAGCTCCGGCGACCTCGCCTCGGCACTGGCTGCCAGCTGCGCGACACCATACTTGATTCATCGCGTGCGCATCGACGGCATCAGCTACACCGATGGAGGCTGGGGCAGCGTGCTGCCCTCGTCCATCTGCCGCGCGAATTCATGCCGGGTCGTGATCGGCTCTGACGTATGGCTCCGCAGCGCCGTGGTCGCGATGTCCGGCATGAGCGCGAACAGCAAACACGCTCAAACGCTCTATTCGCGCCAGTACGTGGAGGCTTTCCGCCAGTGTGACGCTGTGGTTCGGCCGCACGTCCCTTTCTACACTTTCATCCCGAACCATGCTTCCATCCGAACGCTGGTCCGCGAAGGCGAGAAGGCTGCTCAAAGAACGCTGCCAAAATGCCAGGCGTTGACGGTCTAAGGGGCAACTTGAAAGATTGTCGCTACAGCTTCACCAGCTTGTTCGCTCCCAGTACCAGTCCCAGCGTGATCGCCGCGATCACAACCTCGCCCAGCGCTCCCACGATGAACGGTCTGATTCCCTGCTTCTTCATCTCCTTAAAATTGATGCGCAAGCCCACGCCGGCGAAAGTCAGTAAGAAAGCCCATCGGGACAGATTCGCCAGACTGTTCACTTGATCCTTGTTAAAGACACTCAGGCTTGCCAGCAGCGAGATCAGCAGGAATCCTAGGACGAACTTGGGAAACTTCTGCCACAAGAATGCCGCCTTATTGCCAACGGCTTGCCGGCCCTCGCGCGCTGCCCAGTACAGTGCGTATCCCAGCACTACAAATCCGATCATTGCATTGCGCGTGGTCTTGGCCAGCACAGCGATCTTGGCGGCAGCGTCAGAGTAAAGCGCGCCTGCTGCCACGGCTTCTGCTGTATTGTCCACGCCGGTCCCGGCCCATAGGCCATAAACGCGGTCACTCATTCCCAGCCAGTGTCCGATGGGAGGAAATGTAAACAGCGCGAGCGCGCCAAGAGCCAGGATCGCCGCAATGGCGAATGAAGAATCTTCATCGTCCGCCTCAATGGCTCCTTTGGTGGCGATAATTGCGGAAACGCCGCAAATCGAACTGCCAACGGCAAGCAGCGACGTGAGCTTGGGACTGAGCTTGAAGATCCGTCCCAGAAGCGTCATAAAACCGATCGATAGGATCAACTCGATCAAGACCAGGGTAAGGCTGACCGCGCCCAACTTTAGAACATCTGCTAAAAGGAAGCGCGCCCCCAGCAGCACAATACCGGTCTTGAGCCAGAATTCATAGGTCGCGATTCCCGGTTTGAAAACCTGGGCCACGCCAATGGTGTTTGAGATCAAGAGGCCAATCAAGATCGCCCACAAAACGTATTCAATGTTGGGAACCACCAGATGATGGGCTTTGGTATAGGTTGCAATCGACTTCTCCAGAGCCTTTCCCGCTAGTCCCACAATGGTTAACAAGCCAATGCCAGGCAGCATGGCCAGAAACCTGCGCGGGAGTCGAAGTGGTTCTGCAGTCAGTACAGCTGTAGTAGTTGCCATTGAAAATCCCTCCAATCAAATCTGGCGCGTTACCATCCCACATGTTTTAAGGCGCCCAATTTCA
>DASXKZ010000166.1:0-16521 GCA_036496525.1 Candidatus Angelobacter sp.
GGTTGAGGGTCACATTTTCTGGCAGTTGTATACGGGCTTCATTTGCAGCGCCCTGGGTGACTTCAAGATTCACTTCGGCATAAAGCGAAGTTGAATCTCCGCCAGGCTGGTAAGTTGCGTGAGCGATCCGCGCTGGCGCAGCGGCAACGTAATGTGGTGATCTTCAATCTTTCTGTGCCATGTAAAAGTGAGCGGTTCATTGCCGTGAGCGTAAGCCAGCCACTTGCTTTCGGCGCCGGTCTCAGTTTTTTCCGTCAGGAGCCCGCCGCTGAGCTTTACGTCAACGCCCTGGCGCGGCAGTTCAACGGAGGCGCGCGTGACGCCTGAAGATGTTGACGGCAGCGAAATGCGCTCTTCGCCGGCAGAAACGTTCACGGGCAGCGCGATATCAAGCAGCAATACCGCCCGGCCCGCATGCCCCAGCATGGCTGACATTTGGCTCCCACCCTTGCTCGAGCCGGAGACGAGCGAAACCAGCTTGCCATCGAGCCGTGCTTCACGCACCAGCAGACCAGATGGAATTGGCACGCGCACCCAGCCGTCTTTCAGGACATCGACGGTAAGGCTGGCGCGCCCCGTAGCTAATTCACCGGCAATGCGCAGGTCGTAGTCCACGCGCGTCAGCGTCGCGTCCACCGGCGGCGGATCAGGCGGGCGATCTGTAGGAAAAGCGTGAGCGCGGAGGGTTTGATAGTCGTCCACGGAGATCACAACCCATCCGGGTGAGTGCGAGAGATCAGCGGAAAGCTGGGGGGTTGGTGTTTGGGCCTGCGCGGTGAGCGCAGCCATAAAGAACGTGGCCAGCGCAAAAGAGAGAGCTACAACAAGCGCCTCTCTAATGGATGAAAGAACGAAATTTCTGTACGACGATTTTGACCTTCTCATAGAGAATGCCTCTCATTCAGACGAATTCATGGGGATACGCAAATTTGCTCAGCCGGTGGGGGACGGCTGTTCGGTGGGGACACAACTGCTCTGGCCGCGAACAGAAGCCAGAAAGCGCGCTTCAATCCTGGGCTAGGCTTTCTGGCCTTCGGCCCACTGGTGATCGCTGAAGTAAGAACGGAGTAGCTGGATTTCTTGCAGGAAAATTTACTGGTCAATGGCTAACACTTTTGACAACCTTGTTTTACAGAAAACCGCTCGTTCGTTATTGAAGAATGAACTGTTGATAGACTTCCCATGCTCTCTGAAATGCGCTGGAGAAATCAAAGGTATATAGTCCATCACCAAAAACAGGAATAAGACGCGAGGAGTTCCTAATCACAGGCGCAATAGCTTTAAGGTATAACTCAATCGACAGCTTTCCATTTGCCCTTGTGATCGCCGATTCATAGACCTGATCGAAGCGAGCCACTATTTCCCTCAAGTTAGAGTCTTCAGGATTTGTGGATTCAGCATCTTTGAACGCCCTAAATAGAATTGAACTGAGACAGAATAGAGCTTTTTTCAATTGAGAAAGGCTGAATACAGCTTCAACCTGAGAGGGGTCAATTGTACTGGCCAGATGCAAGATGCGTTTTATCCTTACCCGCTTCTCTGAACTAGCTGTGAGATCGGCAAGCACGGCATCTCGCCGGTAAAAAGCTGCAACCAAGTTGTCGAGAAATGTCGCGGACATGAGCAGTTTACCAAGCTGTGAGCCATCAAATGATCTGTCCTCTGGACCGCGCAGTATGATGCGGCTCCCAGCCAGCCGAAAAATCTCAAATGCATCTCGCCATACGGACCTCTCGTAGAAATTGTAACTGGTAACTGGCTTGCCATGCGTATACGCATTGCGGATATCGTAGAGGACTTTCACCCACTCCCTCAAACGAATTAATGTTTCGGGCTCCTCCTCAGCATGGGTATTCCCAAGAAACTTATCTTTGGCACTTAGTGATAAATCATGAAATAGAACCACCAACTGATCTGCTACCTGATTGGCAGAATCCCCTCTATTCCTAATGTCGAGCAACGCTTCAAAAGCCGTACAGATATTTTGAACATCCTCTGCATAACTTGATCGAGATGCCGAGCGAAAGCGTGTCTGCATAAAAAACCACAACGCGGCCAAAATCTTCGACTGCGTTTTGAAAAGTTCACTATCCAAAGCGCGATACAGTCCAATGGCAGTCTTTTCAAAATCAATTGTGAATGGATGTGGTTGCCTAGGAACAACAATAACTGCTTGCTCCCTGGACACATCAGCGCTTGGATATATCTTGAGGTCCGACCAAAAGGATGCCCCATATTTTGAATACCGCACATGATTGGGCGAATCTGGTGATGTGCCGTCTGGCACATCAAAGTGTTCAAAATAGAAATCGTCCGCTTTAACTCGTAGCCAATCGTGATATGGAACGCGCGACCAAGCAAGGTAAAACAGGCAAGCGATTATTTGCTGCCAACGTTCAGGATCAATAGGATTGCCGACTGACGCCGTAACAATCCACATGTTGGAAAGAGGTTTGCCGCTGCGATCCACATACATTTCTAAGTGCTTAACCGGTCGGGTCAAGCCGAGATGTAATTTCCAATTGGCATCTGTATCTTTCCATATTGAAAAGGGGCCGATTTTTATGTAATCAGCACCTTCCCCAATGCCTTCGATTCGAATATTCGCGTAGGGAAGGATCAAATACTGCAATTTTGCGACAGGGAGAGTATGGCTCTGCCGAAAGACGCTTAAATCGCGCGGTATTGAATTGCCAGCGCCCGTTTCGGTCGGATAAGAACGCTTCATCGTAATCGCTCGCGTGACCAAGGCACCCAAGCCAAAGCCGCTAGCCAGAAACCAAAACCACCTTGCGCGTTTCATGTGTTATGAGATCAATAATTCTATGTCATGATCCCAGCTTCCGGCCTTGTACGGGCGCAAAAAGCCATCTTTTCCACAGCCGACCTCTTGTATAATTACTTGTGCACCCCAATCGGTTCTTCGGCTACTGGCGCAAGCCACTTCTGAGCCGGGGAGCAGAACCCCCAAAATCATTTGGGCGACCTTACAAAATCCTAATCAATCCATTCGTGCGAGGAGTTCATGGCAGCGAAATATATTTTCGTGACCGGCGGTGTTGTGTCTTCACTGGGCAAGGGCCTGGCGGCGGCTTCCATTGGCTGCCTGCTGGAGAGCCGCGGCCTGAAGGTCAACCTGATGAAGTTTGATCCTTATCTCAACGTCGATCCGGGAACCATGTCTCCGTTCCAGCACGGCGAGGTCTTTGTGACCGACGACGGCGCGGAAACCGATCTCGACCTGGGACACTACGAGCGCTTTACCCACGCCAAGCTGCTGCGCGACAACAACTGGACCACCGGCCGCATTTACGAGCAGATCATCACCAAGGAGCGGCGCGGTGATTATCTGGGGAAGACCGTACAGGTGATTCCGCACGTCACGAATGAAATCAAAGCTGCGATGAAGAAAGTGGCGCAAGACGTGGATGTGGCGCTGGTGGAGATTGGCGGCACGGTTGGTGACATCGAGTCACTACCATTCCTGGAAGCCATCCGCCAGATGCGTCAGGAGCTTGGGCGCGACAACACGATCTTTATTCATGTCACTTTGGTCCCGTGGATTGGCGCGGCGGGCGAGCTTAAGACCAAGCCGACGCAGCACTCGGTAAAAGAGCTGTTGAGCATCGGAATCCAGCCGGACATCCTGCTATGCCGCACAGACCGATTTCTTTCCAAGGAACTGAAAGGCAAGATCGCCCTCTTCTGCAACGTGGAAGATGAGGCAGTCATCACCGCAAAAGATGTGGCATCGATCTATGAGGTGCCGCTGGTGTTTGCGCGTGAAGGCGTGGACACGCTGCTGCTGCGCTATCTGCGCATGGAGTCAAAGAAGCCGGAACTGGCCCGTTGGGAAGAGCTGATGCACCGCATCTACAATCCCAAAGACGAAGTCCATATCGGCATAGTAGGCAAGTATGTGGAGTATGAGGATTCTTACAAATCACTCAAGGAAGCGCTGGTGCATGGCGCGGTGGCGCACAATCTGAAGCTGAATCTGACGTGGGTCGAGGCTGAAGGACTTGAAAGCAAAGATGGCGATCGCGATTATGAAACGCAGCTTGAGGGGTTTGACGGCATCCTTGTACCGGGCGGCTTTGGCAAGCGCGGGATTGAAGGCATGCTGAACGGCATCCGCTATGCGCGCGAGAAAAAAGTCCCATACTTCGGTATTTGCCTTGGCATGCAAACAGCGTGCATTGAATTTGCACGCAACGTCTGCGGGCTGGATGAAGCTAACTCCAGCGAGTTTGACCAGGCTACGCCGCACCGCATCATTTATAAGCTGCGCGAGTTGACCGGCATTGATGAACTGGGCGGCACGATGCGGCTTGGCGCATGGACATGCAAACTGGAGCCGAACAGCCAGGCCGCCAAGGCGTACGGATCGACGGAGATCAGTGAGCGGCATCGCCATCGCTATGAGTTCAACCGCGAATATGAAGCCGTGCTTACCGGCGGCGGACTGCGCATTACCGGCGCGACGCCGGACGGAACATATGTGGAGATCGTGGAGATTCCCGACCATCCTTACTTCCTGGGCTGCCAATTCCATCCGGAGTTCAAGTCCAAGCCGCTGGAACCCCATCCTCTGTTTAGCAGCTTTGTGAAAGCCAGCTATGAGAGTGGTCGCAAGCGTCGAGATGCCAAGAGCACGGAAGACGTGGAGATGTTCTTGCGACCGGAGAGGATCGTGCGGCGATAGCCAATAGCTAGCCTTCTCTGCCCCGCGCGACAATAAGCGTAATGTCATCATGCTGTTCGCGGCCACTGAACCTACGCACTTCCGCCACAATTGAGTCCAATGCCGACTGAGGAGAGCCTTCACGATTCTCTCGCAACGCGTCAATCAACCGCTGCTCGCCAAATTCTTCTCCAGCATCGTTGAAGGATTCGGTGATGCCGTCAGTATAGAGCGCCAGGGTATCTCCGGCAAGCAGGCTGCATTCCGCCAGAGCGCAATCCCAATCCTTGAAAAGGCCCATCACCGTACACGTGGAGTCGAGCCGTTCCAGAGCGCCATCGCGGCGGAGCAGCAAGGCGCAAAGATGGCCGCAGTTGGCATAGCGCAAGCGGCGGGAGTCGTCATCATAAGCGCCAAAGAACAGGCTGGCATAGGCGTTTTCGGCAGTATTCTCGTAAAAGAGATTGTTCACTGATTTTAGAAAGCGCCGTGGTTCATCCCATGCAATAGCACTCTGTGTACGCAAGTTTGCCTGCAGGTTGGCCATGATGAGAGCGGCTGCAATTCCTTTCCCTGAAATATCGGCCAGCGCAAGCCCCAGCCGATTGCGGCCCAGGCTGAGAAAGTCGTAATAGTCCCCGCCCACTTCACGGGCCTGAATGCAGATCCCTGCATACTCCAGAGTCTGCGCTTCCGGCAGGGCCTGAGGGAATAACCGCGCCTGTACCTGCTTGGCTATCTCCAGTTCGTGGGCGGCGCGTCGGTCTGTTTCCAGCTTGGCCGTGATGGCCCGGCGTTGCGCTTCAATGGCACGGCTGATTTCATCGAGGCTCACCAGCGCAAAGGAGTTGTGGTCAAGGTCCTCAAAGCGGGTGAATACGCCACCCCAGACCGGCGGCTGGTCGCCGAAAAGAAGCGTTTGTTCGGCAACCCGCGCAGGCGCCTGCTGCAGGTATTTAATGCGCCGCAGCCGTGGCGTATGATGAAAGCGGACGCCGCGCTTCTTCCATTCGCCATACTTCGCAGCGACATCTTCTGTAACAAAGACAACCTGCGTAGCTCTACCGATCAGCTTGAATTCGTCCGAATCTGGTTCAGGAGCAATCAGGTTGATCGCGGCGGTGCCGTCAGGCGGAGACACGCCTACTCGCCGGCGGCCGGATTGAAGGACAACATCTGAAACCAGCTTGAACCCAAGTTGATTCACGTAAAATTGCAGGCTTTTCTCCAGATCGTGGACAAACACGTCAACCGCCTGAATGCCCAGATAAAGGTCCGGCCGATCCAGGTCAGTGGATGGCCCTGTGCCTGTTGGAGAAAGTGAGCTCATCGCGGTGATTATAAGTCGGCCAGAGTTGTTCTGCCGGATGTCATGCGAACGGAAATCATGTAATCTTTTTGAGGATGCCAAATCCTCCCACATTCAAGCTCGACGGACTCAATCTTGGCTCCGGCTTGTTTCTCATCGCCGGGCCATGCGTGATTGAAAATGAAGCGCACGCGCTAAAAATGGCCACCGAGATCAGCGCGGTGGCGCGCAAGCTGAACATTCCTTACATTTTCAAAGCGTCGTATGACAAGGCCAACCGCACGTCGCTACACAGCTTTCGCGGGCCAGGGCTGGAAGACGGCCTGCGCATCCTGCAAAAAATCGGCAAAGAAGCGGGCGTTCCGGTGCTGACAGATGTGCATGAAGCCAAGGATGTTCCGGCGGTGGCAGACGCTGTGGACGTGGTGCAGATTCCGGCTTTTCTATGCCGCCAGACAGACATGCTGGTGGCCGCCGCCAAACATGCAAAGTCCATCAACATCAAGAAAGGCCAGTTTGTGTCGCCGTGGGACATGCGCCACGCGGTGGAGAAAGTCCGCGCGTCCGGCAATGACAATATTTTTCTCACTGAACGTGGCAGTTCTTTCGGCTACAACAATCTGGTAGTAGATATGCGCTCACTAGCCATCATGCGGCAATTTGCGCCCGTGGTATTTGATGCTACCCATTCAGTGCAGCTACCATCTTCAGGGGCGGGCGGCAAAGCCGTTTCCGGAGGGCAGCCGGAGTACATTCCGCTGCTGGCGCGCGCGGCAGTGGCTGCCGGTGTGGACGGCGTATTCATGGAAGTGCATGACAATCCGGCGGAAGCAAAGTCCGACGGCGCAAATGCGCTGGCGTTAAGCGAACTGGAATCAGTCTTGATGGAATTGCTGGCGATTAAGAGAGCGCTGGTTCCGGCGGAGAAAAAAAACAGTTAAAACTAATGCAGGCGGCCCCGTAGCCGCCTGCCTGTAACGCCCGACTGGGAGAAGGACTTTTCGCTTTGAAGCGGCCGTCTTCCGCAAAAATCGGTCGAGCGCAGCCAACTTAAACTTAACGATTCTTCCGCGGAAAGCCCTTTACCGATCTAGTGCAACGGCTGTGCAGAATCTGCTTTCACAGTCCCGGTTTTTTCCGCGCTTGCTGTGTCTTTGCCGTGCTCCGCGCTTTGCCGCGCCAGGAAATCGATCAAGTTGTTCAATTCCGCATCTGACAGCCGGAGGTTGGGCATATTTATGCCGTTGTATTTCTTATACAGCGCTACGGCAATGGGATCTTTTGCGGCAATCAGCTTTTCTGGTGTGGAGATGAAACGCTCCAGCCAGCTGTGATCACGCACGTTGGTTACGCCCAGCAAATCAGGGCCGATCTTATCGCCGTGGCCGATCGTATGGCATGCGGCGCAATGCGTGGTAAAGGTGTAACGACCAGTGTCGCTGATGTCAATAGGGGGCGCCTGCTCGTAATTGGTTTTCGCGTCCACCGCCTGAGCGTGACTCCAACTGCTCAGCCAGTTCCCGATCATATTCGCCAGGAACCGCGCATTATCGGTGGCCGAGTTGCGCATCCACTGGCCACTCGGTTCATTGCCGATCAGGACGCTCGGCGTGTGGCCATCGCGGTCGTTCGGGTCAGGCTCGCTGTAAAGGCCCAATTTTTTGCTGATGAGATCGATATCGGCCTGCTTCCCCGTCAGGAAAGTCCAGCCCGGACCGATGTGATATTTCTGGGCGTAAGCCTTGAGCACCTTGGGGGTATCATGCGTAGGATCAATGCTGATGGAGTAAAAGAAAATATCTTTTCCCACGCGGTCGCCCAGCATTTTTTGCACCTGCGCCAGGCGCGCCGTCTCCAGCGGACATGAATCCACACAACTTGTGTAGATAAGATCAATGACCACGCTCTTGCCCTTGATCACGTCATCATAGAAATGGACTTTGGCGCCATCCTGCGTGGTAAGAACTACATTTGGAAAATAGTTAGCGCCCCAGCGGGCATTGTCTGCCGCCGCGGGTGTTGAGCCTGCTGCTAAATAAAGAATTGCGGTAAGAAAAATGGCGGCAACTGTTGCGAAGCCCGCCTGGCCTGTCCGTCGCATGATGCTACTCCTTGCCTGTCCCTGGACTGCTTTTTATCCGGAATTAGAAATCAGGCTTGGCGGCCCGCATCTTGCGCTGCAGGCCGCCAATCTGAAGTTTTGTTACACCCGCCGAGTTAGAACGCGGTCGGGGCTATGTCGTCAGGTGCCACGAAGGTGACGCCCTGAGGACTTGGGATCGGTGTCGGAAGCGGCCGTAGGAACGGTGCGCCGCCGTTATCGATTTCCCAACGGACCAGCATGGCATTGTCCTCGTGCACTGTGTTGTGGCAGTGCTCCATGAACATTCCACCCCAGTCACGGAACTGCATGGTCAGGGTCACGCTTCCACCAGGACGCAGGCGATACACGTCCTTGCGGCCCTTTTCCCAGGCCGGAACGTTAGCAGCGCTACCGTTGCGGGCCAGGATCTGGCCTTCTTCAAAGTGGATGTGGATCGGGTGATCCCAGCCGCCGCCGCCGTTCTGCAGCGTCCAGACCTCACGCGTTCCGTAACCCGGAGCTGCGGAGACACGGCCCCAGCTGGCGTTCAGCATCGCGCCATTGTCGGTCTTCACGCCCCAAGGACCCTTCTGTCCGCCCGCGCCCGTGGTGAAGGCAGCAGGATCACTTGCGGACAGAGGCTGTGAAGCGCCGCTGCCGAAGGTGAAGGTGCGCGTACGTGACACTGGAATGCTGGAGAGGTCAGGGTTCGGGATCATGACGTTGGGCACCTGGCTCACGTCAGGAGTCGCGGGATCCCGCACGATGCGGAATTCCAGGAACTTTCCAACGCAAGGATCAGAGGACGTGCCGGCGAGCGCCTGAGCAAGTGACAGGTCGGCATTCGGCTTCTTGCCATCCTTGTGCTCGGCCACGTTCACCATCCAGACTTTGTCGCCAATGTTATAACGGGAGAAGTCAATGACCCAGTCATAGCGCTCGGCGATGCCCTGCTCGTCGGAGATCGTTTGCACGACCGGCGTCGGCAGCAGGTTACCGTCATTCGCAATTTGGATCATTGGCGATCCGTCAGACAGGCCGTATTTGAAGAAGCGGGAAACGCTGGCGTTCAGGATGCGGAAGCGATACTTGCGGCGCTCCACTTCAAAGAACGGTTTGTACGTGAGGTTCACGCACATCAGGTCGCCCAGGAAGCCGTCAAACTGGAAGATATCCATGAAAAGCTGACCGCTTGCATCGAAAGCCTTTTCATTGAACATAAGGTTGACGTCATAGTCCAGGTTGCCCCAGCCTTTGCCGTTGGAGGAACCGCTAGGCAGGCGCAGGTTCACGCCGTCATTCACGGTTTCATCGCCGCGATCGAGCGCGCTGTAGATGTTGAACATCGCAGCGTTGCCCTTGTACACGTTCTGTGAAGTGAACGTGAACATATGATCGTGGAACCAGTGGGTTGACATGGTTTCGCGCCAATCGCCAGGGACCTTGTTGATCCCGCCGTTATCGGCAGGACTGCCGGCCCGGGGATCGGTGGCGTCAGTGTTCACGGAGCGGAACCCTGCCAGCACGATCGGCCAGTGATAGTCATAGAACTGGTTGGGGAAGAAGAACGCGCCAGTAAAGCCGTCGTTTTCTGCACCGTGGTGGCCGTTGTGTTCGTGAGTGGAGATGGTATTGCGGCCAAAACCGTTGTTCTGCGTCACATCGGCGGGTAAGCGGTTGTGATGGCGGAACAGAAGCGGCTCGCCGTAACGGCCCATAACCAACTTCGGCGGAATGGTTCCATTGAAGGTCCAGACCGAGTTCGGGGCTTGCGTTGGGAACCCGGGATGGAATTTCAGTGGAATAGGCGAGGTGGGATCGATGCCGGAGTTCTGGTTCGAGGCCACAGCTGGGTTATAGACCGTGTTGGTCTGGGCCTGGGCCTGTGACATTTCGACCGAGATCTGCGGTGCGTGGTCACCAAAACCCTGGTGCGCCCAGATTGGTCCGCCCGGACGGCCTTCGATCGGGCCGGTGAGTCCGGTTTGGCCGTTGACCAGGGCCGGATCCAGAGGCTGCTGCGTCTGGTTGGCCTGGGCCGTGGGCGTCGGGGTCAGATCGCCGCCCAACGGGTTATTGCCGCGAGCAATCACGTCAAACCGAGGCATTGGTGTGCTGAAAGGCTGCACTCCGAATGTCGGGCTAGGCGGCGCGCCCGTGGGGATGCCGGCACCCGGGTTGTTGGGGCCGAGGGGGGCGTTGTTGCCGCCGCTGGCGTAGGCGCTGGAAACGAACGGGTTCAGGCCATGGATGGGAGCCAAAAGGCCGCCACTTGTAATCAGGCCCCATTTCACCAGTTCGCGACGGGTGACTTTGCCCTGCGAAAATGCCTTTACTATCTCCGCACGGTTTTTCCGTGCATTCTCGGCTTCCCGCAGACGTGCCTTTGAGCTTTTCTCTGATAGAAAAAAGCCATCATCGTTATGACTCATAGCTGCGCTCCTTAAGTTGTTGCAGACTTTCAGTTTCAAGACGTTAAACTGCATCTCCGCGGGAGGCACGCTTTGCGGAGGGAAGCCCGGAAGTATCGTGGAAAGTGGCCCTGTCGTAGCAGAAACCTATCAATCGCGATATTGGCCTGAGAGAGAGTACCGAATCCTCGGTTAGCAATCCATTAGAAAATCATTAGAGTCTTTAATGATTCACAAAGATCGATCTTTGCTTTCAATCACTTGGAATTTTGATATGCATCTTAACGACTCTTAACATTGAGCCTTTATTGAATGTTAAGCATTCAGGCAGAGCACCTCACGCTTGCACTGCGCTTTTGGAATCCTGCCAGCGTATTTATCATCTACTTTAGCTATGAACAACTTGAAAACTGTTTTTCTGCTGACGTTGCTCACGCTCCTGGCGATTGGAGTGGGCAACTATTTCGGCGGACAAAATGGAATGATCCTTGGCTTCGCGATAGCCGCGGTAACAAATTTTATTTCGTACTTTTTCTCTGACAAGATTGCTCTGGCCATGTACCGGGCCCAGCCAGTCAGCCGGGAAGAGCTGCCGCGGATTTATTCAGTCGTGGAGAGGCTCACCCAAAAGACCAATCTGCCTATGCCCAAGCTCTATGTGATTCCCACAGATTCTCCCAATGCATTCGCCACCGGACGCAATCCGGCCCATGCATCGGTAGCAGTCACGCAGGGAATTCTCAGGCTTCTGGACGATGACGAACTGGAAGGCGTCCTGGCGCATGAGCTGGGCCATGTGCGCAATCGCGATATTCTCACCAGTTCCATCGCCGCAACCCTCGCCGGCGCCATCACCATGCTGGCGCGCTTTGGCTTCTGGTTCGGGATGGGCGGTGACCGCGATGATCGCGACCGCGGCGGCGGAATCCTTATGCTGATCCTGGCCCCTTTCGCGGCCATGCTGATTCAACTATGGGTTTCACGCACGCGCGAATACGAAGCTGATGCCACAGGCGCAGGGATCACGCACAATCCTTATGCGCTTGCGCGCGCCCTGCAAAAGCTCGATGCCTATTCGAAAAGAGTGCCGCTGGTGGCCTCGCCTTCCACGGCGCATCTCTTTATCATTCAGCCGTTCACGGCAGCAAGTATCGGAAACCTTTTCTCGACTCATCCACCAATCGAGAAACGTATTGAGAGGCTTACAGGACAGCCTGAGGAATACCAACGATAAACGATAAGAGCGCTTTCGTTTCACATCCGGAGTTTTTGCTGACACGCCGCCTGAAGCAGAGGCGGCGTTTTATTTGGATGTGCTGTAGAACTTCTTTCCCGTTGTCTTTACCGATTGTCCCAGCGCGCTCGAACCGAGCAGCAAGTCCGCCGTAACGCTTTTCGGGAAAACGTGTCGTCCGGCTTTCACCAGAGCAGCCATTGCGTGCTTGACCTGCTTGGCCGATGTGCCTATGGCAAACTCAACGGCAATCGTCCAGTGTGGCTCTCCATCGGGATAAGTGACCTGGGCAAAATACATTGCCACAACGTCAGCAAACTTGCCGGCCGCAGCGCCCATGGTATCGAACACTTCCGGTGCGGGCATCTGCTTTGGCATCGTCACCAGCACGCTTTGCGGTTCCACGACTTTCTCTGTCGAGCCTTTCTCCGGGATCTTTCCTTCAGCAAGCTCTTCAAATTCCCAGCGTCTTACGATTCCGCCGGGCCGGATCATCTTTGATTCAGGGTTCTCAGGCTCGTACGGATTGATTACGATCTCTTCCACCTCTGTGCTTGCCGCTGCCTGAAAGAACGCAGTTCCCTGCAATGCGATCCACGGAATGCTTTTGTTCCAATTGAGGAGGGCTTCTTCATCGGTAAATGCTACGGCCACCAATTGGCCTTCGGAATTATGCTCCAGAGAGAAAGAGTCAGCTATGTTCGTGGGAGTGTTATGAAATCCTGGCTCCTCTGGTGGCACTTCTCTGGTCGGCACAATAAACCAGGCGTTGAACATGCTTTGATAAAGAGTTTGGCGGTTCTGTGGCGTGTCATCTTTTGCTACGGTCAACATGGCCGCAGGCAACGGACTGTTTGAAAAATCTGGCTGTTCGGCTTGCGGCGATTCACCTACGGATGGGCCGGGGCTCGTTTCGTCCTCCCTCCGGACAAAGCAACTCAAATCGCTACGCCGTAAACTCATGGCGGTGAGATTACATCAAAAAGCTTATGAACACGACTGCCGATCAGAGCAGCCCTTGAGGCGGTCCTGCGGCTGCACTTGGTCTTGACTCTGGCCAGCTTTGCAAAATCGGGTTTCGATCTGATTGCGCGCAATTTTTCCGCACTCACGCGATCTACCTAGGCCTGCGCTCAGGTTACTTTGGGCATAAGTATCAGCCCTTTCGTTGCTTGAGCAACCGGGAGAATCACCGCATAGTGTAATGAGGAAACGGACCACATTATTGTGCGATACAGCGATACAATAGAACCCAAGTCGATGGCTTCCACCCAAATTCAGTCTTCAACCAGCAGCACCAGCGCAAGGGCCGCAGCCATTGAGCAGTCGCTCAAGACAATCATTCGCGGCAATGATGAAGTGTTGCGCCTGGCCCTGGTTTCCGTGCTCGCACGTGGCCACCTGCTGATTGAAGGCGTACCTGGCGTCGGCAAAACCACGCTGGCCCACGCTCTTTCACGAGCGCTTGATTGCAGCTTTCAGCGCATCCAATTCACCAGTGACATGTTGCCGTCGGACGTGCTGGGAATCTCGGTCTTCTCCGCGTCGGATAACCAGTTCGAATTCAAACCCGGTCCAATTTTCACCAATGTCCTGCTGGCCGATGAGATCAACCGCACGACGCCCAAGACGCAGTCTGCACTGCTGGAAGCGATGAATGAAGGCCAGGTCACCATGGATGGCAATTCCCATCCGCTGCCGCAGCCCTTTCTTGTAATCGCCACGCAGAATCCTATTGAGCACCATGGCACGTATCCGCTGCCTGAATCGCAGCTTGACCGTTTTCTGTTGCGCGTCCGCATGGGCTATCCGCAGGGCAACAATGAGCGCGAGATCCTTCGCTCTGAAGCCGGCGCGGCGCGCCTGGATTCCGTAAAGCCTGTTGCGACCGGCGCAGACATCATCGCCATGCAGGATGAAGTTACGCAGGTAAAAGTTGACGATTCACTCGTGGATTATGCGCTTGAAATCGTCAAGAAGACGCGCGAGATTGAAACGCTTTCTCTGGGCGTCTCGCCCCGCGGATCGCTCATGCTCTATCGCGCCGCACAGGCGATGGCGTATCTTGAAGGCCGCCGCTTTGCCACGCCTGCCGACTTCAAGCAACTGGTTGTGCCGGTGTTCTCGCACCGCGTTGTGGTCAACGCGCGCTATTCTTCCACGCTGAAGAAATCCGACCAGGGCGACAATATTTTGCGTGACATTATTCAATCGGTTCCCATTCCTGTTTAGCCCATTCCTGATGGCGTTGCATGGCAGCGGAAATAAGCCTGCATAATTTTCAGCTACTTACGTTCTGCATGCATCAGGCGTAAAATAACCGCGCTTATCAAGTGGAGTCTCTTGTGCATATTCCCTCAGCCTTCAGACTTTTGCCTTGCCTGCTTATATTTTCTGTTTCTTCTGCGATGGCTCAGCAAAGCCTGACACAATCGCCGGCCCAGGCCACTGCCATAGTCACAGTAACCGACCATGGCCGTCCGGTTACCGGCCTAAAAGCTGAAGATTTCACTTTGTATGTAGATGGCCAGAAACTGCCGATTACATCTGTAGCCAGCAATGTTCCGGCCTGTATTGGCCTGATCATTGACCGGTCTGGCTCTATGCGGGGCAAGCACGCTGCCATCGCTTCCGCCATGGGGGACCTGGTGCGGGCCAGCAACGCCGATGACAACTTTTTTGTGGTCAGTTTCAACGATGATCCATTTCTTGAACATGACTTCACACGCGACCCAGTCGCCATTGAGCAGACCATCGCAAGCGCCGAGGCCCGCGGTGGAACTGCACTCTATGACGCCATCATCGCCTCTACAGACCACTTGGCCGAGAACAAAGTATGCAGCAAGCGCGCGCTGCTGATTGTGGGTGACGGCGAGGACAACTCCAGCCGGAAGGGCCTGGAGTACACCCTTGCTTCGTTGCGCAATGGCGAAAACCCGTTTGTCTATGTCATCTGGTTGCCTCATCCGAATGGGACATCCCATCGCGCCGAATCTACTCTTAAAGCACTCACCGAACCCAGTGGCCGGGCCGCGTATTTCGTCAAGAATCCGGACGAAGTCCGTAAGACCGCTCTGAGAATTGCTGAAGAACTCAAGAGCCAGTACACAATCAACTACGCGGCAACTGCAAAATCCGCCAATCCCGATATCAAAATTGAAGCCCACGCAGCCGGCCACAAAGACCTTGCCATCCATGCCAATATTGCCGGGCCAAAAGTGAGTTTGCCTGTTCCCGCAGCCGCGGTCCGCAATAGTTGTATCGCCGGCATAGTGGTGGATGAAAACAGGAAGCCTGTGGCCGGCATGAATGTTGAGGCTTTTCCTCTGTTTTCTCCTAATTCCTACGCCAAAGATTCATATCCGTCGATAGTGAGTGACGAGAAGGGTAAATTCAAGATTACAGATTTGGAGTCCGGCACTTATGCGCTGTATAGCAGTAATGAGGCCGCCGGTTATCCTTCCACCAGAAATTCTTTTTATCGCACGGTGAATGAGCTTCCCACCCAAGCAACGCAAAAGTGCTCCAGCGCTGTGGTGAAGGTAGGGCCTAAAGCGGCGAGGCTGAAGATCAAAGCTTTAGACGCCAGCACGGGTGCGCCGCTTGCCAACTTCGGCGTATCACTACGGGAGCAATCGGGAGGTATTTTGGTAATTCAGCGGGCTACTCCGGGGCAGGAAGTGTTAGTCCCGCCACACGCAGACCTGGCAATTTCCGCCTGGTCGTATGGCTTCCCCAAAAGCCAATACATAGTGGTTACCACGCCCGGGTCTGAAGCTTCAGAAGATGTGACGGTCCAGTTAACGCCGCGCGCCGCGTCGTCGGCGAGTAGCGATCGGTAGTATTGAACCGGCCCACAGAAGTTATACTGCGGGCATGTGGCTCCTGAGATTTCTCATGCTTCTCGCGCTGATCGTCTGGATCGGCGGGATAATTTTCTTCGCGTTCGTCGAAGCGCCTGTGCTGTTCGCGCACGGGAGTTTTTATTACGAACGAGGGAGTGTGATACGGGCCAGCCTTGCTTCCTTGCACGCGATGGGAATTGTTGCCGGCATCGTCTTTCTTGTTTGCTCCGTCCGCTACAGCTTCATCAAGCATCTACAACTCAGGATTGTTTCACTGCTTCATGGTCTCGTTGTCCTGATGCTGGTCCTGACAGGCATTTCGCAGTTCGCCGTTACCCCGAAAATTCACACAATATTGGAACAGACTCACTTCGGAGTCGAGATACCGCCGGAAACGGACAACTATCCCAATGATCCATCATTTCCGCAGAAGAGGAACGAGTTCAATCGCTTGCATACTCTTTCCACAAAGCTTGAGGGCGGCGTTCTGTTTCTCGGCCTCAGCGTCGTAGCATTGACTGCGCGACGGTTTGAAGATCGCAACTAGCAATTAGCTGCTGGCAATTGGCCTCGTCGTTCCGAACCGAACATTTCACTTGATACAATCAATAAGGAACTCCAACGCACTAGCTAATTGCTGATTGCTAGCGGCTGGCTGTTTAAAAGGGGCGAGGCCGACCACGCGCTGAGCCCGCTGCAACAAGCGCAAAAACAGAGCTTACAAAACACGAAATCCCCTAGCGGTTTGGAGCGAAGCGACAAAAACTAAAGAATAAGGGCGAGGCCGACCACGCGCCGAGCCCGCTGCAGCAAGCGCACAATAGACTCTAGGACAGGAACCCTCTCTAGCGGTTTGGAGCGAGCGACAAAATTAAAGGAAGATACAAGGGCGAAGCCGACCACGCGCTGAGCCCGCTGCAGCAAGCGCATAAACAGAGCAACAGAACACGAATCT
>DASXKZ010000167.1:0-8896 GCA_036496525.1 Candidatus Angelobacter sp.
CAGAAGCGCGCCATTCAGGGTGTAGCGTGACTCTTCATTCGAAATTGAGAAAATGGTCCGGCCAATCAACTGGCGCAGCACCTGCGCTGGAAGCTGCAGGGCTGATTCGGCTGGGAACAGGGGCAATGCAGGAAAATTTGCCCGTGCCATGCCAACCATCTTGGTATTCGATCGACCGCTGCGGATCTGCACCCAGTGGTTTTCCAGCAGCTTAATGCTGATGTCGCCATCAGCCAGCAGCTTTACATAGTCATAGAGCTTGCGCGCCGGTATGGTGCATGAGCCTTCTTTTTTTACCTTTGCAGGGCACGACGTGCGCAGGCTTAGATCAAGATCTGTTGCGGTAATTGACAGCTTGTCCCCGGCTGCTTCAAACAAAAAGTTAGAAAGAATCGGGATGGTGGTTTTGCGTTCCACCACGCCCTGGGTTGCTGTGAGTTCCTTCAACAGGTCATTCTTGCTGACGCTAATTTCCATCGTAGTTCCCACCTCAGTGCCCACGGCGGAAGGCATAATCTGTGGCCCCCTGAATAAATTCTAAATGCTGTACGCAAAATGTCATTTCATGCAGGATACAGCAAATCCTGCTGTAAAAGCGGCTCTGCCATTTCTACTTCGCGCTTCTGCTCTGCGGCTGCCATTCTAATCTGTGGATTTGGAGTTTTGTGGAAAATTGCTTGTGGAGAGCTGTGGATTTCCTGCACCGAATTAGCTGCAAAGCGGCTGGACTTTCGCATGTGGAGAGTCCTTATAGCAGTTCTGCGCTGTAGAGACGTAGCATGCTATGTCTCTACGTCCAGAGTTTTTCATCAGCGTAGGACATCGGCAAAGGATGCCAAAGAATATGTCAAATTTGACATATCAAAGGAAATAAAGCCGTGCCGTCAACTCAGCTGTTCAGCGTTTCAGTCAGCTTGTTCAGCAGCCGGTTCAAGTCCTTGTCCGCCTGCCGCTGTTCCTCAATCTTATCGATTGAATGCATCACCGTGGTGTGGTGCTTGCCTCCAAACTGCCGCCCAATTTCCGGTAATGACGCTTCAGTCATCTGCTTGGCCAGATACATGGCAATCTGCCGCGGAAATACGATGGCGCGTGAATTGCTTTTGGCCTTGATCTCAATCACGCGCAGGCCAAACTGCTCCGCTACAGCTTTCTGAATGGCATCAATCGTTATCTTGCGCGCCTGCGAGTCAATAAAATTCTTCAACACCTGTTGCGCCGTGATCAGGCTGATTTCGGCGCCCGTCAGCGAGCAATAGGCAATCAAGCGGATCAACGCACCTTCCAATTCGCGTACATTTGTCCGCACGTTGGAAGCGATGTACAACGCGAGGTCAGTTGAGAGAACTACGCGCTCTGATTCGGCCTTCTTCTGCAGGATCGCGACTTTGGTTTCCAGATCAGGCGGCTGAATGTCAGCAATCAAGCCCCATTCAAACCGCGAGCGCAAGCGATCTTCGATTTCCGGCAGCTCTTTCGGCGGACGATCGCTGGCAATCACAATCTGCTTCATCGACTCATGCAGTGCATTGAAAGTGTGGAAGAATTCTTCCTGCGTGCGCTCTTTCTGCGCAAGGAACTGAATATCATCAATCAGCAGCACGTCAACGTTGCGAAACTTATCGCGGAAGCTGATCATTTTGTCGTAGCGCAGGGAATTAATCATCTCATTGGTGAATTTTTCACTCGAGATATAGCAGATAGAGGCTTGTGGCTGCCGCCGCTTTACTTCATGCCCAATGGCCTGCATCAGGTGCGTTTTGCCCATGCCCACGCCACCGTACAGGAAGAGCGGGTTGTAGGCCTTAGAAGGCCGTTCCGCCACGGCCTGTGAGGCGGCATGCGCAAACTGATTGCCGGCTCCAATCACAAATGCGCCAAAGGTGTACTTTGGGCTGAGCTGCGCAGCCGAATCCCAATCAAATCGTTGCTGCTTCGATGACGGCGCGGACGTTCCGCTGGCTGAGACCGGAGCAAACCCGCCGTCTGCACGAACCGGAGGCACTGTGGGATCTTCTTCTGCGGTAACGAATTTTACGTCCTGGTATTCAGGCGCCAGCGTGTCCATGGCTTCCTGAATCAGGTCTCCGAATTTTTCTCCTAGCTGGCGAAACTCCGGGTTCGGTACCCGGACAAAAATAATGTTGCCATTGATGTGGCTGAAGCGCGTGGGCTTGAGCCAAGTGTCATAGGAATGACGAGTGATCTTTTTTTCCAGCGCTCCGAGTATTCGGAGCCACGGATTCGCGGTTGCGGTAACGGTCGCAGCGGGTAATGACATTCTTAAGATGGTTCCTATGTTGCGAGCCGGCCAGGGCCCGTGGTTTTACTCGAAGAAAACTTGATCTTACTTCTGCTAAGGGTGACGCAGAAGTGTTGAACACTGCGTTGTGCAACAATTTTTTTTCGACTGGTGGGCATACTAGCACGAAGTTCATCCGCTGGAAATGCATACGCCACACTTTTTTTTGTGGCCCCTGATTTCTTATAAAACATCGCGCGCACTTTCGTCCGACAATTACTTTGCAATTGCAACAAGCGTGGTGCAACAAAATTATTTTGTTACGCCAAACTAGTCGATAAACGATTTCCCTCGCGTGCTACATGAGAAGTTGTCTGCCGAGAATTGGAACCGTGCAGCTTATTGCCGGAAAATTTAGAGCGGTTGACTGGCAAAAAATGCCACTTGAAACTTGGCTGAATGGGATCTAGCGAAGAGACTATCAATGCTAGTCCATCTGCTTACCCATTCCTCAAAGTGGCACGAAAGGCCAGAATTCCTTTATACTTATCGTTTGCCCAGCGCAAACAATCCTGAGTAGGAGTTCCACAAGTCAATGCCCAAGCGCACTTTTCAACCTAACCGCCGCCGTCGTTCCAAGGTGCACGGTTTTCGCACACGAATGAAAACAAAGAGCGGAAGGGCAGTCCTCTCCCGCCGCCGCGCTAAAGGACGCAAGCGCGTTTCCGTGAAGCCTGGCTTCCGGGAATAGTTTCACCCGCAATGCCCACTCTGCCTGCCAGACCAGCCGTGAAAGAAACTTCTAACAAAGTGTCGCAAGGCTTCCCTCAGGAAGCGCGATTACTGAAGCATGCTGACTTTCAGGTTGTATACAAACAGGGCAGGAAGCATTTTTCGGGGAACATGACGGCTTTCTACCGCGAGAACCAAGGCAATGCGGGTCCGCGTGTAGGATTTACCGTGGGCAAGGTCCTGGGCGGAGCGGTAGATCGTAATCGCATCCGTCGGCGCATGCGTTCAGCGGTGAGAAACCACCTTCGAGAACTGGCGCGGCCGCTTGATCTGGTGCTCCATCCGCGCAAGAGCGTGCTTACTTTAGAGTTTTCCCAACTGGATGCAGAGGTTATGCAAGTTTTTGCTGCCGTGCAGCGAGGGCGTGGAAGATGAAGAACCTACCCGCGTTATGCCTGCGGTTTTATAAGGGCGCCATTTCTCCTTATCTCCCGGCTGCCTGCCGCTTCGTTCCCAGTTGTTCGGAATATGCGGCGGAAGCCGTCGCAAGGCACGGTCTGCTCTATGGATCAGCGCTGGGGTTTTGGCGGCTGTTACGTTGCAATCCATTCTCGCGTGGTGGATATGATCCTGTCCCCGGGAAAAAAAGTTGCGAGGTCTGTTGCACCGAGCGGCACGACGCAGGACAGAAGAGTTAATAGCACGGGACAAGGGCCGAAATCGATTTAAAGCGAAGCCATAGATTGATTCAAAAAGCGGCTAGGCCAAAGCATCCCTGGTCGCTGCATTAGGCGCACGAACAGTTTATTTTTTTGATAAGAGGTGCTCCGGCGGTTGGGGAGCGCAGCAGCAAAGGTGATCAAAGAGCGGCGAGGCCAGAGCATGCCGAGTCGCGAGCGATAGGCGCACGACAGACTACTTTGGTGAAGACGCTCCTGCGGTTTGGAGCAAGCGACAGGAATAGAAGACACATTTTGACTGAATATCGAAATCCGCAGAATGAACCCGGCTCAGACAAGCGAATGCTGCTGGCCTTGGTAGCTGTATTCGTAGTGCTTGGCGTGATGCAGTACTTCATGCCCAAGCCCAAAACGCCGCCGGATAAAAGCCAGCCAGAACAGCAGCAGTCTCAGCAAGCGCAGCAGACGCCCAGCCCGGTGGGCGTACATACAAAATCTTCCACGCCTGTCCCACCCAAGTCCCCAGCAGCTGCCCTAAAAGTTCCTGTGAAGACGGCGACCACTGAGACGGAATCGGTTTTAGAGACTCCGACCTATCGCATCACTTTTACGAACCGCGGCGCTAGTGTGAAATCGTGGCTGCTTACGGAAAAAGAAAAGTTCAAAGACGGCACGGAGAAATACAGATACACCGACGATAACGGCAAGCCCTTTGAGCTGGTCAACCCAACCGTGGCCAGTCAACTGGGCAATCCGCTTTCATTTTTTGCCTATGACAAGGACCTGGAAAAGAAGCTGAACGAGTCCCTTTATGTTGGGGGCGCGGCGAATGGCCCCACATCAGGCCCGCTAACGTATGAGTTTTCAGATGGCGACGTTACGGTGCGAAAGACGTTTCGCCCCGACAAAGACAATATCCTCAGCATAGAAACTGAAGTCCTGCGCAACGGTGCGCCAGTGGCGGCATTTCCAAAGTGGGCGAGCGGTCTGGGTGACCAGATGGCTCCTGCGTCCTATACCAAGAGCCGCGTCGATTACCAGCAGGGCTCAACCTTGGAACGTAAGGACCCGACTTCCGGCGGAATCGTGAGAAGTAAGAAATGGATCGTGGGCGGAGAGACGGTGCCCGGCCCGCTGGACTGGGCAGCGACAGCTGATCAGTATTTTGCCGTCGCTTTCCTGCCGGACAATCCCAAAGATTCAACGTTGGTCACGCTGAACTCTCAGGCGGAAGTCCCCAAGAATCCCGACAAGCCCAATGAAGGCAAAGACAAAGGCAATGTCGTAGGGCTGGCCTTTGGAAATATGGCAGGCCCCACCCGTGTTCGCTTGTTTGCCGGTGCCAAAGCAGTAGACACGCTGGAAAGCATCCAGAGCCATCCCGGTGGTCCAGACCTGCGCGGGATCTATGATTTTGGCACTTTCAGCTTTATCGCCCGGCCGCTATTTCTCTGGCTGAAATGGACATACACAAACTGGATCAACAATTGGGGTTGGGCCATTGCATTTCTGACTTTGGTAATCACTATGGCGCTGCTGCCGCTGCGTGTTTCCAGCATGAAGTCATCGCTGAAGATGCAGCGAATCCAGCCGCAGATGAAATCGATCCAGGAGAAATACAAGCGCTATAGCCTTACCGATCCGCGCCGGGCGGAAATGCAGAAGGAAATGCAAGAGCTGTACAAGAAAGAAGGCGTCAACCCCGTAGGGGGCTGTTTCCCTCTCCTGCTGCAGATGCCATTCCTATATGCCTTCTACGCCATGTTGAACAACGCTATTGAGTTGCGGCAGGCAAACTGGCTCTGGGTTCATGATCTCTCCATGCCGGATCCCCTGCACATCCTGCCGATCATCATCATCGTGGCCATGTTCATACAGCAGAAGAGCGCGCCGCAGGGGGGCATGGATCCGGCGCAGCAGAAGATGATGGCTTTTATGGGCCCACTCATGTTTGGCGCCTTCAGTTGGGCAATGCCCGCAGGTCTGTCTATTTATCTGGCGCTGAGTACGCTGCTGGGTTGGGGGCAGCAGATATTTATTAATCGCTCTGAACTGGGCCAGCAGGTCAAGAAAACTATTGAAAAACGAAACGCACGCAAGCGTTAAAGCGGTAAAGCTGTAAAATTCCCGGGGAGTTTGAACCGACAAATGCTGCAAGACAAAGTCGCAACCGCAAAAAAGATCGATGCATTCCTGAAGGACGTTATTTCTTCAGGCGCGTTCAAATTGAAATACCGCATCACGGTGAACCCTCCGGTAACGGACACCGAGACGCCGGATATCCTTGTGGAGTTCGCCGGGCCGGATAGCCAGCTGCTGCTGGAGCGAGGCGGAGAAGTCCTGCGGGCTTTTGAAGTCCTGACGCATGAAACGCTCCACCTTCATGCAGAAGACCATGACAAAGTCAGTTTTGACTGCAAAGGCTACCGTGCCGCCCGCCAGCAGGAATTGAAGCTGGCTGCCCAGGTAGCTGCAGATCGCGTATTGCAGAGCGGATTACCTTATTCGTTTGCTCCCATGTCATCGCGCGAGCGCCGCCTGATTCACTTGGCCTTTCGCGACCACGCCACCCTTTCGACCCAGAGTGAAGGCGAAGGCGGACGGCGGTATGTGGTGCTTTATCCGAAAGATTACAAGCCCACGCGGCCACGCCGATAGCAATCTTCGGCCCGTTAAATCAACCTCCAGAGTCAATCCACATTCAGCTATGATGTGCGTGAATCGCTCACGCGTGCATTCATAAAGAATTTCTCTGAGAAATCTTTTTAACAGCACAGGAGCGGCTTGAAAACCCCAGTGACAGGAAAATAAAAATCTTATGTCTACAACCGTGACCATGATCGGTGATGTTCCCATCTTTGGATTGCTTGACGACGAAGAACGCGAAGCTCTGGCCCAGCTAATGGACTGCCGCGACTTCAAAGCAGGGCAAACCATTTTTCACAACGGCGATTCTGGGGGCGAAATCTTCATTCTCCGGTCCGGTCGGGTTGAGGTCTTCATTGAAAACACGGAAGGGCAAAAGATTGTGGTTTCTGAAAATGAGAAGGGCGACGTGATTGGCGAACTCTCATTTCTGGATGGCGGCTCGCGAACCGCTACCGCCCTGGCAGGCGAAGACACGGAAACGCTGGTCATGCATCGCGACCGCCTGCTCGAATTTATCGATAAGCATCCGCATGCTGCCATGGATTTGCTCACTGCTGTGGGACGCCGCCTGCGTGCCACCGACGAACTTCTGCGCACTCAAGTTTCCCGCAACCCCAATTTGGAAGAAGAAGAAAGACTGACTTTTGGCCAGCGCATCGCAGACAAAGTTGCTGCGTTCGGCGGCTCCTGGACTTTCATCATCATTTTTGGCGTAATCCTTGGCATTTGGGTCATTCTTAATTCAACCGCCCTGCTCAGAGACCACTTTGATCCATATCCATATATTTTGTTGAATTTGTTCCTGTCGATGATTGCGTCCGTGCAGGCGCCGGTGATCATGATGTCGCAGAATCGCTTATCGTCAAAGGACCGGTTAAAGTCAGACCTGGATTTCGCGGTGAACCTGAAGGCCGAGTTGGAAGTGGCCCATCTCCATCGCAAAGTCGACCACATCTATGAGCGGATTGAAGACCATTTTGCCCGGATGGAGCGGAATAATCATACCCACTAGCTTTCTGGCTGGTTGGTCAATGCAATGAGTCTGATCTGGTATTTCTCGTTCTGAAGTTTTGTGCATGAACCTCGACGACACTATCGTCGCCATTGCCACGCCGCCGGGTCGCGGTGGCATTGGCGTAGTTCGCCTGGCCGGGCCGGAAGCCCGCACCATCGCCTGCTCTATGCTTCGGCTGAGGCATGAGCTTGCTGCTGGCCGTGCCGTGTTTGGCGAAGTAATTGAGCCCACGACAGGCGAACGCATCGATGAAGCGGTAGTTACGTTCTTCGCCAAGCCGCACTCTTATACCTCTGACGATGTAATAGAAATCTCTGCGCATGGCGCGCCCGTTGTCTTGCGGCACATTGTCGAGCTGGCGACGAGCCGCGGCGCGCGTCTGGCCGAGCCGGGCGAGTTCACCATGCGAGCGTTCCTGAATGGCCGCATTGATCTAACACAAGCTGAGGCTGTCCGCGACCTGATTGAGTCGCAAACGCTCTTCCAGGCAAAGGTCGCGGGGCAACAGCTGGAGGGATCGCTTTCACGCAGGTTGCAGCCCATCAAGCGCAAGCTGGTGGAACTAGTAGCAGTGATCGAAGCCGGCATCGACTTTGCTGAAGACGACGTTTCAGTGCTGCCGGGCGCTGAGATTGTGTCGCGTCTGCAAGAAGTGCAAACGCCGCTTGAACAGCTGCGCGCGTCGTTTGCTTATGGCAAGATCGTGCATGAAGGCCTGACGCTGGCCATCGTCGGGCGGCCCAACGTGGGCAAGTCAAGCCTGTTCAACCGGCTGGTGGAGCGCGAACGTGCTATCGTGACTGCCACCCCAGGCACCACGCGCGACCTGGTTACTGAGACCGTCGCTCTGGGCGGAATTCCCATCAAATTGGTCGATACGGCAGGCATTCGACACTCCACGGACGAAGCGGAGAGCATCGGTATCCGCAAGTCCTATGAAGCGCTGAGCGAAGCCGACCTGGTGCTAGTGGTGCTGGATAGCTCTCAGGAGCTTTCTGCGGAAGATCGCGAGCTATTGGATGTGAGTGCCAAGCGCCGCGCGTTGGCGGTTGCGAATAAATCTGATCTTGCTCCTGATGGCCAGCCGAACCTCGCCGAGACGAAGGTATTTAGCACCTCAGCCGTAACCGGCGCCGGCATCGACGAGCTTCGAGCGGCGATTCTGGAACAAGTCGCCGGCCACTCTGTGCGGGGCGAACAGGAAACCGGCTTTCTCACCAACATCCGCCATCAGCGGTTGGTGGAAGAATCTCTCGGCTGCATTGAAGCTGCCTGCCATGCGGTGAAGAGAAGTATCCCGCATGAGATGGTCATGCTCGATCTTTACGGCGCGTTGCGCCCGCTGGACGCCATCACGGGCGAGACTACGACCGATGACATCCTGAATCTGATCTTCAGCAGTTTTTGTATCGGGAAGTGATGCGGCTTCTGCTTTGTCTAGAGCGTGTTTCATAAATAGCGCCTGAGCGTAATCCATAAGCAGGCGAGATAGAAGAAAGCACGGTAGATGGAGAGCAGATGCTCATGACGAACCAGCAACCTGCGAAACTGTCCCAGCCAGGCGTTGGTCCGCTCCAC
>DASXKZ010000168.1:0-48301 GCA_036496525.1 Candidatus Angelobacter sp.
CAACGTTTCAAAGATGCTTGAGAGCAAGGGGCACTTACCCAAGATCGCTCCTGAACAGATTACGCCTCCTACGGTGGAGGTCCTGAACAACAAACCCAAGCTGGCTGTGGAACCAACAGTAGTGGCTCCACCCAACGTAAAGTTACCGGACAATCCCAACATGCCGAACCTGGGTAATCCCATGTCAGCCCGTGTGACCGGTCCAGCTTCCAACGGAAGCGGTACAGGCGGCGGCATCGGTTCTGGCGCCAGCAATGGTATTGGCTCTGGCACCGGTCCGGGACATGGTCCGGGACAGGGTGGCGGTTTTGGCGGCGGAACTTACAAGCTTGGCGATATCGGTGTAACCGCTCCGGTTGCAAAGTTCACGCCTGAGCCGGACTTCACGGAAGAAGCTCGCAAAGCTAAATATCAAGGCACGGTAGTTCTGGCTGCGATCGTTGGGCCGGACGGTCGTCCACGCAACATCAGGGTTGTCCGCGGCCTGGGTATGGGGCTGGATGAGAAAGCTGTCGAGCGGGTAAAGACCTGGCTCTTTGAACCCGGCAAGAGGAATGGAACACCGGTGGCCGTAGCAATGAATTTTGAGGTGGATTTCCGACTGTTTTAATACTGCGTTTATCCACACACTTGAGAAGGAGAGGAGAACCTGCCTCTCCTTTTTGGTTTGGTACGAGCATTCAGCGCTCAACTGTCAGCACTCAGTCGTCAGCATTCAGCAAGCCGATTTTACCGCGAAGGACGCAAAGGACGCAGAGAAAAAATCGAATGAATCATGTTAAGGCGGCATCCAATCCGATTGCACATGCTTTCCAAACTCAGCTGTTTTCCTAGTTCAGGTATTTTCTCCAAATTCCTAAATGTTCATTTTCCGAACAAACTTTGTGTCCTTAGTGCCCTTTGCGGTTAAATTTTGAGCGTTCTTTGCGGTGAAAATGGTTTGGAGCTGAATGCTGACCGCTGAGTGCTACTTCTGAGTGCTGACGGCTGACTGCTGAGCACTTTGGGTTTTAGCAGCCAGGCAGCACTCGCCTGCAGGGATCGGGCTGCCGTGGGGGCATGTGCGTGGATGTCCCAGGAAGGTGCAGATACGCTCGGTGGCTTCCGGCGAGAGGATGTGCTCAAACTTGCAGGCTTCTTCTGCGACCTCTTTTTCATCGTGCACGTGAAAGGTCTGGGTAAACAGCCGCTCAGCCAGGCGATGGCGGCGAATGACATCTTCAGCACGCTTACGGCCTTTTTCCGTGAAGATGATCATGTGATCGCCGTGACTGGTATGCTCAATAGCGGGACGGAACGCCACATGGCATCGGTTGAGAATCTGCTTGTGTGTGTGCGGCTCCAGGGCATGCTCTGTAAGATCTACCAGCCCAAGGCTCTTCATTCGATCCAGAGCCAGCCGCATGGGCAGCGCACCTTCAACTTCCACGCGGCCTAGCTCGGCAGGCTCGCCATTTTCCGCCAGCACCCAAAGCTCTTCCAGAACTTCATCGAACTGCTCTTCATCTGCTAGCGCGAAGATTTCCTGAGCGGCGATCTTCCCGTGATGCAGTTCCAGGCGGCGGTCGGCCAGGCGGGCCACCACGGGATCATGCGTGACCATAATGATGGTGCGTCCCTGGGCATGCATTTCACGCAGCTTGCGCAGCACGATTTCTTCATTCACGGCGTCAAGGTTGCCGGTAGGCTCGTCGGCCAAAATAATGTGGGGATCGTTAATGAGAGCGCGGGCAATGCAGACGCGCTGCTGCTCACCGCCGGAAAGCTGTGAGGGCAAATGGTCAGCGCGGTCCCGGAGACCGATATGATCGAGAGCGGTCAGGGCTTCGGCTTTGTCCGTCATGCTGTGGAAGTATTGCGCCAGCATGATGTTTTCCAGCGCAGTGAGATATGGGATAAGGTGAAATTGTTGGAAGATGAAGCCGATCTTCTCCGCGCGGAAGCGGTTTAACTCCGCCGGAGTCATCCTGGAAATGTTAGTGCCGTGAATCCAGATTTCGCCGGTCGTGGGCTGGTCAAGGCAGCCCATCAGATTCACCAGCGTGGACTTGCCCGACCCCGAAGGTCCCATTACGGCCAGCCACTCGCCGGCAGCGACCGAGAGAGAAACGTCATCGAGCGCGCGCACTTCGACATTGCTCTTGTAAACCCGCGACACGTTCTTGAGTTCAATCGGCATTATTCTCCTCGCAGGATTCCTGCGGGCTGTATCTGCTGCAACAATCTTAACGGAGCCATGGACGCGATCAACGCCAATGCCACGCTTCCCAGCAAAACCGGAACAAGGAGCAGCGGTTGCGGCAGGATGGCGGCGTCAAAATTCGCTTTGCCGATCCAGAAAGCGATGCCGCAACCCAGAATGTATCCGGCGACGGAGCCCGCAAGCGCCAGCAGGGCGGACTCAGAAGCGAACAGGAAATTGACGGTCCTATCGGAAGCTCCAAGGGCTTTCATGACGGCGAAATCTTTGCGGCGTTCAAGCACCGAGCCGGTAAACGTGGCTACCATGCAGAGCATGATCAGAATCACCACCACGGCAGAGGACGCGAGCACGACGGAGCGGGTCTTGCCAACCACGGCGGCCTGAGCCTGCGTAATTTGGCGGACAGGCTTTACTTCAGCGTTGGGCAATGCAGAGCTTAGGCGGGAAATCGCATCACGGATGTCCTGCGGCTTGCCTTCCACGCGGACCAGCGCCGTATTGGGCTGTATGCCGGTGAGGCGCACGAAGTTGTCGAGAGGGATATAGACGCGGCTGTCGTCGTCTGAGCCAGAATGGAAGAACCCTGCCGGTTTGATTACGGCAGAAGTCTTGCCAAATGAGAGATGTAGATCAGCGCCGTGAGTAATTGTTTCATCCACGCGGCCGCCTACAAGAGCGCTACCCTGGCCTGTATTGCTGAAAGACCATGAGGAATTGAGCCTGCGAAGCTTATCAATATCTGCGCCACCGACCACGATTTTTGCGTGGCTGGTAGTTTCCGTGGCGATAGCGTAGCCGACAGGAGCGATTTCGCCCGCGCTGCCGACGATTTTGTGGATATTCGTCAATTCGTCGGGGGCCAAAGCGCCGGTGGCTTTGGTAACAACCACGTTCGCGCCAAAGCCACGGAATTCGCGACTGAGATTACCTTCAAGAGTTGAATAAATTGTGAGAGCTGCCGTGGCGATGGTCGCTACAACGGCAACGGAAACCAGCGCGGTGAACGCGCGGTCCTTACGTACCCACGCCGCTTTGAAGAGCAAGCGAAGAAGGAGTTGGCTTGTGTTCCTGTTATGCCTCATGCGTCGCCTCGGAGGACGACGGCAGGATCAAACTGCATGGCTTTGCGTACGGCTCCGGCGCTGCCAAGGAATGTAACCAGCACGGCAGCGAAAAGAACCACTGCCAGCACCACAGGATGAACGACGATGGGGGAGCCGAAAACGCTTTGGCCGATGCGATGGGCCAGGGCCGCGCCTGCAAGAAAGCCGATCAGGCCACCGGCAAGGGCCAGAAATGCAGCTTCAGTTAGAAACAGGGAAGCGACGGCGGAGTTTCCTGCGCCCAGCGATTTCATCAATCCAACTTCCTGGCGGCGTTCCAGAATCGTTGCGGCCATGGCGGCGGAGACCGCCAGCGCAGCGGCCAGCAATGCGGCCACGCTAAGCAGCAGCATGAGTCCGGTAACGTGCGAAAGCACTTTTCCCTGATTCTGTTCCACTGGGCGGATTTGTTCCACGCGTGCGTTGGGCAGTACTTCATGAATTTGATAGGCAATCGAGTTGGCGTAAGGTGAGCAACTCCATCGTTCGAGGTCAGGTGGCGACAACTTGCTCGGATCTTTGCGTGCGAAGGCGTCTTCAGGCTTGGTGAGCGCGCTGACGCTCACGCGACGCACAGCATTGGGCTGGTGAAGAATGGTTTGGGCGATGTGAAGAGGCGCAACGATGGCCTGGTCTTCGTCGCCGCCCGAATTCAGGATGCCGCTGATGCGCAGCTTGCGTCCGCCGACCTCAATCTGATCGTCGATATTCAGCCCGGCCTGTTGCACCAGTTTGCTGCCGGCCAGAACATCCGGCGGAAGCTGCTCAGGGAAATCACTATAATCCTGCGGCCATGCGCCTTCAACTTTCCACCAGGGATTTATGCTGCGCACGCCTGTAGTAAATTGTTCTTTGCCGTATTGCAGTGGCTGGGCAAAGTAAGTGCCAATGAGCTCCGCATCGACCTCGCCGTTGCGCGTTTGGATTTTCTGCGGAGCATTAAGAAATGGCGCATAGCCTTTGATGTTGTGTCCCCAGAAGATGCTTTTGATCTTGATGAGGTCCTGCTCATTGATGAAAGCGCCTTCGCTGGACGGCTTGAGATTGACGCCGCCGATGTTTACGTCGAGCGTGTCTTCTATGGGAGTTACAACGAGATTGGCGCCGAGACTGCGCAGCTCCTGATTGATCTTGTCGCCGATGTCGTTTCCGACGGCGATCATGGCCGTGGCAATGCTCATGCCCAGCGCAATGGCCAGCAGTGCCACGCTTTTGCGCCGCTTTTGCCTCCGGAATGATTCAAACAACAATCGCAGGAACATTACTTTGAGAATTGTCCAGTCTGCTGCGCCAGGTCAGTGATGGATATCACAACGGAATCGCCATCCTGAACCGATTGCAGCGGAATGGGATTGCACCCTCCGGGCTGGCCCACGCTCTGCGGGTTGATGGGCGCAGCACAATTCTTGCAAATCAGCCCGGTTGCGCCCTTATAAAAGCCAATGCCGCCACAAATCTGGCAGGCATCAACGACTGAAGCAATCTTGTTGTCAGGCTTGCGGTACAGCAGGAAGCGCACGCGCGTGCCATTTACGTTGGCGGCGTAGCGCTGCAACTCTCCCTGGGGCAGGTCCTTGGTGGAGATTACAGCCTTCCCGTTGGTGAAAGTGATTTCCGTGGCTTGTGAAAGCGGCGGGGGGCTTTCCGCGTAAATGACCTCAGCGGTGATGGTAGTAATAAAGATGAACGCGGTCACGCAGACCAGCACGGCCCACAGGCGCTCGCGTTTGGCCGTCCATTGGAGCTTGCGTTCTTCAGCTTTGCTGGCAGCAACGATTGCGGCTTCCGGCTTGCGCCTGCGATATTCCAGCAGGACCATCATCAGGACCAGCGCCAGCATGGTGACAGGGAAGAAGTAGTCATTGCGCGCGATGGGGCCGATCAAAGCCATTTCACGCTTGCTGGACCAAATAACGCCGGATTCGGACAGCTCATGCAAGCCTGAGATCGTAAGCTGGGCAGCGACAAAGAACAGAATGACGGTTGTGACTTTGAAGAACTTTCGCAGGTCGATGCGAACGCTGCCTTTGACGAACATCACGCCAAAGACGACAGCCAGGGCGACGCCGAGGAGCGTTCCCAGAAAGCTCATGAGCTCGGTGGAATTCAAAGAAACGCCCGCGAGAATGGCCACGGTCTCAATGCCTTCACGAAAGACCATGAGGAAGACGAACGCGAACAGCCCCCATTTGGAGCCACTGTCGGTTGCCAGAGAGCCGACTTTGCTTTCAATCTCGCCTTTAAGCTTGCGGGCAGTGCGCATCATGAAAATGACCATACTGACCACGAAAACGGCGGCCACCAGCATGACCCAGCCTTCGACTTTGTCCTGGTTAATGGGAGCGTAAGAGAGGGCAATCGCGCCGGCAATGCTGCCAACCAGGGCAGCGGCCAGAGCGTAATAGACGGTACGGCGCAGGTCAGGCCGGCCTATCTTGGATAGGTAAACCAGCGTGATGCCCACAATTAAAGCGGCTTCCACGCCTTCACGCAATGTCACCACCAGGGCGGAGAACATAGGATTAAGGTAATGATTATGAAAATGAAATTCAATTTCATTTTCAATTAGAAATTGTACCGAGCCAGCAGGATAGCAGTCAACAAATTGAAAATGCCGCGCCCTCAAACAATGTCAAAATGGGAATTGGGTCGGCATCGGCGAACGTTGTTATAGCTTGGATTGCCGACTAGTGCACCAGCGAAAGAACGCGAGTGCAGTTTGAGCAAACTGAGGCGTAGCGTCAAAGAAGACCGGCCCATGCCCACCGTTTGGCACGACCCAGAGAGCGGATTGAGGGATAGCGCGATACATATCCACTGCCATCTCAACCGGGTAAAGAGGGTCGCGGTCGCCATAGAGGATCAAAGTTGGGGCAGTGATTGTGGATAAAGCAAGAGCCGTGAAATTCATGTCGTCATAGCTGTCCTTCATTCCGCGCGCCCAGTCCCACAGAGCCTCAATCTGTTGGTCGCCCAGCTTGTGGCGTTTGCGCATAATCTCCCACTCTTGTGTCGGCTGGTCTTGAGCCGCTGGGGCTTGAGCCATGATTGACCGTGCCTGTTCAGGAAAGTACATGGTCGCGCTGACAAGGACCATGGCTTCAATCCTGTCCGGCTGCAGCGTCGCCATGTGAAGAAGAATGTTGCCGCCCATACTCAATCCGATAGCCCGGCATCTGCGGATGCCGAGATGATCGAGCAGAGCGAGCGTGTCCAGGGCGCATTGGCGATGAGTAATTGTTCTTTGCGGGTTGGTGGTTCGGCCGTGACCGCGAGCATCGGGTTTGATCAACATGTATTCACTCGCGAACTGATCGCCCCCAGCATAGACCCAATTTTCCTGGCACCCTGTGCCGCCATGCAGGAGCAGGAGCGGATCTCCGGCGCCTTCTGTCTCGTAATACATTTCAATGCCGTTAAGGTGAACGCTTTCGGCCTTCATGGCGCAAATTATCGCGATGGACTGGGAAAGAAACAATCTAGTAAAAGCGCGTGATAAAATGCATGATCCACTCGCAGCAGGTTGCCGATACTGCGAGCCACGCTCGCTTAATTCAATCGACTCCTATAAGTAATAGCCAAGACCAGAATAGATTTTCCTGAAGGAACCGGCCTGCATCTTGTCGACTTCAAACCAGTGGTCCTGATAGGCATCTCCTTCCACGATGATCTCTAACTGGCCGTCGCCGTCCGCGTCGGCTATGCCCATGGGAAACCACGTGGTGACGGTGGGTTTGTCTGCATTTGTTTTCTGAAATTGCACTTTTCGCAGCGTTTGGACGCGGCCGCCCGGACCAATAACAAGAATCACCTGGCAAAGAGCCAGATCGCTGCCATTTGCCTGGCCGTAGTCCGCGGCGGCAAGCAACCATTTTGCTGACGATGGCTGCCAGACAGTAAAGTAAATGTCCTTCTCGGCTTTTGGCGGTAAGCCGAGTCGTCGCATTTCCCGCAGCAGAGTGTTTCGGATTGCCGGTGGTGGCTCACTGCGCTGCCGGCATTTCGGTCTTCCATCCGTTACGCTCCATTCGCAATCGAAACCTGCCTTTACGTTGACGCCGGTCAGTAGCTGTTTTGCCGAGCGGGTATCACAGCCATTCTGGGGCCCATTTCCGAAGGGTGAGGCGCCGCAAAAATTGGCCTTCAAAAAAGACTCGATCTTTTGGCAGGGAGCGCTGGTGCAGGCCGAGCGATGCGGATCCTTGCCGCGTTGCTCCTTAGGTTGTGGAGGAACAGCGCATAGCAACATTGCTACAGCTAGAAGAATAGTTATGTCACACCTTAAAACCGGCATCAGGTCGCTCCCTGTGATGTCTGGATATTATGCCCGCAAAAGAGCTTATAGCCACACATCCCGCTACTCGCCTTATGGCGTCTTAGTCCATGTGACTCAAAGCGCGAAAATTACGGTTTGCCGGTCAGCCGAGGAAATGTTGCGGATTCGCCCGCTGTGGGAATCACTATATGCGGCTGGCCGATACACATTGTTTCAGAACTTTGAGCTGAACCTGCTGGCTGCAGATCGGTTCGCCGAGAGGGAAGAACCATATGTAGTTTGTGTTGAATCAGGGCAGGGCGCGGCGATTGTTCCAGCCTCGGTGCGGCGGAGCGATGGAACGATCAGGCTTCTGGGAGAAGAGCTGTTCGATTATCGAGCATTTCTTCATTGCGGCGATGACGCGCTGTTGCGTGCGGCTCTGGGAGCTTTGGCTGAGCTTGGGCATCCGTTGGAGATCGTGGCTTTACGCGGGAGTGAGCGCAGAGTTGTGACCGATGAATTGGAATTGTTGCCGTTTGCGGCTGCGCCAGATGTGAGGTGTGAGCAGGTATCGGCTGAGAGCTTCGCGGAAGCGCATACGCGGCTCGCGCGTAATATGCGGCGTATGGAGAGACTGGGATTTGCTCTGAAAACCCATAATGGAGATAATCCTGAGCTCTTGCGGGCGATTTATGAAGCCAAAGCAAGGCAAAGTGACACCAGCTTGTTCCATGATTCAGCGCGTATTGAGTTTTTGGTGAGCGCGGCGGCACTGATGCCGCATGTCTTTGAGATTTTTACTCTGGAAAATGGCGAACAGAAGGCAGCAGCAGTGGTCACGTTGCGCGATGGCGAGTGCAGGCGGTTTTATACAGGATGGTTTGGGACAGAATGTGAAAAGCACTCGCCTGCCTTGTCACTGATTTATGAAGTCACCCGGCAGTCTCTGGCTGAGGGGCTGGACTGCGATTACATGACGGGTGAGCAGGGTTACAAAATGCGTCTGGCAACGACTTCAGTGAAGCTGTTTAAGATGCGAGCGACGGCCGCAGAGCTGGCAGCGGTGGCAAGAGCCAGAGAGTTGCCGGCGGCAGCGTGATTGTCTTGCCCCTGCACATCAGTAGGCCCACAGCTTTAACGCGGTGGGCCTAATAATAGCGCGCCTTCAGTGCTGTTCTAAGATTCCATCAGCGTACTAGTTTCCTCAAAAGGTATGTGAACCTCTTGCAGCGATCCACGGGAAATTCTCCGCAAATGTTAAGCGTCGCTTAGGCGGCTAAAAAGTGGACCATAGCCAGGCCCGAAATGGTTGGCAGCGGCACTCACAAAATAGCAATCGAGCATGAGGGCATCCAGCGCAGGCAAAAGTTCGCGGGCTGCGGAGGATTTTACGACGTAACCCTGAGCGCCCGTGCGTAGGGCAGCGCGCACTACATCCGGAGAAGTGTTCTCAGTAAGAAACAGTATGCGGACATTAGGCGCTATATCCCTGATTTGCTGAGCAACCGTAATCCCACTGATGTCGGGGAGCCCGATATCGAGCACGACCAGGTCAGGGTTAAGCTCCGCCACTTTTTGCAGAGCAGTCAACCCATCTTTGGCCTGACCAACCACTTGAAATTGAGGTGTGGCTTCAAGAGCAGCAGAGACAAAGTTCATCCAAGGCCCATAATCGTCCACAACAAGGACACGAACATTTGAGAGCAAAGTTACCTCCTGACAGGCGATACCAGCCACGATCCGTGGCGTAATACCGGCCTGAAATAAGGTTCGCAGAGTTAGCAGATGGCGTCGTTGCGTGCGCACAAGTCCATGATTGCGATAGCGCAAACAGGCTCCGGCCTAGGCAAAGCAGACAAAAAATGATGCGATTTAGGCGGCAGCCCGCAAGAGGCTTGCCGGAGAGAGCAGCAGAATCTTGCCACGGGACTTTACCAGAGTGCCCTGTCCCTGCCAATGGCTAAGGAGGCGGCTGGCGGTGAAATGTGTGACATTAGCAGCCTGGGCCAACTCTTCATTGGTGACATCGAGTTCCACTCCTGTGGGAACCTTGTGCCCTACGCCTTGTGCCAGGTTCACCAGAATCGCAGCAAGCCGTTGAGGTGCCGTGTGGCAGGTGAGGGCCACATGAGTGGCAACATAAAAAGTGAAGTACTCTGCAGCCATGTTCAGCGCGTTATCAAGTAATCGCGGATAGCGTATGGCCAGTCGGCGGATGGCCGGCTTGTCCCAGACCAATATTGTGCTGTCTTTTACGGTTTCTGTGCTGACGATGTAGTCGGAAGGCCTGCTCTGCAAAGCGGCTCCGCCAACTACTTCCCCCACAGGGAGCCACATGAGCACGATCTTGCGGCCTTCCGGCGTGAGGAGGAAAAAGCGCGCACGGCCTTTTGCGAGCACATACAGTGAGTTGGCAGGCGTCCCCTGTGATGCGACAATCGCCCCAGCGCAGTAACGGCACTCCCGGGCGGAAGACAAAACGTGCGATAGTTCGTGCGGAGCAAGTCCATCAAAGAATGGCGACTTAAATTGCGCCTGTACGTCTGTACGTTTCGAGAAGGTCATAAGAACTCCGCATCCTCAATCAACTCCAGTTATAGAGCAAGGCCCCAAAGATGACATTGGGCACTTTTACCAGTAGTTACCTTCGATGCAGGTTGGCGAATGGAGGGGCAGAAGGACGTGATCAGAGAGGGATTGTCTTAGTCCAGCGTACCCAGGCGTTTCAAGAATTGCTGTGCCTCTTTGAACTGCGGAAAGAGCTTTTCTTCTTCACGGAAAGCTGCCGGGTGCACCAAACGCCGGCTGCCGCGGAGCTTCACTGGATGCCGCAGGTGCAGCATCTCGTGATAGACAAGGTATTCGATGGCATAGAGCGGAACGCGCGGGGAATCAAAAACGCGGCTGACGACGATTGTGTTATGCGCGGGATCGTAATGGCCCAGGCTGCGGAGGGCTTTGTTGCTGCTCCATGTCATTTGCGGCCGGGCCATCAGGCCGTGGAAGAAGCGAAGATTCAGATCGTCGAAAACCTGGTCAAGATCGTAGTGTTTGCCCTTGGGCCCTTCAATGCGTTTGCGTCCGCGCAACTGGCGGATGAGTTGCGATTTCTGTGCCATGGCGTGGCTACCCGTATATTTGCGATAACGCGCGGCGTGGGCAGCGTCAACGGGCTTGCGATGGAGCTTGGCGATGAGGATATGCAGGATGGCATAGAGCACCGGCTCGGGCGCGCCTTCAAGGAGATCAGAGAGGCGGACAAAGATGCGTCCCTGGCGCAGGCGGATGGTGCAATTGATATTGGCGAAACGGTAGAAGCGGACCTCAAACTCGGGCACCGGCGTGCGCGGACGCAGATCGCGATATGCCTGCTCAAAAATCTGGGTGAGGGTGGTCATGTTGTTTTAATCCCGAGCGCAGTGAAGGAACCCTACGCCTACCCTTGCGCTGGCAGCAGAGTTTTAATGAAGTTTGACCCATGAGATATTTTTGGACAATAGGGACCCTCGCATCGGCTTGGGATAAAAGAACTATTTTTTCTTCTCCTGATCTTTCTGATCGTGCGTGGTTTCAATATATTCACGCGCCATATCAGCATTGGACTTCAGTGAATCCATGGCATCCAGCAGGACAAAGCGGAAATCGGGAGCCTCTTTTTTTGTGACAGGATCGGTTTCACTGGCCGACTTGAGATTTTTAAGCTTAATGTCAAAGCGCGCGTCGGCTTCAATTAATTCCTTTAAACCCTTGTGATATTGCTTGACGGAATCCTTATTGAGAGGACGCGACTCATACTGATCAAGGTTGTCATTGATTTCATCCAGCAGGCTAGTGAAATCTTCCAGCAGGTCATGAATCTGCTTGCCGCGGTCGGCCGCCTGCTTGGGGTCAAGGCGGACCTGGTCGATAGCCGTAAGACGCGCCTCAGTAAATTTGACCATGAGCTTGATCCGATTGTAGGGATCCATGGCGGCTTCACGCAGCTGGTCCGCCTCAGCTTCAGTCAGGGGATCGTGCCTTTTAGCGACGGCGGCCACGCTCAGCAGCAGCAACAGAAAAATTATTTTGGTAGCGGTTTTCATTTGTGGTCCCTTTTCTTTTCAGGCGGCGCGAACATGGACTCAAGCACTTCTTCAGTGAGTTTGTCCACTTGCTTTTCCACGGCCTCAACCCTGGGGCGGTCTTCTGCTGCCAGAGTGCGCTTCATGTTTTCCAGACGGCGGTGACACTCGCGAAGAGATTTCTCAGTCTCTTTCATCTTCTTTCGCGACTCAATCACAAGATCATGCGCTTTGGCGGCATATTGCAGGATGTCCTGCACCGTAGCATGGCCTTTGACGGATTCGCCATCAGTAAATTGCTTGTCCGCGACGCCGACCAGCTTTTCCGCGATTTCAGCATAGAGCCGGCCTTGCTGATCAGGCGAAGCATGCTCGGCTTCAGTCTTGAGTTGGTCGAGGGTTTTTTGCTCTGCGCCGGCGGCCAAAGACAGCACGAGCAGTAGGATGATGGAAAAGAATTTTGGCATGGTTAGTCCGGTAGAATCGCCTTGAGCCGGTGACGGGCCTGAAACTCCTGATCGGGAAATTTACCGGCAGCGGCCTTCAGAAAAAGCTTATAGTTTTCCGCCGCAGGTTTGTACATCCTTAAATTATCGTAAGCGGTGGCGCGAAGGAAGAGCGTGCCCGGGGTGTCCGGCTGAAATTTGGCGCGCGCGTCGAGCGCACGAATGGTGAGCTGGTAATTCTTGTTTTGCTCCGCGGCATAGGCCAGATCGGAATAGGCTTCCATAAGATTGGGGTTGAGCTGGAGCGATTTGAGCAATACCGCTTGCGCTTCAGCATACTTGAGCTGATGCATGAGGGCAGTACCGTAATCGAGATGAAGCTGGGCGTCTGCGGGATTTTGCACGATCAGGGGACGAAGCAGGTCGGCGGCGGCGGGATACTGCTTGGTTTCCAAATAGAGGCTGGCAAGATCACGAGCAATCCTGGGGTCAGGAGAAGCCTTGTAAAGGGGCTCAAGCGTGGCGATGGCTTCCTGCGGCTTGTCTTCAGCAGCCAGTAGCTTGCCTAACTGAAGTTGCGCCGCGCTGTTTTGCGGATTGGCAGAGATGTATTTGTGCAGCCAGGATTCGGCGTCAGAGAAGCGCTTTTGCTTGAGATAGAGGCTGATAAGACGTTCGACACTGTCATTGCTTCCGGCTGCGGCAAGCTTCAGATATTGTTGCTCTGCCCCGGCTGTATTGCCTGAGCGTTCCGCCATGCGGGCGATGCCTAGTTGAGCTTCAGAGTTTGCGGGATCGAGCTCAGCAGCTTTTTGGTAGGCGGCTAACGAATCTTGCGGCTGGCTTTCTTCCGTGACTTGAGCCAGCGAGAGCCATGCCGCAGCAAGGGCCTGCTGTCCGCCGATGGTCGGCTTGAGCGTGACTGTAATTTTCAACGCGGCTGCTGCTGCGTTGAGATCACCGGATTTGGCGAGTGTGAGTCCAAGGTTCTGCTGTGCTTCAAACCATTTGGGGTCGAGTTGCGTAGCTTTTTTGTAAGATGTGATGGCTTCCGCGGTCTTGCCTTGATGGCTCTGTGCGAATCCGAGATCGAACCATGCCTGGGGATTTTCTGACTGCTGCGTGACGATGGCTTGCAGCTTTTCTTCGGCCTGCGGGTACTGCTGCTTTTGCAGGAGCGATTCAGCTTCTTTGAGCGCGTCGGCGGCGCGGTCGTCAGCGGCGGTTTGTGGATGAGGTTTATGTACCGGTCGGGTCTGCGCGAGAGCGGGCAGAGCGAGGCTTGCCAGCAACGCAACCGCGATGGCTTTAGTGATGCCCATTGGATCCAGAGTTCTCACTCTTTAAGATGCGCGCCAGCCACTTTCCGGTGTGGGAATTCTTGGATTTTGCCACGGTTTCCGGCGGGCCCGCCACAACAATCTGCCCGCCACGGCCTCCGCCTTCCGGGCCGAGATCGATGCACCAATCTGCAACCTTGATGACATCCATATTATGCTCAATGCAAAGCACGGAGCCGCCTGCGTCAATGAGCTTGCGGAAGGCCGCGAGCAGCTTGCTCACATCATCAAAGTGGAGACCGGTGGTGGGCTCGTCGAAAATATAGAGCGCGCCTTTGCCGGCGCGAGCACGCTTGCGCTGCTCCTTTTCCTCTGGCGTAGCAGGATCAAAGCCCTGCGCGCGTCCTGAGGGGACAAGATGTGCCGCCAGCTTCATGCGCTGCGCTTCACCACCGCTCAACGTGGTGGCCGACTGTCCAAGACGCAGGTAGCCGAGACCAACTTCTTCGAGCACGCGCAGCTTGTCAGTAATCTTGGGATGCCCCGAGAAATATTGCAGTGCCTCACGCACGGTAAGGGTCAGCACTTCGTGAATGTTTTTGCCCTTATAGCGGACATCGAGAATTTGCGGCTTGTAGCGTGTGCCTTTGCAATCTTCACAGATCAGTTCGACATCGGCCAGAAACTGCATTTCGACAGTCACAGTGCCGTCGCCCTGGCACGTTTCGCAGCGACCGCCGGGAATATTAAAACTGAAGTGGCCCGCGCCGTAGCCGTGCTTGTGGGCTTCAGGAACAGAAGCAAAGACTTCGCGGATCGCGTCAAAGGCCTTGATATAAGTCACGGGATTACTGCGGGGAGTCCGGCCAATGGGCGCCTGATCGACAAGGGCCACATCAGCAATGTATTGTCCGCCGGTGACGCGCTTGAATCCGCTTGCGGCCGGGCCGGGGCCGGCGGTGATGCCTTTTTCCGCGGCCAAAGCCTGATACAAAACATCATGCACCAGCGTAGATTTCCCCGAGCCCGACACGCCCGTAATCGCCACCAGCATGCCGAGAGGAATTTCCAGATTGATATTTTTCAGATTGTGAGCCCGCGCTCCTTCGATCCTAATCATGGGCACGCCGGGCGTTCGACGATTCTGCGGAATCTGTATCCGCAGCTCCTGGTTCAGGTATCTTCCCGTGAGCGACTGCGGCATTCCCTTGATCTGCTCATACGTCGCCGACGCCATCACTTTGCCGCCGTTCTCGCCCGCGCCGGGGCCAAGGTCAAGGATCAAATCTGCCGCGCGCATGACTTCAGGATCGTGCTCTACTACCAGAATCGTGTTGCCCAGATTCCGCAGCTCATGCAGGATCGACACCAGCCTCGCCGTGTCTCTGCTATGCAGCCCAATCGACGGCTCATCCAGCACGTACAACGCACCTACAAGCCGCGATCCAAGAGAAGTCGCCAGCTGAATGCGTTGCGCTTCACCGCCGCTCAAGGTTGAAGCCAGCCGATCCAGCGTCAGATATTCCAGTCCAACATCGTTCAGGAATTTCAAGCGCTCTTGAATCTGCTCCAGAATTTTTCCTGCAATCTCCGTTTTCTCTGCTGACAACTTCAGCGTCTTAAAAAACTCCGCCGCGGCTTCCACCGTCAACTGCGTCAGCTCGCGGATGTTCCTGCCATCAATCTTCACTTGCAGCGCGTCCGCGCGCAGCCTGCCTCCGCCGCACTCCGGACACACCGCATACCCGCGATACCTGCTCAAAAACACGCGCACATGCAGCTTGTATTTCTTGCGTTCCAGCGCCGCAAAAAATCCCTGTATGCCGGGAAACTTGCCTTCGCCTTCCATCACCAGCTCCCGCTGCTCCTTGCTCAAGTCCTGCCACGGCACATCAAACGGCACGCCCGCCTGCCGCGCAAACTTCCGCAACTCCGCCTGCCACGGACGATACTTCGGCTTGGTAAACGGCTCAATCGCGCCTTCACTCAGCGTCTTCGTCACGTCCGGAATCACCAGGTTCAAATCAAAATCTATCGTGTTGCCAAATCCCTGGCACCTGGGGCACGCGCCAAAAGGATTGTTAAACGAAAACAGCGGCGGCTCCGGCTCTTCATACTTGATGTGGCAATTCTTGCATTCGAATCGATGGCTGAATCGCCACTGTTGCAGCGGCCTCTCGCCTTCACTCGGCTTAGTCTCGACGCTCAGCGCTCCAGGCTCTCGATGCCCGGCTTGCTCGCGGTTCGCGCTTTCCTCTTCCAACGCTTCGGCCTCTCGAAGTGACGCAGCCTCGCCTAGCGCTAGCTCGTCGCGGAGCGCCGCAGGCTGGCGGAGCGCTAATTCGAATATCGTCTCTCCCGCTTCTCGATATCCAGTCTCCAGCGCGTCCACAATTCTTGTCCGCTGATCTGGCCCTGTAACAATGCGATCAATCAGCACATACACCGGCTGGTTGAAATCGATATCCAGCAGCGACTCCGGCGTGGCAAACTCAAAGATCTGTCCATTCTGAAAGAGCCGGCCAAAGCCTTTCTTGCGCAGATCAAACAGGCGCTCGCGCAGCGCATTCACCGCCGTTTCAGAAATTGCCGCAGCCTTAGCCGCTTTGCGTCCACGCGTTTTCTTTTCCGGCTTGGCCGTCGGCGGCGCAACCGGTGAAACAGGGAAGAGCACATTCAGCCGTATGCCTTCTTCCAAAGCAAGAATGGCTTGCGCCACTTCATCTACCGTATCTTTCTTTACTTCCTGTCCGCAATTCCGGCAAAAAGTCCGGCCCACGCGCGCATAGAGCAGCCGTAGATAGTCGTAAATCTCCGTGGCCGTCGCCACCGTTGATCGCGGATTGCGCGTGGAATTCTTCTGCCTTATGGCAATCGCCGGCGCAATGCCATCAATCAGGTCAACATCGGGCTTCTCAATGCGCTCCAGGAACTGCCGCGCGTAGGCTGAAAGCGACTCCACATAGCGCCGCTGGCCCTCGGCATAAATCGTGTCAAAGGCCAGTGAGCTTTTGCCGCTGCCGGAAACGCCCGTCACCACCGTGAGCTGGTTGTGCGGAATCTCAAAATCAATGTTCTTGAGATTGTGCACCCGCGCTCCGCGCACAATGATGCTCTCGCTCTCCGCTACCTTTACTTTTTCCGACGTGTGTTCAGATACTGCCATTTTGTCCCAACTTTTACTTTTTCTCCGTGCCTCTGTGTCTCCGTGGTAGGTGTTACTATCGTCGACGAAGGCTCTCCAGATAGCTCTGGAGAGTGAGGCGGAATCTTTTATTGTAATTGGTTTCTGCTCCTAAATTCATCCGCCTCTCTATCCGCGACAATCCGTGTTCATCCGCGGTAAGCTCTTGCCTTGGTTTTTGTTTTTCCGATGACCCGATGACCCGATCACCCGATCTTTTCTCCGTGTCTCCGTGTCTCCGTGTCTCCGTGCCTCCGTGGTGGATTTTGGTTTTCATCTGCGTCTATCCGCGTAAATCTGCGGCGAAATGATTTTCTCCGTTCCTATCAGTGTCGTCAGTGTTAATCAGTGGTAATTTTGTTTTTGCCTTTTGCTGTTCTCTGTGTCTCCGTGCCTCCGTGGTAGGTTTACTCCGGCAAAATAACTTTCTGCTCCATGCTCAGTACCAGCTTTCCCACCAGGCTCTTCAGCTCAATCACTTCCAGCGGACAATCCAGCCAGTTATGGCTCCAGCACACAATCAAGTCGGCCCCGCTCAGCGGATGGCCATGGACGAGAAAATTCCTGCTTTCCTGTTCAAATTCAATCTTCACCAGTTGGCACCGGCCACGCTCCACCCGGCGTAGCGCTTCGCAATCGGGAAATTCAGGTTGCACGCGGATCACGTAGAATCCCAGTTGCCGCGCCATGGCCCCAAACAGCAACACCACGCCCATTTCATTGATCGGAGCGCACATCAGCGGAGAATCAAGCAACGGCTCTCCATACATCGGCTGGTCGACCATAATCTTAGGTTTGGTTGGCATGCTGGTTGGTAGTTTGGTAGGTCTGCCCCGGCCGGTAGGGAACTGCAGGCGGGTCGCAACAATGTCCAACACATCGGCAAATTCTCCCTGCAAGCCTTCCTGCCGTGCGTATTCCAGCATCCGTATTGGAACATTGCTCCATCCGCCGCACCGGCGCATCAATGCCCGGCAACTGCTCCCGCCCTGTTCTTCGTACTCAAACATCGTTGGCACCTTGGCCAGGCTGCGGGTGGCTTCCGCCCATTCTCGAAACAGCGTTCTCATCTCCAGTTTGTAGCCTCCACCATGGCGTTTAAGGTCACAAGCCTGTAGTGCCCGTCCATAGGTCCCAAAATTCTTTCGGATGTCCCACAGGATCACTTGGGTCAACTTTCTCAATTCCGGGAAACTGGGCGCATGGCCTAGCGAGACGGCACATTCCTTCATGGCGGCAATCACTTCTTCTTTAGTCACGATTTTTCGCTCCGTTAGAGGCCACCCGCATCCCGGGTGCCCAGCTGATTTCCATAAAAAACTCGTGGAGCGCAGGCGCCCTCGCCTGCGTCTTCAGCGCTCCTTGGCTGTGGGTCTTGCCTTTGCCTTAGCCAAAAGCCAATGGCCAAAAGCCAAAAGCCAAAAGCCTCTTCAGCCACACTTATCTCTAATTGTTTTATTTGCTGATTGCAGATTGCTGAATTGCAGACTGCTAAAGACGCTCTCTGTGACCCTAACGGTGGGCCGGCTATGATCGCGTGGGTGCTGGCCTTTTCGGGTCTCCCGCCTCCAGTTTTGGGATCCCCTGAATCGCTAAACCGGCTTCGCTCCTGCTGCCGATTAAAGGACGGTTCGCCGCTGCCGCTCCCGGCGAGAACCTCAAGCGCATATTAAACGAAAGGCGAACAGATGTCAATAATGTTGATATGATTTTTTTGGAAGTTTTGAATTGGCTAGCGCGCTGTCTGATGGATTATTGGTTTTGAGCCACTCAAGCCCGGGCTAACATTTACGAATCAAGCGATGAACAGCGCGCACTCTTTTGCTGCTAAGAGAGGCTAAGTTCCGGTAAAACATATTTACGTTTTGGATAGCGTGACACCGTTGATCACGAAGACTTGATAACTGAACCGATGGTAGCGGCTAGGTCATTCTCGAGCTTCTTTGCACCACGAGCGGTTGTATCGTAGACGATGCAGCGTAGGGTCTTAATGTCAAACGGGACAAAACTCATCGATTGCGTGATAAGAATTACATCCTTGCCTAGCGCGTGCGCCAATCCAAGTTCATAGAAAACGTTCGCGTTCTGGTCGGTTAGTTCGGCGACTAAAAACCTACAACGATTGATTCGTTCCCATATGTCTGCGGTAATTTGTTTAACCCCACGAATTTCATCTGCACGTTCGCATCGGAGACCCGCCCGCTCGATTGTCGGACGAATGTGATCCTCGTACACTGCCTGAAACTTTGCGTCGAAAGGCATTAAGACAAAGCACAGCTGGGGCTCAAGAGTAAAACTGCCGCCCCCAAATATCTTGCCCAGGGGATGTTGGGGTGCAGACGGTGCCAAATCCTCCTGAGGCTTAGGAGGAGAAGTCCTGGCTCGGCTCACGACTGGTTGAGTTTTGTGCGTAGGTCGAGGCTTTCGTGTGTCAAACATGCTACTAAAAATGCCTGAAAAGTTCGAAAAGTCTGGCGGGTGAAGGATAGAAGTCAACCCTTCTGTGCGTTCCTTTATTTCTTGATCTTTGTCAGACGACATAGCCAGCCCAAGCGCAGCAACAGCTTCACTCAGCTTTGCGTTCGGCCCTGCTCTGAGCCGTTCCTCGGCTTCTCCGAGCAGCATTTGAGCTCGACCCTTTACTTCTCTTCGGGCAAGTTCCCATTCATCCGATTCACGGCTTGCCTCGGCTTCGGCAAGTACCTTTTTCACGAAGTCGTCTGAAAGATCAGGAGCAGAAAATCCCTCTTCCGCTGCTAACTGGGTACCCTTGAGAGTAGCGCGAGCTGTCAAGGCGCAAGTCTTATCTAATGAAAACTCCACCGTTATTTGAGCTTCACCACGCTTGGCTTTAGGAATTTCTTTCAGGCGAAAAGTTCCTAGCACTAGATTATTTCGAGAAAGCGAGCTTTCTCCCATTAGGATCTTGATTTCTACACTGGTTTGTTGATCCGAAGCGGTCGAGAAACTCTCTGAACGCGTTGCGGGTAAGGGCGTGCCACGAAGCACCAATGGAGTTGCAATCCCGCCCAAAGTTTCGAGACGAATGCTAAGAGGAAGGTAATCGAAGTTGCGCTTCTTGCTATTCACCATATTCGCTCCAAACCAGTTAGTCCCGCAGGCGGGTGTTTAGCCCTAGGAACTTGTTGAAAAAGGGCTTTTTTGCGTTCGATCCAAGAAAAATAGAAGGTTGAAAATGCCCAGCCACAATCCAAACGCGCCTCACAAGCCATTTAAACGCTAAATTGTTTTTGCTCGGCGGCTGTGGTGACGTATTGAAATCATTTTTCAACAAGTTCCTAGGATCCCTTAAACAGAGCCTCGCTAAGACCAGATTCTCATTTTGAAAACAACTAGAATAAACAAAGATATCATTTGCCAGTGCGAGACGGAGTGAAGATGTACGTGACTGCGGTCGAACACAACGCCAACCCAACGATCTGCTGTTCCGAGAGCCGAACCCGCATCGCTGCTCTAAATCTCCGATATAGCTTCTGTGAGGCCCGAGGAATCGGCTCCGCTGCTCTCAAGGGTTAGCAAATCAAGGCGGTCCTATAGACCAACATTACCCGCGATCTCGCATCCCTCTGCTTGACAAGTGTCAGGGCACGGCTTTCAGCCGTGCCATAAAGCGCAGAAAGCAAATTTCTTCCTTGCGCCGCGGCCCGGGGTCCCCGGCGAGCCCGGTTTTGGCTCGGCCGGGGTGGAGGCCAGCGCGCAGCGGAGCGGAGCGCAACCAGTCCCTGGCGCCTACTCGGCTTCTTTTTCGCAATCTTAAGAACCTTCTAACCATAAGCGTTCTAGAAGATCTCACAAGTACTGAAGTTTCACTCTCAATGTCTTTGTAGTTAACTTAAGCCTAACCTAAGGCTAATTAGTTCGCAGCCACTCGCATCACCTTGAGCATCTCACAATCCACGGAAGACCATGCAGTTCCCTCCGTACCACGTTGTTCAAATTCTTTCGGAGGCTATCCCATTGAATTCAAGTGTTCTCTGTTTCTCCCAACGGATATTGTCCACAATGCTCTTATTAGGCGGCACGCTGCTATCAGCGCAGGAGATACCCGCTGATGCGGCAACTGCCAAAACTCCAATCACCTTTTCCACGGAATTTGCCAGCGGGGATTTTGACCTTTCGGCTTCTTCACTTGTCGTCGGGGATTTCAACCGTGATGGCAAGCTTGATGTGGCAGCCCTGGAACTTGAGGACTCCCGTTTTACAGGCACGGTGCTTATTAACCTTGGCGTGCCCACCCAGCAAGTCACTGCGTCGTATGAGGTTGGTCTGGGGGCGGACGAAATACTGACCGCGGATTTCAACCACGATGGCAATCTCGATCTGGCGGTCGCCAATGCCGCTACCAATACGGTCAGCATTTTGCTCGGCAATGGCGATGGAACATTCCGTCCGGCGAATGACATTATTATCGGAGGTCACCCCAAGGCCATAGCGGCGGCGGATTTCACTCGCGACGGCTTTGCTGATCTTGCTGTCATCGACTGTATCCCGAATGTTAAATGCAATTTGTTAATTTATCGCGGCAACGCCAGCGGCAATCTCACCATATGGCAGAAGATCGGCTTACCCGGTGCGCCCAATATGGCCAAAGGATTGATGGTCACCGCCGATTTCAACATTGATGGGCGTCCTGACCTTGCTCTGGTAGCTGGAAATACCCAGGCGATGATATTCACCGACAATGCTTTTGGCAAACTTCAATTGCGCTCGCAATTCAAAATGCCTAACGGTAGCGTTGCGGGAAGCATGGCTTGGGGTTCTTTTAATCACGATATATTGCCGGACCTTGTTTTCCGTGTGGTTGACATCTGTGGAAGTTCTTGTTCATTCGCAAATTCCGTATATGTTTTTCTCAATACAGGTAGCGGCGCTTTTGTGCTGCGTGATCGAATCGGTGTGAATCCAGGTGCAGGCGCTAGTTTAATTGCCGTGACTGATGTAGACGGCGACAACATCCAGGACTTCGTGACCGTCAGCCAGGATTTTAGCAATGCTTTTGTGCAGTATTCTCTAAATCATGGCGACGGAAAATTCGACCCACCGGTGACAGTTTTCCGGCTACCCTTTCGCCCGGACCTTCCGAACAACGGTGGGTTTGTAGACCCCACCGGTCTTATCGCTCGCGATGTGAATTTCGATTCACGGCATGACATAGGTAGCAGTAGCCTTGACATCGGCACCGAGCAGGCTGGCTGGCAGATTGTGACCAATGACAACGCGCGCACGAACTGCCCTCCGCCAAACTCATCGCGATTGCAGGCTAAAATCTGCTCTCCGGCTGCCAATTCGACAGTGGGAACCACACTGACCGTAACTGGGTCTGGAAACTCTCCCGCTGGGGTAAAAAGAATGGAGTTGTGGGTTGATGGCAAAAAGCGCTTTGAGGAGTGGAACGATCAACTGCGCGCCACCATATCGCTCACGCAAGGGCGGCATCAGATCATCGTGCAGGCCATCGATCAGGATGACTCTTTCAGACCTACTCCTATATTTGTGACTGCACAATAATCTTTTACAGGATTTGCTTCGATGGAATGGTATGGCATTGCCCGTCGAAGTATGACGGGCATTTTTGTTGATAGCAGTTGGCAAATTGTTTAACGGGGATGGAAGCAGATCTTACTTCTTTGTAACTCACAATACTGCCGGTGTCCTACTCTTCGCGATTTTTTGCAAAGGGTGGGATTCCACACCGTTTCTAAATTCCGCAACCGCCGCGACCCCGTATCCACGGTAAGGACAAGTGTCAGGGCACGGCTTCAGCCGTGCCGTAAACTCGCGCGCAGCGATGCGGAGCAGTCCAGCAGCTCTCGACAATCATTGACATCCTGCCTCCACAAGCATAGGGTTCAGAACAGAGCGAGAATCCTTACTCTCTTTTCAGGTCCCCTGAACTAAGTCAGCTTATCTGAGCTCTTCAAATCTCTTAGCCTCACCGTGGCTCACGATCGCAACCCGCTGATCGAATCGGTTAGTGCGTCAACTTAGGCAGAAACATGTGCTAAAAGCCTGTTCACCTGAGTCGCTCAACACATGGATGCTTTCTTAACCAATGCTCGTAAGGAGAATTAAATTGAAAACAAATCTGATCCTACAAAAAGTTGCTTTCCTGCACGGACTCATTGACCCCAGCTGGATTGACGGCAACCCCGGCCAGCCTGGCCCCATTTTCCGGTCGTCGATGTCCGATCTGGTTGTGGCCGAGTTGCTGCGCGATATCAGTGTTAATTTGCGCGATCGAAGTCTCGCGACAAATGTTCACAACATCGGCAAGGAACTTGTAACCAGCTCGTCGCAAGGTCTCACCGCCGGTTGGGAAGATGGCGACGATATCTGTCCACCGTGGTTTAAGGGCGGTCCCAGGCCTCACAGCGAAGTTTCCCTCACCTCACCTCAGCCTGAGCCATGGTTGCAGCACGTTACTCCCGCAATGAACGACATTGTTCTGGCCCATGCCTTGCGCGAGTTGGCTTCACTGACGTCCAGTGAAAAAGCCAGCAATGGAATTCGGCAGGCAGGAGAAACGATTGTCAAGGCCGCAAGCAGCAAGCTGTTTGACGAATACTGCGGCACCCCGGTCAAAGTTCATGTGCCGGTACCCAGGCCCAAAGCAGCCGTCGCCGCGTAACAGTTTTTCGGCCAGCCACACGCCCACAAATAGCTTTTTTTGTGGGCGTTGCTTTGGCGGGTGGCGCACCCATTCCCGCCAAATCGAGCGCGTCGAGAAAAAACTGGAAATGTGCAAGAGTGGACAGAATTTGAATCTCCGATTCAGCTACTCTCTGTCGCTTATGGCCAAAACTACCCACCAGAAAGCGCAGATAGAGAAACCTCTGAACGAATTGGAATCCCAGCAACAGCTGGGTCAAATTGTCTCCAAAGTGGTGAAAGAACTGGAAAATGGCGTCACTCAAGCTATGTGGGACGTATGCAGACAAGAGAGTCAATAAGGCGGCGGGCAAAGAAGTTGAAACTGATTCTGGCTGCAAATCCCAACTGGGCTGACCTGAGCCGCGAGTGGGAAGAGTGTGCGCCGAAAATTCTGATTGTCGATAAATGGCGTTCACTTAACGACTAGGAGAGAAAAGAATGGTTGATGATCAAAGCAGCCTCGCAGACGGTACATCCACGCAGTCCACTCCACCATCTTGGCTTCAGCCAACTCTTTGTTCGTCGGCGCGCATGTCATAGGCTGGATCGCTGATCGGGGGCTAATCCTCCACCCAGCGGTGTAAAATTTATGCATATCCAGTGAGGTTCTGAATGACACCGACTGCAAGCGCCGCCGAACTGAAATCCTGCCCGCTGTACATCAATGGAAAACCGGTCATTTCTACCGGACCGAAAGATATCCAGCACAACCCTGCCACGGGTGAAGCTGTAGCTGAGATTCCGCGCTGTACTTCAGAAGAGATTTCCGCCGCAATTGATGCGGCGCACAAGGCGTTTCCTGCATGGAGTAAAACTCCGGTGGTGCAGCGCTGCAAAGTGCTGTTTAAGTTTCGTGAGCTGCTGGAGGCGAATGCGCAGGAGATGGTTGGCCTGATCATAGAAGAAAACGGCAAGACGCGTGAGGAAGCCCAGGGATCGTTTGATCGCGGCATAGAGTGCATTGAGTTTGCCTGCGGCGCACCAACCCTGATGATGGGCGACACGGTGGATCGCGTCGGAACGTCCGTCGATAGCTGGTCAGTTCGATATCCCGTTGGCGTGTGCGTGGGCATTACGCCATTTAATTTTCCTATCATGGTTCCGCTGTGGATGTTTCCACTGGCCATTGCCTGTGGGAACACTTTTGTCCTGAAGCCGTCTGATAAAGTTCCGCGCACCGCGGCGCGCATGGTTGAGCTGGCGCATGAAGCCGGAATGCCACCGGGCGTGCTGAACCTGGTGCACGGCGCAAAGAGCACGGTTGATCAACTGCTGACCGATTCGCGCGTGCGGTCAGTGTCTTTCGTCGGCTCCAGCGCGGTGGCCAAATACATTTATGAAACCGCAGCAAACAACGGCAAGCGTGTGCAGGCGCTTGGCGGAGCCAAGAACCACTCTGTGGTGCTGCCGGATGCGGATATGAAATCGACCGTCGCGGCAGTAATGGGCTCAGGCTTTGGCTGCGCCGGCGAACGCTGCCTGGCGACTAGTGTTGTCATCGCCGTGGGCGAGATCGGCGATTCGCTGGTAAAAGAGCTGGTGCGTGCCGCCGACAACCTGACTGTCGGCAATGGATGTGACTTAAAGACCGGTATGGGGCCGGTGATTACTGACGAATCCAGGAAGCGCATTCTCAGCTACATTGAGCTGGGAGAAAAAGAAGGCGCGGTGCTGGCGCGCGATGGCCGCAGAGATCCTGTTGCCAACGGCAAAGGCTATTTCGTTGGGCCGACAATTCTGGACAAAGTAAATCCTGAATCGCGCGTGGCTAAAGAAGAAATTTTTGGACCCGTGCTGTCGGTCATCCGCGTGAAAGACTTGAAAGAAGCAATCGACGTGGTGAGCCAGTCTGAATACGGCAACGCAGCTTCAGTCTTTACGCGCTCCGGCGGCGCGGCGCGGCAATTCACCCAGAACGTTACGGCTGGGATGGTCGGAATCAACGTGGGCGTGCCTGCACCAGTCGCGTTCTTTCCGTTTTCAGGATGGAAGAGTTCCTTCTTTGGCGATCTGCACGCTCTCGGTAAAGATGGTGTGAATTTCTATACCGAGACTAAAGTTGTAACCTGCCGCTGGCCGGATTAATAATCTGGCAGCGCTACTTAGTTTCGGCATCACGCATTATTTTTTGTTGTCTTTCTCCTCGCCGGGAGTAACGGTGATCCATTCTGAATCGAGCTGCTTGGGACGCAAGTGGATATTATTGAAAAAGAAAATACCGCCGACGAAGGAATAGTCAGGTCTCAAGAATCTCCGATAGTAATTCCCGGGTATAAATATGGCATGAGAAGGGGGAAAAGCCGCTTTCAGCGGAACATTCCTGCCCTCGATTTCAATCGACTCAAATTCAAGTCCAACCTCCAAGATAATGAAAGCCCCAGTCGACACTTTGAAGATACGCAGGCGGCCATGCAGGCGGGTCCCCACCGAAGCAATGGCAGTCTTATTTTTGTCACGCATGGGCGTGCTCAAAACTGCTTCAATGGGATCGCCTGCGGCGGCTGTGTTTATGTCCAGCGGGGTTGTAATGTGAGCATTGAAGCGCAGTCCCGCCGGCAGGGGCACGGCCGTCTCCTGGGCAGGTGTGCTGACTGCATTGGGGCCGGGACTCGCGCTTATTGTTTCACCGCCAAAAATCATCTTTACCGTGCTGGTGTACTCGCGGCAATTTGCGTAACTGGTTTCGCTTATGGACTCATTCCCGGTGGTGCTGATGGTGAAAAGCTTTGTTTCATGCGGGACCAGGACCATGCGTTCATGGATAGGGGCGCGCTGGTAGCTGACCTCACTGGTTGCCTGGCAAGCGGAACTGGCGGAGGGCAACTCATCCGTGCGCACGACGAGCTGTACCAGATCGTTGGCTTGAGGATCCAACAGCAGTGTGCCGCCATAACCGGTCACCCTCCAACCGTCTGGGACCTTTACCCTGTAACCGCTCTTGCTAATGGGCATTTCGTATGAGTATTCAAACAGGCGAGCTCCATCGACAACGCGCTCTCCCTGGAAATTCAACGTCGCATGACGCAGGATTCCATTTAGAAAAACGCCAAAGTCTCCACTGCCCAGCGGCCCTGAGCCAGCCAGCTTGTCAAGCGTATCGTCAGTAAATCGGGGCGCCCCAACCCACGAATAAACGCTGCCACCCTCAACCAAAGCCACCTCCAGCCGTAAGCGGTCCCAACCCTCTACCGGCAGTTTCTTTTTTCGCGTATCGTGTTCGGCAATCAGCGTGGAACAAGAGGGCCGGTCGGAGTGATGTCTGGTCTCGTAGTAAGTCCGGGTAATGGTTTGCACACAGGTATAACGGGGCATCCGTTTCAGGTCAGCCAGCAATCGTTCGCCAGTAACTTGTAAAATCTTTGCAGGATCAGCAGTCTGCGCTGAGCCAGCCAGCGTCAGGGTCAACATCGCCGCAAGCACGAAGCAGAAATGTTTCACGCGAACGGTGCTCCTTGGCAATCGGCAGTGAATGCAATTATACCGTTTGACTTTACGCTTGCGTACCTTCCCATACGGTAGTCGCTGGAAAGAAACATTCTGTATTATTATTTCCACCCTGAAAGGAGCGTTGGATTATGGAGCGCAGAAGAGTCTTGCAGGGAGCGGGTGCAATTGCGGCCGTGGCCGCCACAGGAGGTTTCACCATGGCGCATGCTGGCGTGAGCGCAGACGAAGGACGCAAGCGCGGCATGGCGCACGGGCTCACTGTGTTGAACCTGCGCCGCAACGGCGCGTATGAACTGGCTGTCAAGACCGACAAGGGCATCCTGATCGTTCCGGAAGCTGCGAAGCTGCTGAAGATGCATGCACCGACAACCATGGATGATTTGCTCCAACATGAAGACGGTCCCAGCTTGAACGCGCTCGTGCACGTTGCCCTGAAATCCAGCGCTGCACATTCGGCGTTCATCAAGGAAGATGGCATTGAGTATGGGCCGGTGGTGGTGCATCCGGAAAAGATTGTGTGCGTTGGCTTGAACTATAGGAAACACGCCCAGGAAATTGGCTCGCCTATTCCTAAAGCGCCGGTGCTCTTCAACAAGTTCAACGTCGCGCTCAATCATCACAAGGGCACAATCAAGCTGCCGGTGGAATATGCCAAGAAATTCGATTATGAAGTTGAGTTGGTGATGGTGATCGGCAAGGAAGCCAAAAATGTTAGTGAGGCCGACGCGCTTTCTTACGTGGCCGGATACTGTACCGGCAACGACTTCACGGCGCGCGACTTGCAACTTGAAACTGGCGGCCAGTGGATGATTGGCAAGACGCCCGACCAGTTTGCTCCCCTCGGCCCATACATGGTCACCGCCGACCAGATCAACCCCGATAACCTGAAGCTGGAGACGCGGGTCAACGGCGAAACGCGTCAGTCATCGAATACAAGCGATTTCATCTTTAACAGCAAGCAGATGGTCAGCTATATCTCCCGGTACATCACGCTGCGTCCCGGCGATATTATTTTTACCGGAACGCCTGAGGGCGTGATCCAGGGCAAGCCTAAAGACCAACAAGTGTGGCTCAAGCCCGGAGACAAAATCGCATGTAGCCTGGAAAAGCTGGGCGAGTTGGCGTTTGATCTAGTGTAAAAAAAGAGTTATTCAAGATAGGGATCCGCAATGGGATTTTGGTGTGAACCCTGCGCCATCCCAACGCTTGCGAGATGCTTATTCTCATATTGCTCCGCGGCGACAATGCGTTCCGCAGTGGCAGGATGTGCGTGTTTCCACTGGGAGTCCTGGTCAAAGACAATTAAATTCAGATCCTGCAGCTTTCGCATAGCGGTAATGAAAGGGGCAGTGCGGCCTGTCAACTTCCAACTATACAAGTCGGCCGCTCTTTCCTGTCCCCGTGACAAAGCTGACATCAGGAAATTAGCGTAGAAAAACCCAACCACGTAAAAGAAAAGAATTCCAGGTACTAGATTCAAATCATTCCATGCCAGCTCCTCATTCCCTAGCCAGATGAGCCCATTCATGACAGAAAAGTTGATGGCCCAAAAAATCCCACATAAAAGTACACCTTGGAATGCGATCCTTTTGGCGATATGGTGAAGGGCGCAGTGACCAAGTTCATGAGCCACAATTGCCTCTACTTCATCTTGTGATAACGCGTTTAACAATGTGTCAGTTAATAGAATTCTCCGAGCCGTTCCTACACCAGATACAAACGCGTTCGCCTGACGAGTGCGGCTTGATATATGCCATTCGAAGATCTTTCCAAGGCGTAGTCCTGCTTTGCTTGCCAGCCCTGTGAGGCGTTCCCGCAGAGAATCATCACGCACAGGCATCATTGGATAAAACAGAGCCAGTAAGAACGGCAGAAATCTATCAACAGTCAGAAGCAAGAGCGAACAGAGAGCACCGGCCCATATCCACCCGAACGAGGATGAGATTCGATGCGAAGCGAAAACTATTTCGAGAAAAATCCCGCCAATAACGAATAAGATAGCTTTCGCCTTTAAGATATCCAATAGTGTTGCAGCAAAACCGGCCCGCGAAATGCAGAACTGTCGATCAATATGGAAACGCGGCCATGAGCCTGCCAGAGAGCAGGCCGTGTGGATACTCCAAATAGGAATCCAACACAAGACAAGTTGCAAGTAGAAATTGTGGGTAATACGTTCCGCCGCTTGCGTCACTATTTCAGAGCCACCCAAGTAGCAATATGCGGTCATTCCCAGTAACTGCAGAAAAAGCTGAAGCAATGCAGTAGTTCCCAACCGCTTTGTATACGCACGTCCAATGTCCTGCTGTTCCTTCGTCACCATTGCGGGAGTTTCCATAATCGAATCATTCTGGCATGCCTTGATAATCCCGCAATGCACCTAATAAAAAGGCCGAGGTTACGAAAGGGAACGCAGCAACACGACATTGAGGAACCTTCTGGCTGCTTTTTCTAGATAACCCGCTTCTCGAAATATATTGTCTCGCGTAACATGAATGCCGTTCCTTCGACGGCGATTATCGGCAGGAGACTCAAATGGCGTTTCTTCACAATCAGGGCGCGCGGATTTACTGGGACGAACAGGGAAGCGGCGATCCCATTTTGCTCATCATGGGGCTTGGCTATCCTTCGTACCTTTGGCATCGCACACGGCCTACGTTGAAGGAGCGCTATCGGACTATCGCGCTCGATAATCGCGGCAGTGGCCAGAGTGACGCGCCCGCTGGACCCTATTCCATCGCCCTGATGGCTTCCGACGCCGCGGCTGCGCTGGATGCTGCCGGGGTCGAACGCGCACATGTGTTTGGCTTGTCAATGGGCGGGATGATTGCGCAGGAATTCGCTTTGCAATATCCGGCGCGCGTGCAGTCGCTGATTCTAGGATGTACTGCGCCGGGCGGCCCCAACGCCGTGCGCGCAGAGAAGCGCGTCACGGAAATTCTCATGGGGATCGGCCTTGGTCCTGAGGAACATGCACGCGCCATGCGGCCTTATGTCTATGATTCGTCTACGCCGCTGGAGCGGATTGAAGAAGATCTGGCGATTCGCCGGCAATGGTTTCCCAAACCAGAAGCTTACAAGGCGCAGTTGCAGGGAATCTACGAATGGGAAGCATACAGCCGATTACAAAAGATTGCTGCGCCAACCCTGGTCATCCATGGCGAAGCGGACCAGTTGGTTCCAGCAGGCAATGCCGACGTGATTGCCTCGCGTATCAATGGATCGCAACTGGTAAAGCTGCCGCACGCCAGCCACATCTTTACCACCGACCAGCCGGAGGCTTCGCGTAAAGCCGTGATGGATTTTCTGGCTGCACAGTCGCAGACTTAAAGTCCATGCTTGCTAGCCGCGCTCTGTTTTCAGCGTGGCTTTACGGCTTATCGCGGCTTGCCCTCAATCATGCTCCACGCACTGATGGCGCTGAACAAAGCCAATCCTGCTGAAATGCACATTACCCACCTGAAGCCTGACAGAAATGATTCATCGATCGACCTTCTTAGAATCTGCTGCTGAGCGATAGTGATTCCACTCGGCGGCTCGATCTGCGTTAGGCGGTTCCGCTGTTCCAGCACGGCATGTCTTGCCGGCGCGGGTAGCTCCGACGCATTGAGCTTGTTCGCAAGTTGGAGGTTGAAGACATGAAACGCCACCATGCCGAGAACGGCGATTGATAAAAGGGATGCGACGCGAGAAACCGCATTGTTTACCCCGGAAGCCACACCGGCCTGGTGTTCGCTGACCGAATCCATCACCGTGGTTGTAAGAGGAGCCACCACGCCGCTCATTCCCAGACCAAGCACGATCATCGCCGGGAAGTATGTCGTCCAATAACTTCCGCCAATTCCCGGCTTGGCGAACAAGAGAAAGCCGCATGCGGCAACAACAGGCCCAATCACCAGCGGAAGTTTTGCGCCATAACGAGCAACCAGGCCGCCGGCCCATCGAGAGAGAAAAAACAAAATCAGAATCAGCGGTAGATTGGCTGCACCGGCTTGCGTCGGCGTATAGCCTTGCACCTGGATCAAGTTGTAAGGAAGAAAAAAGAGCAGCGCACCCAACGCGGCATAGAGCAAGAGCGTCAACAGATTTGCGCCACTGAAATTCTTTGAATGAAAAAGCTGCAGGGGAAGCAACGGAAAATCTGTCCTGGCCTCACGCCAGAGGAAAAGACCGATCGCGGCAATACCAGCAGCGGTAGTCGCCCATGATTCAGGATTTGCCCAGCCGAGCCCTGGCGCTTCAATCATGCCGAAGACGAGCGACCCGAGACCAAGGGTAATCAGCAATGCGCCGGGAATATCAAGCTTATGCTTGCCGGCTTCGCCGCAACTTTCCGGAACAAAGAACAGAGAGATTACGATTACGGCAGCAGCGATGGGCAGATTAATGAAGAATACCCAGCGCCAGGAAAGATGCTGGACGAGCCATCCGCCCAGGACGGGTCCAATGGCCGCGGTGATTCCTGTAAATCCTGACCATGTGCCAATTGCCTTGCCGCGCTGGTCCGTTGGAAATGCGGCGCTGATGATCGCCAAGCTTCCCGGGACAAGCATAGCGCCGCCCACTCCCTGCAAAGCCCTGGCCGCTATCAGGTGCCGAATGTCCGGAGCAAAGCCGCACCACGCTGATGCGGAGGCAAAGAGGGCGACGCCGATGAGGAACAGGAGGCGGCGACCATAGAAGTCGCCCGCAGCGCCGCCAAGCAAAATGAGCGCCGCCAGAAAGAGCGCGTAAGATTCCACTACCCACTGCGCATTTGCAACCGTGGCGTTTAGCGCTTGCTGGATACTGGGCAAAGCGACGTTCACCACTGTTCCGTCAATGAATGCCAGGCTCGACCCCAGGATCGTCGCGGTAAGGACCCATGCAGCCCGCGCGACAGGGAAAGATGGCATCGCACCACTTGCGGAACGTGCGAGTGAATCGCAGGGATATTTCAGATGCTCACTCCTGTCCGGCGCAAACCAGAATGCCAGTTCGCTCGTCAAAATTAGTGTACCTGCGCCAAAGATTGTGAATCCTGTTATCTTCAGTTGAATCAACTCATGGACAGTTGAATCAATTCATGGACGACCTAATCGGATGAAGATCGGCATAACTTGTTATCCCACGTATGGCGGCAGCGGAGTTGTGGGCACGGAACTCGGAATTGAGCTGGCGCAGCGTGGCCATGAAGTGCATTTCATCGCTTACCAGCAGCCCATTCGCCTGAACACCAAACAGCCTCACGTCTTCTTTCATGAAGTCACGGTCTCGCAGTATCCGCTGTTTGAGTATCCGCCGTATGATCTGGCCTTGGCAACTCGCATGGCGGAAGTGGCGGAGATCTATAACCTGGATATTCTGCACGTTCATTATGCGATCCCGCATTCGGTCAGCGCATTGTTGGCGCGACAGATGCTGGCCGCCCAGCCCAATGGCAAAGCGCGCAAGCTGCCCTTTGTGACCACCCTGCACGGCACCGACATCACGATTGTTGGCGCGGACCGTTCGTATCTGCCGGTAACTCGTTACTCGATTGAACAGAGCGATGGTGTGACGGCCATCTCAAATTATCTGAAGCAGCGGACAGTGCAGGAGTTCGAAATCAAGAATCCGATTGAAGTGATTTATAACTTCGTGAACTGTGACACCTACATGCGTGACCCGAAAGCGACGGAAAATCGGGCCGAATATGCTGGGAAAGACGAACGGATTCTTGTCCATGTATCAAACTTCCGGCCGGTTAAGCGAATTTGCGACGTGATTGAAATTTTCGATCGCGTGCAGAAGAAAATGCCGTCGCGGCTGCTGCTGATGGGGGATGGCCCTGAGCGCTCACGTGCGGAGTGGTTGGTGAACCAGAAAGGCTTGCGCAATCGCGTGGAATTTTTGGGCAAAGTAGACCGCGTTTATGAAAAGCTCTCCATCGCCGATCTGCTGCTGGTACCCAGTGAAATGGAATCTTTTGGACTGGCAGCGCTCGAAGGCATGGCGTGCGAAGTTCCGACTGTGGGGACCGCCGTGGGCGGCGTTGCCGAAGTAGTTGACCATGGACGTAGCGGCTATCTTGCCGAGGTGGGCGACGTGGAAACGATGTCACGCTATGCGATTGACATTCTTTCCGACGAAAAGCGGTTGCGCGAGATGGGCAAAATAGCTCGCTGGGAGGCGCAAACAAGGTTTTGTTCCACGAAGATCATTCCTGAATATGAAAGATTTTATGAGCGCGTGTTGGAGCGTGCGGCGTAAATAGCAGCGGCAGCACCCGGAGCAGACATTTCCGCATCCACCACCGGCATTTCCAGCATCACCAAAGTTCCGTGGCCGTCGCGGCTTTGCACAGTAAGTTTGCCTTCGTCGCCAAACAACACGTGTAGACGTTCCGCCACGTTGACCATGCCAATTCCGCGGCCTGAGCTCATCTGTTCAGCGGCGACCGCTGGAGGTGCGCTCATGCCCACGCCATCGTCTTCCACCTGGATCATCAGCTTGCCATCTTGAATGCGGCTGCGAATGGTAATGCTTCCACCGTCAACTTTTGGCGACAGGCCGTGCTTGATGCAGTTTTCCACCAGCGGCTGCAAAAGGATAGCGGGGATTACGATGTCCAGCGTTTCAGGGTCGAGATGCTTATAGACGCGAAGCTTGTCACGGCCAAAGCGCACGACTTCGATATCAAGATAATCATCCACAAATTCAATCTCATCGCGCAGCTGAACAAACTCATCATGCTTGCCCAGCAGGCGGCGGAGAATCTTGGAAAGCTTCAAAATCAGCTCGCGCGCACGGTCAGGATCAAAGCGCACCAGGGAAGATACCGAATTCAGCGTGTTGAATAGAAAATGTGGATTGATCTGGCTTTGCAGAGCATCGAGACGGGCTTCAAGAAGCAACTTCTCCTGCTCTTCCAGCTTCATCTCAATGCGCGTCAGGTTCCATATCTTGATCGGAATGGCAATGGTAGCTACGGTGGCGGCAAAGACCGCCAGCAGAGCCACTGGAGTGCGAATAGAAAGCACCCAAAGTCCTTTCGGCACGGCGTATTGCAATAAAAGGCGCGCGGCCTGCAGGGCAATGATCATCAAAAAGAAAGCGGTCTGCCAGTCGATGCGCGGACGGCTCAAGTTGCGCTTTACCCAGCGGTACACGCTGAGGTCAATGAAAGGCGAGAATGTCCAAATCTCTTCTTCATTGCGGCAGAAGTGGCGCAAAGATCCGGCCAGCATTCCCACGCCGGCATTTACCGGCAAAGTGAGCCATTCACCGTGAAAGAGCGCGGGAATCGCCATGATGGAACCGCCCAGAGTCCCAGCAACGCGTCCGCCTAGAACGCCAACAAGAATAGCGGCTTCAAAACCCAGATCGGCGCATTGGAAGTTCTTTACGCGGAAGCGGAAGTAAACGCCCAAGGCAAAAGGTATACAGGTAAAGAGGACAAAGAGGATGTTGCGTTCTCGGGACCGCCTGCGGGCAAACAACAGCTTCTTGAACTCATGGGAGCGGCCCAGCGCGCTGGCAACAGCCGTGGCTACGCCCAGTTTGAGCAGAAGTTGTATGAGCAGATACTCAAGATCCACAGAGCTATTCTTGCACAGAAAAGGCGCGGTTAAAACGCAGTTTGCATGGCGTGGCCTTACTTCCGTGTGGTAGGAAAGCGGTCTGGCGAAAAGGCCCGGATGTATTGGGAAGGCGGGCGGCCCTGAAGCAAATCGGCCATGATTTGTGCCGTGATGGGGGCCAGGAGGATGCCGTTGCGAAAGTGGCCAGTAGCGGCAAATAGGTGCGGTGTGCTGGTTAGGCCGATGATGGGCAGACCATCGGGAGTGCCGGGGCGTAGTCCAGCCCAGCTTTGAATGATGGGGGCGGACGCGAGCACTGGAAGATATTTTGCGGCGGCAGAGATGAGTTGATCGATGACGAGTGGATTTACAGACTTGTCAAAACCTACATCTTCCACCGTTGCACCGATCAGGATTTTCCCTGAGCTGCGGGGAACAAGGTAAACTTCTGGCGCGCGCAAGACATATTGCAAGATGCTGGCTTGCGGCAGGACATAAAGCATCTGTCCCTTGCGCGGTCGCACAGGCGCTCCTGACCATGCGCCGCGGCAATCGACAGCGGAGGCGGCGGAAAATGTGTTTGTTTCGGTAACCACTTCAACTGCGTTATCATGTGCGCGCATTTCCGCGACCGGCGTGTGCCCGCGAATTTCAACTCCCAAATTTTGAGCTGCTGCGAGTGCAGCTTGTGTTAGCAAGAGTGGATCGACGCTATCTTCCTGAACAAAGAATGCGGAACGTCCGTCGCTGCGGACCGAAGGCTCAAGGCGTTGAAGTTCCGCAGGAGAAAGGCTGTGATATTCGCTCGGCGGTGCATCGTCTTCCAAAAAGGCGATTGTGCCAAAGCGCCGAAAATCTACCTGCATGTTCCCGGCAGATTCCAGCCTCTGCACGAATGCAGGGAACATCTGGGAGCTTTCAATCGCCAGCGGACGTAAAGCTTCAGGAGTCTCGGGATCGGCTGGAGCAAGCATGCCCGCCGCTGCTGAAGATGCTTCAGAACCGGGCTCTGCGCGATCGAGAACCAGCACGGTTGCTCCGCGTTCGCGAAGCTCGAGCGCCAATGACACACCAATGATGCCCGCGCCGGCAATGATCACGTCCCAGGACTTCACATTGTCATTGTAATAAGGAAAGACTTACTGGCCGTTGGAGTGAGCTTGTGCGGATTGATTTACCGGCCGTCCGTCACTATCCACCAGCTTGGAAAACACCACCAGCCGCTTGGGTGCGGGGCCAATGTAATACGTGGGATAGCAGGTGATCAGAGTCAGCTGCGGATTTGTTGTGGGCTTGATCACGCTGATGTCTTCTGGCATAACGATGCGCTTTCCCGTGACTTCATAGGTAAAAGTACGTCCTCTGCGCCGGACCTGAATCTGATCGCCCTTGTTGAGTTCATAAATATGACGAAAAAAAGTATCACGATGGGCCGTGATGACAGCGTTCCCGGTTTCGCCCGGCTGCGCGGTCTCTTTCATATGGCCGGGACCCTCTGAAAGTTCGTGCCGCGAGGCGCCTTCCACCACAATGGCGTCCATCTGGATTTTGGGGATCTCCAAACGTGTAAGGATCCGGTCAGATGAAACTTGTGCGTTGCCCGGAACGCTATCCGGCGTCTTCCCCGGGACGCCAACCGCCGCATTCCCCGGAACGCTCACCGTGGCTGCCTGACGCTGCCATTCGGCTTCAAGATTCTTTTGGCTGCGATACATTCCCCAATATTGTCCAGCCACATAACCAAGGAGAACGACGCCTATAACCACCAGAGCCAGAGACATAACGCGTCGATTCAGCAGTGGGCGCAGTTTGGCGAGGTGAGCCATGATTTGGGGACGAACTGCCATCGCTTTATTAGATGCAGAATTCAGGCGTTCGCGCTGTAAAAGCTGCATTTACCACTGCTTGGCCGATCCCGCAGAGTACATTGGCCATTCGGGTGTCCTTGTTATTGACAGAGCAGCAGTTCTGCTCAACAATGATCGGCATAACACAAAAGCTCATTTTATCTGGAGACAACTATGTCCGATGTGCCGCACGATGGCGGAAGCCCGGTAGTGCGCAACATTTTGATGGTGGTCGGGGTACTGTACTTGATCGGCACTGTGGTTTTCATGGTCCAGGCGCAGGGCCACATCAATGACCTGGAGCAAAAGCAGGCCGCGGCACAGGCAGAGCAAGCCAAGAAAATGACGGAGCTTAAGGCCTCACTCAATGTTTTGGCAGACCGCGCGGGAATGAACCACAAAGAGTTGAGCAAGAAGGCCCAGGAACTCCAGGCCAAAGAACATGAAACCGAGACACGCCTCAAGGTCGATGAAGAGACTACCAAGCAGCAGATTGGCGCTGTGACCACTGATGTTAACGGAGTCAAGGGCGAAGTGGTAAAAGTAAGCGCCGACATGACCGATACCAGGAACGATCTGGCCGTGACTAAAGGAAAGCTCGATCATGCTATCGGCGACCTGAACAAGCACAGCGAATTGATTGCTACTTCACATGACGAACTGGAAATGCTCAAGCATCGCGGCGACCGGGATTATTTTGAGTTCACGCTGCAAAAGGACAAAACTCCCACGCACCTCTCAATCGTGAGTCTGCAGCTTAAGAAGACTGATCCCAAGAAGAGCAAGTTCACGCTGTATGTGCTGGCGGAAGACAAGAAGATCGAGAAGAAAGACCGCACCATCAATGAACCGCTGCAATTTTATACCGGCCGCGATCGCGCCCTGTTTGAGGTAGTGGTGAACAGCGTGGACAAGAACACCGTGACGGGTTATCTATCAACGCCCAAGAACATTGCCACAACTCAACTGCCCAGCCACACACCCAGTTCGCAATAAAGGTTTTGGCAGTTCCAACAAAAGGCACGAGAAAACCGTGCCTTTTTCTTTTGGTTCTGTAACCGGCGCGAGCGCGAGAGAATCGGTTAGACTGATTGGTCGCATGGCAGTAGCCACCCCACAAAGTCCATCGTTGAACGGCCGTCAACTGGCGGGTTACATTGCGCTTTGCCTGATCTGGGGAAGCACTTGGCTGGGAATCCGTTTGGTTGTCCGCGATGTTCCGCCGTTCGAAGCGGCTGCGTTGCGCTTTCTTATTGCCGGTGTGCTGTTGCTGGGAATGGCGATGGTGCAGAAGCGACCCTGGCCGGTGGATGCACGGCAGTGGAACGCCCTTCTGGTTTTGAGCCTTTCCATTATGACTGTGCCTTACGGCCTGCTGTTCTGGGCAGAGCAGCACGTAACTTCTTCAATGAGCGCTGTGTTGTATTCCGCCATGCCTCTGGCCGTTGCGTTCATCACTCCGCTTATCACGCACCAAAAGGTGCCTCGCCGGGCAGTTTTTGCCATGGTAATTGCTTTCGGCGGCCTGCTGACGCTTTTCTGGCAGGACCTAAGCAAGACCCGCGAGGCGATGATCGGCGGCGTGGCTATTCTAATAGCCATGTTGCTGAGCGCGTGGTCAGTAGTGTATGCGAAACAGCGTTTGCATGAAGTTGACGCGGTGGTCTCAACCGGGCTCCAACTGCTGCTGGGCTCAGTGGGGCTTTTCTGGTGCACATGGGCGCTGGAGGCGCATCGGCACGCGGTATGGACCAATGCCGCGGTGTTTGCGCTGGCATACCTCACGATCTTTGGGTCAGCGGCCGCATTCGTTATTTACTATTGGCTGTTGAAAAAATTGCAGCCATATCAACTTTCGTCCATTAGCCTGATTATTCCGCTGGTGGCATTGATTGCGGGCCTTCTATATGGCGAACCTGTGTCGTGGGTGATGGTGGTTGCAATCGTCGCAGTGCTGGGCTCGGTACGTTCTGTTCTGGTGGCGGAAAAGGAGAAGGACCCGGAGAGTGATGAGATTCTGATGTTGCGAGATAGAACGCAATGACGCTGGCAGCAATGCTTCTGTTGGTGGCGATTGGTTTTTTTGCCGGCGGTTTTGGCGCGCTGGCCGGTGTGGGCGGCGGCATTATAGTGACGCCGTTGTTGGCCATTTATTTTGGATTACCGATGCACCAGGCGATCGGTGTGACGCTGCTTTGCGTGATCGCTACCTCAACTGCGACTTCTTCAATGTATGTGGAGCGCCACGTTACTGATGTCCGCCTGGGCATGACGCTGGAGCTGGCAACCACCGTGGGCGCTCTGATTGCAGCATTGGTGGCGCACCATATCAATCGGCGCACGCTGGCGATACTATTTGCATGCTTTCTGCTTTATAGCGCCATTTCTATGATCAAAAAAACCTGGGATTCGCGGAGCGCGAAGAGGGAAGAAACTATTCCTGACTACACGCCACAGAATTATCCCGCAGGGCTGGCGGCTTCACTGATTGCCGGCGGGTTTTCCGGGCTGCTGGGCATAGGCGGAGGCCCGGTCAAAGTGCCTGTGATGTTGCTCTTTATGAAAGTTCCGCTGCGCGTGGCGGCGGCCACCAGCAATTTTATGATCGGCGTTACGGCCGCTACGAGCGCTTACGTTTATTGGGGACACGGCGACGTTCGCGTGGATATTGCCGCGCCGCTGGTGGCGGGTGTTTTTACCGGATCACTTCTGGGCGCGAAAATCTCACCGAAAATCCGCTCGTTTTATATCCTGATGCTGCTGGTGTGCATTACCGGATGGCTGGCCGCAGAGATGATCTACAAGTTATTGACGGGAGGCTTCCAATGAACCGCCAGGATGTCGCCGCTGATCGGGTGCTGTCTCTCACCTTGAAGTTTGGGGCATATAGCGCCTTTGCGCTGATTGTCGCCGGGCTGATTTTGCAATTGGCTGTGCCCTGGGGCACAAAAGTGACTGCCGTTGGATTGCTGGTTCTTTTGGCAACACCCGCGTTGCGCATTATTGCGGCCTGCCTGCAGTTTTTGCATGAGCGCGATTTCAAGTATGCTCTGGTGTCATTTGGAGTGCTGGCGATTGTGGTGCTGGCGTATGTTCTGGGTTTGTAAGTGAATTTCACCGCAAAGGACGCAAAGGAACCGGAGTAGAAGGTCGAGTGACTTTCCAACTCGTTTATCGGAGGAGTTAATGAAAAGGTACCTGCTGTTGTCGATTTTAGTTTTTCTTCTGAGTATAACCGGTGTTGCGCAATCCCTGCCGACGGTTTCCACCTTTTCCATCGTGGCCATTGATCCGCAAACGGGCGAGATGGGAGTTGCCGTGGCTTCAAGATATTTCTCTGTGGGATCGGTTGTGCCGTGGGCCATGGCGGATGTGGGCGCGGTGGCGACACAGGCGAATGTCAACGTCGGCTATGGACAGCAGGCGCTTGACCTGTTGCGACAGGGGCTGACTGCGCCGGAGGTCCTGAAAAAGATTCTGGCCGACGACAAGTTTGAAGGCAAAGACGGACGGCAGGTTGCGATTGTCGATGCGAAAGGAAATGTTGCGGCTTACACCGGCCCCAATGCACCCAAGTGGGCCGGCGACCGTCAGGGCAAAACATGGTCGGCGCAGGGGAATATTTTAGTCGGGCCGCAGGTGCCGGAAGCCATGGGCAAAGCCTTTGAGGCTACTCAAGGCGAGCTGGCGGAAAAACTTTTTGCAGCGCTCAAAGCCGGAGACTCAGTGGGTGGCGATGCGCGCGGGCGGCAGTCGGCCTCAATGCTGGTGGTGAAGAAGCTGGGCGGACGCAACATCAATAACGACCGCTACATTTACATCAATGTTGACGATAATCCTGATCCGTTTACAGAGTTGCGGCGGCTGCTGGACCTGAACCTGGGTTACAACTATGGCGACCAGATGTTCAAAGCGCTGGATGCGGGGAACATGCAGAAAGCGCGCGCGGCTTCTGAGAAAGCTGTCCAATATGCTCCCAATCGCGCGGGCGGACATATGACGCTGGCGTTCCTGGACTATTTCACTGGCGACAAGGCAGCGGCGCTGAATGAGTTTGGCAAGGCCAGAACGATCGATCCCAAAAACTTCGACAAGCAATGGAAAGAACAATTGGAAATTGATCGCTTCAAGCCCATGGCCAATGACAAAGAATTTCTACAGAAATTGTTTCCCAACGGAGTTCCTCAATAATTCTGTAATGACGCTCAATGCATGAGAGCAAATTAATGTAGGAAATTATTTCATTATTAACGCTGGCGCACTGCCGCTGTGCTTTAATGAGTTGTTGCGCCTTGACTGGAGTTAAGAAGTAGACGGGCGTTTTCGGATCACCCTCTTTGATCCGATTGCTTTTCCTGCCTCCGCAAAGGCTTCTGAGCCTGAACGCCAGCCAGAGCGAAATCAATTGGAGGTCGCCATGCCTACCTTGCTGACTGAAGCTCCCCAGGAAACCGCTCCGCAAGCAGAATCGGCTTTACTCACATTTATTGCACCCAGTGACAAGCCGGGAATGGGCGCCACGCTTGTGGATGGCGGCTGCCTTTATCGTGTCTGGGCGCCGAATGCAACGGCTGTGACGCTGGGCGGAGATTTTTTTAACTCCGGCAATCAGTCGCCAATCGACTGGCACGAGATTCCTTTGCAACGCGATGCTGCGACCGGCGAAGGTGCGTCTTACTGGTCGGCCTTTGTGCCAGGAGCGCTGCACGATTCGCACTACAAGTTCTACATCCGCAATGATGCCGCGCCGGCGGAGTGGCGTGACCCGTCAGACAGTCCCGTCTCGGCACGTTGGAAGCATGACCCGTACACTCGAGATGCCATTTCATTCGCCAGCAATTCCATAGTCGTAGACAGGAACTTTGACTGGTCAGGCGATAACTTCCAGATGCCGCCATGGAATGAGCTGGTGATTTACGAGCTGCACATCGGGACATTTGGGCGTAATGAGCCGAACCAGAAATCCGATTTTACTTCCGCAATTAAACGGCTCGATTACCTGCGCGATCTGGGCGTGAACGCGATTGAGGTGTTACCCGCGTTCGATTTTGATACAGACACTTCCATGGGATACAACCCGGGGCTTCCGTTTGCGGTGGACAATGCATACGGCAAGCTGAATGCGATGAAGAGTTTCATCAAAGAGGCGCACCGGCGCGGCATCGCCGTGATTTTGGATGTTGTCTACAACCACTTTGGGCCGGAAGGGCTCGATGAATGTCTTGGCAAGTTTGACGGCCAGTATCCTCCCGGCACGCAGGGCATTTATTTCTATGAAGACGGCCGTCTTTACACTCCGTGGGGCGACAACCGTCCGGACTTTGGACGGGGCGAGGTGCGTTTGTATATCCGCGACCACGCCATGACATGCCTGGACGAAATTCGCGCGGACGGCCTGCGGCTCGATTCCACCGTCAGCATCCGCCGGATCGTCCGCCGGAATGACGACCTTGGCCCCAATCCTGAAGGCTTTACCCTGCTGCGTTACCTGGGCGAGGAGAAAAGGAAAAGTTCGCCATGGAAAATTTTGATCGCCGAAGATCTGCAGAACGATGACACGCTGACGAGCGATGCGCTTTCGGGCGGCATTGGACTGGACGCGCAGTGGGACAGCTGGTTTTCAGGCCGGGTGCGCAACGCGATGTTCGTGTTCTACGACAATCAGAGAAATCCGCAGCAAGTGGCTGAGGCGATCAGCAAGTCTTATAACTCTTCAGGTGCTTTTCAGCGGGTGACATACACAGAATCGCACGACGACGCCAACCATGCCCGCATCCCCAGCCTGATTGACGGCAAGAATCCGCAAAGTGTAATCGCGCTCCGGCGCACTGCGCTTGGCGCGGCTCTTATGCTTACGACACCGGGAATTCCCATGCTCTTTATGGGCCAGGAATTTCTTGAATCCAAGCCGTGGAATGACGGCATGGCGTTCGCGCTGGACTGGAGCCGGATTGAGAGTTTCTCCGGAATGGTGGAGCTGCATCGGCGATTGATCCGCCTACGCCTCAACCAGGACAACAACACCCGAGGACTGTGCGGCAACAACGTGAATGTCTTTCACGTAAATCCTGAAGGCGTGATTGCGTTTCATCGCTGGGACCGGGGCGGCCCAGGTGACGACGTGGTAATCGTGGCCAACTTGGGCAATCGCCGCTGGGACAGTTACAACGTCGGCTTTCCCCGCGAAGGTGCATGGTATCTGCGCTTCAACAGCGATTACCGGGGCTACTCAGACCAGTTTACGAACGTGGGTTATGACACCACGGCTGCGGCACCTGGGAACCAGGGAATGCCGGCCAATGGAAACGTAGGGCTGGGACCGTATAGCGTGATCATTCTTTCCCAGTAAATCGGCTTAAGAAGGTTCGCAGGACGCCCCACATGACAAGGCGATGCCTGTTGAGTCCAAAGTACCGGGTGTGCATCTATCTACACATGCAGACCTCAAACAAATTCAGCCTGGCTGAAGCGATTACGCTTCTCACGCGTACTCCAGCAACATTAAACGCGCTATTGCGCGGATTGCCTGATATCTGGACGCACAGCAACGAGGGAAAAGATACATGGAGCGCGTTCGATATTGTGGGCCACTTGAATTCTGCGGAGCGCAATGACTGGATGCCGCGGGTGCGGACCATCCTGAAGAGTGGCGAAGCACGGCCATTCGAGCCTTTTGACCGCTTTGCGCAGATGAGAGAAAGCGAAGGCAAATCACTGGAGCAATTGCTGGATGATTTCAGTCGCCTGCGGAGCGAAAGCCTAGCTGCGCTGCAAACGCTGAATTTACGACCGGCAGACTTGGCGCGGCGCGGAACACATCCTGCGCTGGGAGCGGTTACGCTATCAGAACTTCTGGCTACGTGGGCGGTTCACGATCTCACGCATCTCCATCAACTATCGAGAGTCTTGGCTTACCAGTACCGTGATGCGGTGGGGCCATGGAGCGCATTTTTAGGCGTACTGAAGTGTAGTGGGCATAGCGCACCGTAAAAAGTGATCAGTGACATGCGATGGTGCGCAAAAGGGCTACAATTTATAGATAGCTTTGTGACCACGGATGGAGTTGTGCGATGCCCCAGACACTGAACCATGAAGATGTGATTGCCAAAGCCGGACCATTGAGCCAGGAAGAGTTAGACACGATCAATCGTTACTGGCGTGCCGCGAATTATCTCTCGGTAGGGCAGATTTATCTTCGCGACAATGCGTTGTTGCGAGAGCCACTGAAACTGGAACACACTAAGCCGCGACTGCTGGGACATTTTGGCACCACGCCCGGGCTGAACTTTATTTATGTTCACATGAACCGGGTGGTCCGGAAGAATGACCTCAACGCGATTTACGTGACAGGGCCGGGGCATGGCGGTCCGGGGATTGTGGCCAATACTTATCTGGAAGGTTCATACACGGAGTTGTATCCCAACATTACGCAGGATGCGGCGGGGATGCAGAAGCTGTTCCAGCAATTTTCTTGGCCCGGAGGGATTCCCAGCCATGCGTCGCCGGACACGCCGGGTTCGATCAATGAAGGCGGGGAGCTGGGATATTCATTGCTGCATGCTTATGGAGCGGCGTTCGACAATCCTGACTTGTTGGTGTGCTGCGTGGTGGGTGACGGCGAAGCTGAGACCGGTGCGCTGGCTACGAGTTGGCATTCAAACAAATTTTTAAATCCAGCGCGCGATGGCGCAGTGCTGCCGGTGCTGCACCTGAACGGATACAAGATCGCCGGGCCAACGGTGCTGGCCAGGATACCGAAAGAAGAGCTGACCGATCTGTTTGTTGGATACGGGTACAAGCCGTACTTTGTGGAAGGTGATGATCCGCCGCTCATGCATCAGTTAATGGCAGCGACTATGGATAAAGTGATCGCAGAGATCAAAGACATACAAGCTGAAGCGAGAAGAAACCCTGATGCGCCTCGTCCGCAGTGGCCGATCATTATTCTGCGCAGCCCGAAAGGCTGGACAGGGCCGAAAACTGTGGATGGTTTGCAGATCGAAGGAACTTTTCGCTCGCACCAGGTCCCGGTGACCGATCTGGACAAGCCGGGACATTTGAAGATTCTTGAGCAATGGATGCTGAGCTACAAGCCGGAAGAGCTGTTCGATAAGAACGGCAAGTTCATGCCTGAGCTGGCGGCGCTGGCGCCGACTGGGAATCGTCGCATGGGAGCGAACCCGCATGCGAATGGCGGCCTGCTGCTGAAAGACCTGAAGATGCCTGACTTCCGGCAATATGCGGTGAAGGTAACGCAGCCGGGCAGCGCGTTTGACGAATCGACGCGGGTGCTGGGTAAATTCTTGCGCGACGTGATGAAACTGAATCTGGAAAACTCAAATTTCCGTGTGATGGGGCCCGATGAGACGGACTCAAATCGGTTGTCGGCGATTTTTGAAGTTACGGACCGCGATTCAATGGCAGAAATACTGCCTAATGATGTGCATGTGGGCCGTGACGGCAGAGTGATGGAAGTCCTGAGCGAGCATATGTGCCAGGGCTGGCTGGAAGGCTATTTGCTCACGGGGCGGCATGGATTTTTCTCGTCGTATGAAGCGTTCATTCATATTGTTACCTCAATGTACAACCAACATGCCAAGTGGCTGGAGGCGGTGCGGCATATTCCCTGGCGCAAGCCGATTGCGTCACTGAACTATCTGCTTACGTCGCATGTCTGGCGGCAAGACCATAACGGTTTCAGCCATCAGGACCCAGGATTTCTGGATAACGCCGTGAATAAAAAGCCGGAGCTGGTGCGAGCTTACTTTCCGCCTGACGCAAACACGCTGCTTTCCGTGGCGGACCACTGTTTGCGGAGCAGGAATTACGTGAACATTATTGTTGCGGGCAAGCAGCCGGAGTTGCAGTGGCTGGATATGGACGCTGCAATTAAGCACTGTACAGCCGGAATCGGCGTATGGAAATGGGCGAGCAACGATGATGGCGGCGTGCCCGATGCAGTGCTGGCCTGCGCCGGTGACGTGCCGACACTGGAAATACTGGCGGCGGTTTCATTGCTGCGGAAGCACGTGCCGAGCTTGAGGATACGGGTCATCAATGTGGTAGACCTTATGACCTTGCAGGTAGCCGGGGAGCATCCGCATAGCTTGAGCGATGAAGCGTTTGACGCATTGTTTACCACGAATAAGCCTGTGATCTTTGCCTACCATGGCTATCCGTGGTTGATTCACCGGCTCTGTTATCGGCGGCGTAACCACGACAACATGCACGTCCGCGGCTATAAAGAAGAGGGAACCACAACGACTCCATTTGACATGGTGGTGCGGAACAACATGGATCGTTTTCAGCTTGCCATCGACACCATTCATCGCGTGCCCGGGCTTAAAGCCGATGATGCGGTGGCGCTGTTCCAAAGCAAGCTGGCAGAGCACAAAGAATATGTTGCATCGCACGGTGAAGACATGCCTGAGGTGCAGAGCTGGCGCTGGAGCTGAGCCGGAGAACCATACCGCTGATAAAAGCTGATTAGACTGATTTGCGCAGATAGACAGAGCTAATTTCGGTAATTCATAGTCCGTTGAATCCGTGTTCATCCGTGGTTGAGGTTTTTCTGTACGAGAGTTAATCGATGGAACAAACCATTCTCTGCCTGAACGGCGGATCGTCGTCACTGAAGTTTGCCGTGTATCGATTCAGTGACGCTGCAGAAGAGAAATTTTTTTCCGGAGCTGTGGAGGCCATTGGCGAAGACAGCGGTAAGGCGTGGCTCCGCAGCGGAGATAAAGCGCTGCAAGAAGAGCGGGGCAAATTTCCTGACCACACAACAGCCATTGAGACTATGTTTGTCGCGCTGCAAAAGCAGGGAGTTGAACGGCTGGAGGCGGCAGGGCATCGCATTGTACACGGCGGCCCAAAGTTCATAGCGCCGCAACTGATTGGTGAAAAATTGAAGGCCGGACTGAAGGAACTGATTCCTTTTGCCCCCCTACATCTGCCGGACCAGGTGGCGATGATAGAGGCAGTGGCGGCGCATTTTCCTGAACTGCCCCAAGTGGCGTGCTTTGACACGGCGTTTCACAGCAGAATGCCGGAAGTGGCCCAGCGGTTTGCGTTGCCGCAAAAGCTTTGGGAGCAGGGAATCAGGCGCTATGGTTTCCATGGTCTTTCTTATGAATATGTTGTTGGCGAGCTGGGAGCGGAACTGGGGCAGCGCGCCATTATTGCGCATCTTGGAAATGGGGCCAGCATGGTGGCGCTACGAGATGGTTTACCTGTAGATACCAGCATGGGGCTGACGCCTACCGGCGGATTCATGATGGGAACGCGCAGCGGCGACCTTGATCCCGGGGTGATCATTCATTTGTTGAAAACAGGGTACTCTGCCGATCAGTTAGAAAACCTGCTCGACCATCAGGCAGGGTTGCTGGGGGTGTCCGGATTGACTAGTGATATGAAGGCTCTGTTGCAGAAAAGCCGGACAGACAATGCCGCTCGAATGGCTGTGCAAATGTTTGCCTATCAAGTGCGTAAGTTCATTGGTGCATATGCTGCGGTACTCAATGGATTGGATACATTGGTGTTTACCGGCGGGATCGGCGAGCGAGCTGCAGAGGTACGCGCGGAAATCTGCTCTGACCTCGAATATCTAGGTGTCGCCCTGGATACGGCGGCGAATAGCCACAATAACGAGGTAATAAGCCCCCCCGGGAAGAAATGCACTATACGGGTGGTCCAGACCAATGAAGATTTAATGATCGCGCACCACACGCGGGACGTAGTTGGCCTCTAAACAAGTGTAACCCAGCTTGAAACTGCTTACAATCGCAATACGAGACATGCTGCAAATGGGCGTTTTGAGCAAATCCTGCGAAGTTATATAGTGTGGCCACCAGAGGCCCATAAGTAAGTGGCACAAAAAAGTAACGAGAAAAAGCTTAAACTTTGCGGCTTGTCCAAAAACTAGATCAGGTGAAAATTACCAGGCAGATTTGTTACATGTACTAGTGTAATGCGTCATTTAGATTGCACCATATCCAGAGTGCGACGGGCGCGTGTTACTTTTTCCAAAATATCGCAAGCTTTGGCGGTCCAGACAAACGGTTTGGGATGGCGGTTGTGGTCGGCGATGTATTTTTCGATCGCCTCGATTAATTCTGCGACGCTGTGAAAAACGCCACGCCGCAAGCGTTGCTGGGTCAAGTCGCGAAACAGACGTTCCACCATGTTGAGCCAGGAAGCGCTGGTCGGGGTGTAGTGCATGTGAAAGCGGGGATGGCGCTGCAACCAGCGCCGCACCCTGGGATGTTTGTGGGCCGCATAGTTGTCGGCAATGACGTGAACTTGTTTGTCCTGGGGCGTCTCTTGGTCGATCTGGCGCAGAAAAGCGAGCCAATCCTGGTGGGTGTGGCGGGAGCGGCATTGACTCACCACTGTGCCGTCCAGAATGTTGAGAGCAGCAAATAAGGTTGTGGTTCCATGCCGTTTGTAGTCATGGGTCAGGCTCTGGCTGCGGCCTGGCTTGAGCGGCAGACTGGGTTGTGTGCGCTGCAGCGCCTGAATCTGGCTTTTCTCGTCGGCGGAAAACACTACCGCATGCTGCGGAGGATTCAGGTACAAGCCGACGATGTCCTCCAGTTTCTCGACAAACTGAGGGTCGCGGCTGAGTTTGAAGGTTTCCAGACGATGGGGTTTTAAGCCAAAGGCGCGCCACACCCGGCGTACCGTAGCTTCACTGACGCCCGCTACTTGGGCCAGGGTACGCGTGCTCCAATGCGTGGCGTGAGGAGGCGTTTGCTGCGTTGTTATACGTACAATCTCTTCCGCGTCGATGCGGCGGGGCCGCCCTGGGCGGCTGGCGTCTTTGACCAGGCCAGCCACCCCCGATCGTAGAAACCGGCGGCGGCAGCGTGCGGCCTTCTGACGATCGATCCTCAGCGCGGCAGCAATGTCGATATCTGGTTTGCCCGCAGCGGCTAGCAGAATGATCTTGGCCCTTTCCACCTGCCGTTGCGGCAAGCTTCGCCCCCGAGCCCAGGCTTGCAATTGGTTTCTCTGTTGTTGATCCAGCGTGATGGCAGGAGCGACTCGCACTGTGTTTGCCCTCCCTATTATGACAAACACATGCCGGGTTAATATGTTGCATTATTTATGACGCATTACACTAGTTCCTCAGCACGCGCTCTGATCGATACTTTTTGTTCCTCTGAGCAGATAGGAAATGGGAAGGTATCAAAGCAACGAGTCTTCACGTAAACAGGATCGTTGCCAACTCCAAGATGCCCGCCGGCTGCCAGCGCCCAAG
>DASXKZ010000169.1:0-52001 GCA_036496525.1 Candidatus Angelobacter sp.
AGGTCGGCTAGGGTCCGGCCAGCAAGTGGACCGTTGGCAACAGTGCACTTGTCGCCCGTAAGCCATGCCTCGCCGATCGGAGCACCCGTCACTTCCCGGGCATAAAACGGTGAAAGATCGCGGGTACCCCAGATACGCTCATGAAATTCCGGTTGCAGCAATAATGGATAAAGATCTGGCATGCAAGTTGTTAGCGGCCGTAGTGCGATGGGACCTAGAAAATCTTAGACTCGTAAAACAGGCCGGGCGTTGTCCAGCAGCTCGGACTTCAGAGTGATCAAGCCTCTTGAGCCGTGCCAGGATCGTTACGGCCAGTTGTTTCCGCAACTACCGAGCAAAGCTTAGAGCTTGCCGAACCACTCCTGCATGCGCTCCAGGCCGCGCTCAATTTCCGTGGGTGAAGTCGCGTATGACAGGCGAATGTGCTCACGAGTGCCAAAAGCCTCACCCGGAACAGTAACAACATGGGCCTCATGCAGCAGGCGCTTGGCCACGTCGGCGCCAGACGTGATGCCTGACTTGCCAAAATAAGCCGAGACATTCGGATAGACATAAAAGGCGCCTTCCGGCTTTACGCAGGTCACGCCCGGGATGAGGCTCAAGTGGCCCAGCGTGAGATCGCGGAGCTGGACGTAATCCTTCTTCATTTTCTCCACGCAGTCCTGTGGGCCGGTTACGGCGGCCAGTCCCGCCATCTGGACCATGTGCGCTGTGCTGGAAGTGCTTTGGCTTTGTAGCTTGGTCATGGCATTGATGATTGGAGTTGGGGCCATTGCGTATCCCAGCCGCCAGCCGGTCATGGCGTAAGTCTTGGAAAGAGAGCCCACGATGACCAAATGCTGCTTTACATCTGTGACTGCACCGGCTGAGAACCGCCTCGCCGTGAAATTCAGGTAAACATAGCACTCGTCGGCAATGACATAAATACCGCGCTTGTGTGCCATGCGCAAAATTGCCGCAAAGTCGGCTGAATCAAGCACCGCCCCGCTGGGATTATTGGGTGTATTGATGATGATGGCGCGTGTCCGCGGAGTGATCTGGCGCTCGATCATCTCCGGCGTCAGCCGGAAATTATCTGCCTCGTCAGTCTCAACAAAAACGCATTTACCGCCCGCATACTCAATGATGTCTTTAAATGAAACCCAATAAGGCACAGGGACAATGACTTCATCGCCGTGGTCCACCAGCACCTGCAGCGCATTGAACAAGGCCAGTTTCCCGCCGGTGGAAACCATGCATTCATTTGGCTGGTACATGGACCCAAAATCCGCAGCATGGCGGCGGACAATGGCGGTGCGCAACTCCTGTATTCCAGCGACGGCCGTGTAACGCGTGCAGTTGTTATTGATGGCGGCGATGGCCGCATCCTTGATGTGCTGTGGCGTGGAGAAATGCGGCTCACCTGCGCCAAACTCCACCATATCGGCCCCGCCGGCTTTCAGCTGTGCGGCTTCAGCAACCACCGCCATGGTGGCGGAAATCTCAATGCGGTTAATGCGGTCACTCAACTGTTTTACTGCCGGCAGGGTCGCCATTTTCTACCTCTTTTAAATTGTGGCTGCGGTGCCATGGAATTTATCCCGCAGACGTTGTTCCACCAGTTCCGGCACCAGCCCGCGCACGGAACCGCCAAGGCGAAAAATCTCTTTGACCAACCGCGAGCTCAAATAGGAATAAGCTTCCGCGGGCATCATAAAAACGGTTTCCAATTGAGGCTGCAGCTTGCGATTCATCAGGGCCATCTGTAGTTCATATTCATAGTCGCTGATGGCGCGGATGCCGCGCAGCACAGCCTTGGCCTTCTTCTGCATGGCGTAATCCACCAGCAGGCCTTCAAAAGTTTCCACGCGCACGTTTTCGTACCGCTTGACCATCTCTTCCAGCATTTGCCGCCGTTCTTCAAGCGTGAATAGCGGATCTTTCTCAGAATTGCGCAGAATGGAGACGATCAGTTCATCAAAAATCTTGCTGCCGCGCTCAATCAGGTCAAGATGACCGTTGGTGAGCGGATCAAACGAGCCGGGATAGATGGCGCGGACCAAATTCAAATCGAGTTCCCTGGTTGTGGCTGACACCTGATTTTATTCCGGAATGAAGCACCGGGCAATGTGGGAATTTATCCCATTTTTGCACGCGGAAAGCTGCAAGCTGCTGAACAGGCGGGTTTTGCCCAAGAATAATCCACCACAGTACCTCCCTGATCGTACTCTTTACATCTCAAAGATAAGGCGAGTATGGTTAACTCGCAGCCAGGGCCCCTCTTTTTTGAAGGACTTAATCACTAGCATGCTATCCAAGCCTTCTCGCAGTGAAGAAACGCTGTTATTTGCGAAAAATTTTTTGCAACATCCCAGAATGCTGGGCTCATTGATTCCCAGCTCCCGCTTTCTGATTGACCGCCTCCTGAGCCGGGTGGACTGGAAACGTGCGCGTACCATTGTGGAATATGGCCCCGGAGTGGGCACCATTACCGCGCATATTCTCTCTCGAATGTCTCCCGATGCCCGGCTCGTGGTCTTTGAGATGAATGAAGACTTTGTCCGCTATCTGGCGCGGGTGTTCCCCGATCCTCGCCTCCACGTGGTCCATGGCTCGGCAGAAACCGTACAAAGAGAGCTGGACCGGTTAAAGCTCGACGGTGCAGATTACATCATCTCCGGAATCCCCTATACCACTATGCCGGTGGAACTGCGGGAAAAGATCATGCGTGAATCGCGAGAAGCGCTCAATCCTGGCGGCGTAGCGCTTGTCTATCAATTTACACGCGCCGTGCTGCCTTACCTGAAGAGCCATTTTCGCCAGATCGATCAGGATTTCGAGCCGCGTAACATCCTGCCGGCACGGCTGTTTTACTGCACGTAGGCGCATTCTCTGGCTTCCGAACATGCGATCATCGGATCACGCGATTCCATAAAGCCTTCCGCCCTTTGTCATCCAGGGCCTTCGGCCCGCGCAAGCGAATGAAAGCTGGTTTTTCGACCTTGTGATTAGCGGTCTTGGTTTCCCGATTCCGGCGTTTCCGGCGATTTCATCCCCCACCCCCGGCATTTTTTCAACTTTCGTTGCAAACAAAGGCGCTTACGCTATTCAACGCTTGGGTGATCCTTGCGTGGCGCTTGGGTGGCCCTTGGGCCACCCAAGGGCCACGAAACCCAACCCCGATCCCAAACCCAAGCGGCAGGGGGTCGCGGGACGAAACTCTTCCGGAGTTTGGTTTGGCCAAGTGCCAAGTGTCAATTGCTAATTGCTAATTGCTAATTGCTAGATTTCAAAGATCCACCCGCACAGAGCCGCCCTCCCGAGAAAGCGGTGTAGTAATTTACCATTTCTTCGCCATCATGTCAAGGTAAATCTCACCTTGTGGCTCTCTGAATTAGCCTCTGTATACTGTCCATATGGCCGTAATCAATCCCAAGTCAGTCAAAGTGAACGTCACCACCGGAACTGGGATGGACATTGAGTGGGACGACGGCCATCGCACGCACTTTGGCTTTCAATGGCTGCGCGACGCTTGCCCTTGCGCCACCTGCACGGAAGAGCGCAACAATCATCACCGCAACCCGGGCGAGCCGGCAAAGCAAGCTGCTACTCTGCTGCCCATGTATAAGGAACCGGCCAAGCCCAAGGAAGTGAAGCCGGTGGGCCGGTACGCTCTGAACATCGCCTGGAATGACGGCCATGCCAGCGGTATTTACTCGTGGGACTACCTGCGAGAGATGTGCCAGTGCGAGGAATGCCGTGCTCACGCCGTGAGCCAGGATCTATCAAGCTGACAATTTTAATATCCGCGCTTCTTATCAATAACACCTTCGAGCGCCGCTCCTGCAAGATAGCGCTTCAGGTTGGCGACAAACACCTCATAATGCCGCTGCCAGACATTCTCCGTCAGGAATGCTGTGTGCGGAGTGATGAGGACCTGCGGCATCTTCCACAGAGGCGACCAGCGGGAGAGAGGTTCTTCTTCAAAAACATCGAGCGCTGCACCGGCAAGGCGGTCACGCAAGGCATTCACCAGCGCAGCCTCATCCACCAGCGCTCCGCGTGACACATTGATCAGAAATGCTGTGGGCTTGAACAGCTGTAACCGTCGCGCATCAATGAGATGTCGCGTGCGTTCCGTAAACGGCGCTGCCAATACAACAAAATCTGCACGGGCAATCGCACTGTCCAGAGCGTTATATCCCACAACCTCATGCGCACCTGCTGTTCCTCGCTCCTGATGCTCGCGCACGCCGATCACGTGCATCTTCAGCGCCGCCGCCATGGAAGCCACTTCTGCGCCAATGCTTCCCAGGCCTACTACAACCAAGCTTGCTCCACGGACTTCCCGCGGGCGTGGTTGTTCCTTCCAGATGGCCTCCATTGCCCATTTGCGACGCTGCTGATAGCGCGTTGCCGACGGCAGCCGCTTGGCCAGAGCCAGCAGCATGGCAATCGCATGCTCCGCTACCACGGGCCCATGCACACTTCCGGCATTGGTGAGAGTAATGTCAGTTGAAATCAGTTCTGGATAGAGAAATTGATCGATTGCGGCGGTGATGGAATAGATCCAGCGCAAGCTTTTTGCCGCGCGAAGCTGTTCTGGCGGTAATGACCAGCCGATCATCACATCTGCGCCATCAAGCGCCTGTTCGTCATTGCGCTTTTGTGTGGAGTTGGAAATTTCAACCTGGGGGAATTCCGCGCGTAGCTTCTCCACAAACCACGCCGGAGGCCGCCACATCTCAAACTCGTCATGCAGCAGGATTGCGATCTTGTGCTGCATTCGGCTTAAGCTCCCGCTGCGGGCGAGCGCAGGGCTTTTACCGGAGTGTCCGTTTGTTTCCACAAAACAGTGCCGTCAATCTCCGCGATTGAGCGCCTTCCGGTCAGGGCCATGGCGCGCTGAAATTCATCGCGAACAATCGAGATCACGCGCTCCACGCCGCGCGCGCCGGCAATAGCGAGCCCATAGATATAAGGACGGCCGACAAAAACTGCCTTCGCGCCGAGCGCCAGCGCCGTCAGCACATCGGTCCCGCGACGGATGCCGCTATCGAGCAACACCGGAATCCGTCCAGCAATGGCCTCGACAACTCCCGGAAGCGCGTCAATCGTGGCAGGCAGAAGATCAAGGTTGCGGCCGCCGTGATTGGAAACGATAATGCCGTCCACGCCGTAGTCGATGGCGCGCCTGCCATCTTCAGGAGAAAGCACACCCTTTAGAAGCACCGGAACCCCAGCCACGGTGCGCAGCCATTCCAGGTCTTTCCAATTGAATGAAGGGTCGAAGATCGGATCATAGATGTTGCCCCGCTGCATCTTGTGGCCCTGGGTTTCCGTTTTAAAGCCCGGCGCCTTCAAATCAAGGCCGCGCAGATGAACGCATTCCAGGTGGCTGGGCAGGCCGAAAGAAAGCTGGCCATAGCGGCAACCGAGCACGGGAGTGTCGACGGTGAGGCAAACTGCTTTACAACCCGCCGCAACAGCGCGTTGAACCATGTCTTTGGTGAAGGCGCGATCACGCTGAACATAAAGCTGGAACCAGATTGGCGCTCGAGTGTTGCGCGCAATTTCATCGATTGCCGTGGTGGTGAAAGAGCTGACCACCATCACCGCGCCTGCAGCGCCGGCGCCGCGCGCGGTGCCGGCTTCGCCTTCAGCGTGATACAACCGGTGATATGCAATAGGCGCAAGCATGATGGGATGCTCGTGCTCCGTGCCGAAAAGAGAGATTCGCGTATCGAGTTGAGAGACGTCGCTTAGCACGCGCGGGGACAGCCGCAGCCGTTCAAAGGCAAGCCGGTTCTCGCGCATGGTGATCTCATCTGCGCCGCCGGAGCGCACGTAGTCATATGCCATTTGCGAGAGGCGCTGCCGCGCCAGAGGCTCGAATTGCATCAGATCGGCGACAGGCAGCGGGGCATTGCTGCCGCGACGAAGAAGCTTCTTTAACCTGCCCATGAATCTCCTTGGCTTCGGAAAGCACAACGCGTAATTCTTACCCCAGGGATTAAAGCCCGAACTTCTATAGCTTCTTACGCGGCCCTAAAGGATGTCCCGGAACGTTTCGTCAAGGATGTCATGGAACTAGACACCTAAAGGGCCGCTCTTCCACCGTTACTGCGCGCTGTACCCGCCATCGATCGTCATCACACTGCCGGTCGTCCAGCCTGAATCGTCGCTGGCTAGAAAGACCGCTGCGCTTGCTATCTCTTGAGGCTGGCCGAACCTGCCCATCGGATGCAAGGCCACACGCTGCTTGCGCGCGTTTTCGTCCGTGCTGAACCTGGCCACCATCTCCGTTTCAACGATTCCCGGGGCAATGCAGTTCACGCGTATATTTTCCGCAGCATGGTCCAGCGCCATCGCTTTCGTCATGGCCATCACCGCGCCTTTTGAAGCAGAATACGCCACACGGTTCCGCGCTCCCACCATGCTCAGCACCGAACCAATATTAACAATCGACCCGCCACCGGCCGCACGCATGGGCGGCAGTACTGCGCGAGAGAGCAGCCACAAGCCTTTTACATTGATGGCAAAGGTCTGATCAAAATCTTCTTCGCTGAGAGAATCCGCTGTTCCCGGCAGCAACACAGCAGCATTGTTTACGAGGACGTTGATGCGCTTGAATCTGTCCAGCGTCACAGACACAAGTTTCTTCACGCTGCCGCCACTGCTTACATCGGTGCTCACCGCCTGGCAATCAGGGCCGATTTCTGCCGCAGCACGGTCAAGCTTTTTGCTATCCCTGCCGGCAATCACCACCTTTGCGCCTTCGCGCACAAACGCCTGCGCAATAGCTTTACCGATGCCGCTACCTCCGCCGGTGATGATGGCAACTTTGCCGCTCAGACGCATAGATCTGGCCTTCGATTGATTCCGCTACTTTCTTACGCCCTTTATGTCCCGCCCGTTCTGATGCAGCACAAGGTTAGTCACTTCGCCTTTTTCATTCTTCACGAATTCTATCTGTGCATCCACGAGCTTAAGGAAAAACATGGTCTCGGATTCGGCGAACATCGGCACTTTTGGCTGGTTCGTGCCCTGTGAAATGAGCTGGCCGTCTTCCAGGGTGATGGCAAGGCTGAATCTGGGCGTGAGCTCATACGTCCCTACATAGTGCTTCAAGACTTCCGGCGATACAGTAATCTCTTTTCTGTCGACCGGCAGCACTACCTTTTCGCCGTGCGCCACGCTCGCCAGGTTTCTCGCGATTTGGTCCGCAAAGGGCCCGTTTAGATTAGCGAGCACCGCCACCACCAGCTTGTCGTCAGGGAAATAACCCAAAAACGTATTGAAGCCCTGGATTCCGCCATCGTGCGCGAACATCTTGTGTCCGTCATTAGCCGACACTCCCAAACCTAACGCATAGTCCTGCTTGAAAGGCGTGGTCATTTTGAACAGTGAAGCCGCGGTAAGCACTTTGCCGCCGAACAGGCCCTGTTCCCAGCGCAACAGGTCTTCAGTGGTGGAATAAAGAGCGCCGGCCGAAAACGGAATGCTCATATCGACGAATCCGGCGTTGGCTGGCCCTTTCTTGTCGGGCGCATAGCCCGCGGCGCGATGGGTGATAATCGCGGAGTTTGAATCGTAGCCGGAGTCCTTCATTCCTAGCGGCATAAAAATGTTCTGTTGGAGAAACTCGGCATAGCTCTGTCGGCTGATCTTTTCAATCAGGTAGCCCAGCAGAACATATCCGGAGTTCGAGTAGTTCCATTTTGTTCCCGGCTCAAATTCCAGGGGCTTGTCGCGGAAACGCTCTACCAGCTTTTCCGGCGTCGTAGGTATCGCCTGGGTGGAGTCGTAGTCAGGAAAGCCGGTGAAATTGGGGATGCCCGAGGTATGCGTCAGCAGGTGGAAGATCGTGATTTTGTCCCAGGCCGCCGGCGCGTCCGGCATGTATTTCTTGACAGGATCTTCCACTTTCAGCTTGCCGCGCTCCTCCAGCAACAAAACCGACGCGGCTGTGAACTGCTTGGTGAGCGATCCTAGGCGGAATTTCGTCGTCGGCGCGTTGGGGACGTCCCACTCGAGATTGGCAAAACCATAGCCCTTGTCGAGCACGATCTTGCCGTCTTGCGCCACCAGCACCGTCCCCATGAATTTGCCGGGCACATAGGACTGTACGATCTGCTCCATTCGCGTGACAGACTCGCTGGAAATCTTGTCCTGGGCAAAGCACGAAGAGGTGAGAAGCAAAGCCAGGATGATGCGTTGAAACATGAGAGCCCTCCACGCGGAAGTTCAGAAGTCAGCCAATTCTACGCGACGGCAGCCGTCATGCCCCAGCGCCTGCGCCCCGCTCTGGCTGATTCCCGCCCAAGCTGCCCGCTGAAAATGACGACGAGAACAGCGCCGCAATCATGGCAGCCGTCCAGATGAAGTAGCCCACAAAGGGATAGACGCCTTGGGTGAAGAAGACGATCCAGCAGGCGGGCATGAGAACCAAAGCAATGGTGCGCAGAGTCCGGCTGAGTTTTCTGGCGCTCTCCTTTCGCGACAGGACCGCGCTTATGAGGAAAAGCGGGTTAATCCAACCGCTTAGAAGAATGGAGAAATACTTGACCGGCGCGGTGGGAAGATCTTTCAGGCCGTCAGCGGTCCAGGGAGAAACCAATGTGACCCAGGCGCACCAATAGCCCGTGGCGGTGCGCGGAGTCACATGGGGTATCCATATGGCGGGAAGGAAAAACGAGATAGCGAAAACGATGAGCGCGACAAGCAGAACCTTATCGCTTTTTTGTATCGACATAAGCTTCCTCCAAACTGTTTGCGGGCACGGGCGTTTGACCCCAACTTTCCCGCGTGGTTCACCGTCCGTACACTAATACGTGGAACGTTCCCGGGATCGCCGTTGGACGCCCGTCGCTTCTGGAGGGCTGCGCGAAGTCTGCCGTGTCTACGAAGACGGTGTGCTTGAGCGTGTCCAGACCCAGGGTCTTGGCCCCGAACGCGGTCTTGACGACTTCAATTTCGCTGTACTTGTCCGGCGAGTCCTGATGGAACACATGAATTTTGCCCTCGCGCGTGGAGGCAAAGATCAGTCCCGTTTCAGGATCGTAGGCGGCAGCGTCCACTCCTCCGGAGATCGGGAACGACTGGATCACCTTGCCGCTGTCGGCATCGAGTACGACGAGCATCTGCGGTTTGCGGCCGGCGCTGAAGAGCCGGCGATGCGCAAGATCGATGGCCAGGGCAGTCGGCGCTCCGGCGGGCGCGAGCGGCCAGCGCGCTTTGATCTTGAGTGATTTCGAATCGATCGCGACCAGCTCGTCTTTGTCTTCGATGTTCACGTACACCGTGCCTTTGCCGTCGGCCACGGCGAACTCGGGGCCGCCGCCCAGATCAATGGTTTCGACGACCTTGCCGCTTTTGGCGTCAATTACGGTGGAGCTGTGCGGATCGCCGTTCATGGCGAAGACGCGCTTCGATGCCGGATCGTAGACGATACTGTCAGCATCTTTATCGGCAGTGGCCTCGCCGATTTTCTTGAGCGTTTTGAGGTCGAAGATGATGACCTTGCCATCTCCGCCGTCGGTTATGAATCCGCGGTTGAATTCGGGAGCAAAGGCGACGCCGTGGTCCTGCTTAAGACCGGTGATGGCGCCTTTGGGGGCTCCGGTGTCGGCGTCTATCACGATGATCTCAGTACCGTGCGAGAGAAAAACGCGACGCGACGCAGAGTCAACCGTAATGTAGTCGAAATATTCGCGCGTGCTGCCCTGCGCGGCCGGGAAGGTGTACTTCCCAATCTGGTGATAGCCGCCGACGGCGGCCAGGGCAAGAGCGCTGAGAAGAAGAACGAAAATCGCAATGGGAATGGGCTGTACTTTGAGCGCTTTCATAGTTAGTCTCCCCGGTTTTAAGTCGTGGGTTCCAATTCTATCTGTCCTTGCCGCGTTTGACCCTTTGTTTCATGCTTCGCTAGACTGAAAGATCATCTGCCACGGTCGGAACCGGCTGTGCCACAAACAATTTCTATGGCCCAAAATATACAAGTAACGCTTCCCGACGGAAGCAAAAAAGAAGTCCCCAGCGGCACCACTCCACTGGACATTGCCCGCTCCATCAGCCCTCGGCTGGCGGATGCCGCGCTGGTGGCGAAAATCAAACGCTCAGCAGGCAGCGGTCAGCAGTCAGCCCCTGAACAGAATAGTGGTCCCGCAGGGCAGCAGGGCGTGAGTTCAGAACCAGACGAAAAAGCTCCCGCCAGCATGCATGCGCCTGCATCCAAAGACGGCTGGGAGTTTGCCGATCTCAGCAAGCCGCTGGAGCAGGACGTCGATCTAAAGTTGCTTACGGACCGCGACCCCGACGCTCTGTATGTCTACCGGCATTCCTCTGCCCATGTGCTGGCGACGGCTGTGCTTGAGCTCTTTCCTGAGACCAAGCTGGGCCACGGGCCGGCGACGGAAAGCGGCTTCTTCTATGATTTTTTCCGTCCTACGCCTTTTACGCCGGAAGACCTGGAGAGAATCGAAAAGCGCATGGGCGAGGTGGCCGCGCGCGACGAAAAGTTCGAGCGCGAGTTCATCCCGCGCAATGAAGGGCTGGCGCGCTTCCGCTCTGAAGGCGACTTCATGAAGGTCCACTTCATTGAGCAGTTCACCAAGCAGGGCGAGCCCATCTCCACGTATCGTAACGGAAAGTTCGTGGACTTCTGCCGAGGCCCGCATGTTCCTTCCACCGGCAGGATCAAGGCTTTCAAGCTGACGAGCATCGCCGGCGCGTATTGGTTGGGCGACGAGAAGAACCCGCAGCTCCAGCGCATCTATGGCACGTCATTCTTCAATAAGAAGGATCTTGAACAGCACTTGCACGCGATTGAAGAGGCGAAGAAGCGTGACCATCGCGTGCTGGGCAAGGAGCTTGATCTGTTCAGCATCCAGGAACTGGCCGGGCCGGGGCTGATCTTCTGGCATCCCAAGGGCGGAATCATCCGGAAAGAGATGGAAGATTGGATGCGTGACGAGTACCTGAAACGCGGGTACTCTCTGGTGTACACGCCGCATGTTTTCCGAGTGAACCTGTGGAAGACCAGCGGACACGAAGGCCATTACGCGCAAAACATGTTCACGCCCATGGAGCTGGACGACGCGGAATATCGCATCAAGCCGATGAACTGCCCCGGCCACATCCTGATCTACGCCAATACGCTGCGCTCCTATCGCGACCTGCCGCAGCGCTATGGAGAGCTGGGCACGGTGTATCGCTATGAGCGTTCCGGCGTGATGCACGGCCTGCTGCGCGTGCGCGGCTTTACGCAGGACGATGCCCACATCTTCTGCACGCCGGAGCAGATTGAGGGCGAAATTGAAGGTTGCATGGAGTTTGCCCTGGCGGTGCTGAAGGCCTTTGGCTTTGATCAATATCAGGTCGAGCTCAGCACCTGGGATCCGAATGACAAAAAGACCTTCATCGGCGGCGATGAGATGTGGAACCTGGCCAATGACTCGCTGGAGAAGGTCCTACAGAGACTGAATATTCCCTACAAGATGATTCCCGGCGAAGCAGCATTCTACGGTCCTAAGATTGACGTCAAATTGGTCGACGCCATCGGCCGGCCGTGGCAGCTCTCCACCATCCAGTTTGACTGGAACCTGCCGGAACGCTTCAAGCTGGAGTACGTGGCAGAAGACGGCACGCGCAAGCAGCCGCTCATGGTGCATCGCGCGCTGTTCGGGTCTGTGGAGCGCTTCTTTGGCGTGCTGATTGAGCATTATGCTGGGGCTTTTCCCGTCTGGTTGTCGCCCATTCAAGTAGGAATTGTTCCCATCAGCGAGCGCCATTCAGAATACGGTAGGAAAGTAGAGCAGCAATTAAAAGCGGCCGGCATACGAGCATTCATGGATGATCGCGCAGAAAAGATGAACGCCAGAATTCGCGACCTGACGTCGCAGAAAATTCCGTTTCTGCTGATCGTTGGCGATAAAGAAGCCGAGGCGGGCACGGTGAATGTACGTCTCCGCGGGCAAATGCAGGCGGAAGGCACCATGCCGGCAGACAAGTTTGTGGAACGCGTGAAGAAGCTGATTGCAGAAAAATCTGTAAAACTTACCACTGATTAACAACGCTGATAGCACTGATCTGCATGGATAGCGGATCAGCGAGATTAGCCACTCTGGTTTTATTGCGTATTCGCGGCGTTAGGTTTAGCTGACTGGTAATAACTATCAAAAAAATCAAGACCGGCTTGATTGACTCCAGAGCGCACAGCGACTTGGTCGCCGAGTTCCAAAACCTGATCGTCTTTTGCGTTATAGGCTGGCCATTTAGTCAGGCTTTCGCCGTTCGGATTGCCGCTGGCGGCAAAATTCACCCAGTAGCTGGTCATTGCGTCGCTCAGTTTCTTGTCCGTGTCTTCCCAGGGAAACGGCCAGACGAAAGTTCCAAACACATAGGCGATCTCTGAAGCATGAAATGCGCGCAACCGTGCACTCTGCGGCCCAGGCGGACGTCGGCTGAAATAATACATGTAAGCGGTCTGATGGCCGGTCTTGGCGGCCATGCGCGCCCATGTGCGCATCTCCCAACCAAAGGCCTGGTCGCGATAGGCCGAGTAATAAGACGAAACCGCTTCTTCATCTGAAGCTGCTGGATAAATCTTCAAAAGCGCATCGGCTTGCGATCCATAGCGCTGATGCACACCGCCTGTGAACATGACGGCCTTCATGTTGGCGGCTTGCGGCGCCAGGGTAGTGCCTTCATCGGCGTTATAGCCGACGATCAGCGGAACGTCATTCTGTTTGCCCTGAGCAAAAATGGTGGCAACGTCCTGCGGCAACACCCAGCCATCAACAATGGCCCGGACAGTTTCAGGGGCTCCTGCTTTCAGCAATTCTCCTGCTGGCATGGCGCGCAACGCCTGCAAAACACTCTGCTGAGCCGGAGCTTCTGAGTTTTCAGATTTCTTTGGCGCCGAATCTGGAGCAAGCAATCTGCCCAGCTTCTCGCCTTCTTTTTCCGCCTCAGCTAGTGTTTTCATGGGCGAAAACAAACCGCCACTCTCGCCGATGGCGCGCTGAAATAGTCCCTTGGCCAGCGGACTTGCCATCAGCGCATTCACCGCCCATGAGCCTGCCGATTCGCCGAAAATTGTGACGCGCGCAGGATCACCGCCGAAAGCCCCAATATTCTTCTGCACCCATTGCAACGCCGCAATCTGATCGAGCAGAGCGTAGTTGCCTGAAGCGTGATGCCCGGATTCGGCGGTCAATTCCGGATGTGCGAAGAAGCCAAAGATTCCCAGCCGGTAGTTGATCGTTACAATGACAGCGCCTTTGCGGGCAAGCACTTCACCGTTGTAAGAACTTGTTCCGCTGAAGCCGCGGGTAAAGCCTCCACCGTGAATCCAGACCATTACAGGTAAGCGGTCTTTGGCAGACCTGGCGGGCGTCCAGATATTCAGGTACAGGCAGTCTTCACTCAGGCCCGGAAGCATGGCCTGATAGATGGCCGCGGCAGCAGGATACGGAGTCTGCCAGCAGGCATTGGAAAACTCCGCGGCCTTCCGCACACCCTGCCACTTCGCGGCGGGCTGCGGGGCTTTCCAACGCAGATCGCCAACCGGAGGCGCAGCAAAGGGAACTCCTCGATAGACACGTATATCCGCCGATGAGCCGTTCATGCCGGCAAGCAGTCCCTGCTCAACGCGTACGGGATCGGTGACTGCCGCCAGTCCGGTGGAGTTGAACGAAAGAACTGCCACCACAAGAAGGACAACGCTGGAACCTTTAAATGTCACGGACATGACAAGTAAGGTAGCCGGAGTCAGACCAGATGGTCAAAGCGGAAATTCCCGGACAGCAGGACTTATCGGCGATCGCGCAGCTTGGCCAGCAGCCGCAGGATTTCAAAATACAGCCAAATCAGCGTTACCAGCAGGGCGAATCCGCTATACCACTCCATGTATTTGGGAGCGCCAGCCTGCGCACCTCGGGTGATGAGATCGAAGTCCAGCACCAGATTCAGCGCAGCCACAATTACCACAAAAACACTGAAGCCAATTCCAATCAGTCCTGAGCCATAGACGGCGGTGAAGTGAATGCCGAAGAAACCAAGGATCCAGGTGAGAAGGTAGAACAGGGCAATGCCGCCTGTGGCCGCGAAGACGCCGGTGCGGAATTTCTCGGTCACGCGAATCACGCCCGCATGGTAGGCGAGCAGCAAAGCCAGCAGCGTGCCAAAGGTCAGCATCACAGCTTCAATCGCAATTCCCGGATAGCGGCTCTCCATCAGCACCGATACAGCGCCCAGGGCAAGGCCTTCAAGAAGCGCATACAATGGGGCGGTCACTGGCGCCCAGGATTTTTTGAAGATGGTGATCAGAGCCACAATGAACCCGCCAATCGCACCCAGCCCTGCCAGCGGCATGGCCTGCTCCGGCGAATGCTGGCCAAGGTTCCAGGTCCATGCAGCGGTGGCGATGGCGCAGATCAGAAGAAACCCGGTCTTGTTGACCGTACCGGTCACTGTCATGGCTTCGCCGTATGCGATGCTGCGGTCGCCAAAAGCATTCTTCCCCAGCGCGGGGTTTGAAGTCCTCAACAGGTCGGCCACTGAGATTCGTCTCCTTGTGATTGTGAAAGCTAATTGAACGATGGAATCTGTTGCGGGCCTTTGCCCTTGGCAGGTTGCGGCTTGTTGCCGTCTGCTTTCGACGCCGCGTTTGCCTGCTGCTGCGCGGCGGCTTCAGCGGCCTTCAGGTCGATGATGCGCGTCTGCTGGTACGTATACGCGATGCGATGAATGATAGTGATCGTCGAAAGCACGGCCAGCACCCAGAGCACCGGCGCCATGGCTCCCCAGCGCGCAAACAAAGCTCCAATAATCACCAGGACCACGCGTTCCGGCCGTTCCATAAAGCCGACCTTACAAGATCCAATCAGTGATTCAGCGCGAGCGCGCGTGTAACTCACCATGACCGAGCTGACCATTACGAACGCCACCAGCACCAGATAGAAGAAGTGATTGCCTCGCGCGTAGTAAACCAGCAGTCCAAAGAAGAGCGCGACGTCACTGTAGCGGTCGATGACAGAATCAAAGAACGCGCCGAAAGTTGTGACCTGGCCTGTGGCGCGCGCTACGCGGCCATCTACCATGTCAAAGATTCCCGCGCCGATAATGACTAATCCCGCGTAAGGAAACAGCCGCCCGAAGTTGCTGGTGTTGGCATAGCCGAAAAGAATGGCGGCAATAATGTTAATAACCAGCCCGAGGAACGTTAATACATTGGGAGAAATCCGGGTAAGCGCAAGGCCGCGTACGATCGCATACAGCAGAACGCGGCAAGCTCTTCCAAACGCCCCGGTCCAGGTCATGAAGCCTCGTCGTGAATGGTGGTCAGTTGCAGGACCTCCAGTTCGCGCTTGCCGTTTGGGGTAACTACGGTGGCCATATCGCCTACCTTCTTACCCATCAGGGATTTTCCGATCGGTGAAGTTGTGGAGATCAACCCTTTGGTCACGTCCGACTCTTCACTGGTTACCAATGTGTAAACAATCTCTTCTTCCTTGGTGTTGTCGAAAACCTTCACCTTGGAGCCAAACGCCACGCGATCTTTGGGGATATTGGTAAGGTTCACAAGCGCCAGCTCAGACATGCGCTTTTTCAGCTGGCCCAGCCGGGCATTTACGAACTCCTGGCGCTGCTTGGCCATGTGATACTCGGCATTTTCGCTGAGGTCGCCCATGGCAACGGCCTTCTTGATCTCTTTGGGCAGCTCATGTGTGAGTTCATGTTCCAAGAGGCGGATCTCTTCTTCCAGCTTCTTTTTGATATGTTCCGGCATACTAGCGGAAGAATTACTCCTCTCTGGCCCAAAATCGGCAGGTTTGCGAAGGCCAATTATAAACCTTTCAGCTTGAATACGTTAACAGCCCAAAGCGACCGGCGCTCAATTTTTTGGCAGCCCAGCAAGCTGCTAAACAGAATGATTTCTGGGTAGTAATGCGATTAGAAACCAGTCCGACGATTAAGACGCAAGTCTTTGAATTTAAAACAATTCAAACTGCACCACTACCGATCATTGCTAAATCTTGTTAAAAAGTTTATAATGTTTTCTGTCTGGAGTTCCCCCGCAAAATGTCCCATCTAGGTGTTGAATGAATGGTCAATTGAACTTCTCAATCGGTGACAAAGTAGTTTATCCGAACCATGGTGTCGGGGTAATTGAACAGATCAGCAGCCGCACAATAGGCCCGAACGTCCATAAATTCTATCTTCTCAAAATCAAAGCCAGCAGCTTGAAAGTGGAAGTCCCTTTCAACAATGTTGGCATGGTCGGCCTGCGCCCAGTGGTTAAAAATGGTGAAGTCATGAAGATCATCACCTTCCTGGTCGACGGCAAATGCGACAACCATACCGACTGGAAATTCCGTTTTAAAGAAAATTCCGACAAAATGCGCACCGGGTCGCTTCTGGAAGTAGCGGTCGTGTTAAAGAGCCTTCTACTTCTGGCCAAGGACAAGCCTCTCTCGTTCCGCGAAAAGAAGATGCTGGACCGCGCCCGCTACCTGCTGGTGACCGAACTGGCAATGTCAAAGAACGTTGAAGAAGTGGAAATTGAAGACATGCTCAACAAAGCGCTTTCCAAGAGCAAGCTCAAGTTTCCTGAAGTCACAGCCGACGCTTAAACCGCGAGCCATACATTTTTTCAAAGAACCAATGCGTGACGCCCTGAGGCGTCACTTTTATTTGCCGGAACGCTCCATAAACATCCAGCGATGCCCTTCAACATCCGCTGCGCGATACAATCGCCCCGGACCACCACTCTCAATCTCGCTCAACATTGTTGCTCCCTCATGCCGGGCGCGGGTGAAGTGAGAATCGATATCATCCACAAACACCAGCACTCCGTCGATTACCCAGGGAACCTTTAGCCATTGTCTAGCCAGTTCACAATTCTCTGCATGGTGCTTTGGGCCCTGATAGTCAGGCGTGGGGCTGGCAACCATCACCGTATTGCCTGACAATTCAAGTTCGCCATGGACGACGCGCCCCTGCTCATTGGTCATCCTCCTGCGCTCGACGAAACCAAAAGCCCGTACTAGCCAGTCCATGGCTGCGGCTGCGTTTTCATATGCCATCATGGGAAAAACAGTTTGATCTGGCATAGAGCTCTACTTTCAGTGGTCTGTCTTCCCATCCAGCAAGTCCAGCGCGTGCGGCAGAATCCCGATCACTGCCTGCAATGATTCCACTGCCGCCGCGGGACTTCCTGGCAGGTTCAGGAACAGCGTTTTTCCTCGCACTCCGCAAACGCCCCGACTGAGCGCCGCAAAAGGAGTCTTCTTTGCGCCTTCCTGCCGCATCTTTTCTTCAACGCCTGCAATCCGCCGCTCAATCACCGCCAGCGTAGCTTCCGGAGTCACATCGCGAACGGCAATGCCGGTTCCTCCGGTTGTCACTACCAGACGCGTGAGTTCGCTGCATTCGATCAGGCGCGCCGCAATCGCATCTTTTTCGTCCGGCAGCACGGAAGTGTGAATCACCTTGAAGTTTGCAGCCTCGAGTTCGCGCACAATCGCCGGCCCGGATGCGTCTTCGCGTTTCCCTATATAAGACGAATCGCTGATGGTCAGCACGGCGGCGGTCTTGGTAGATGCGGCGTTCACCGGTCTTAGGCTTCCAGAACGTTTTCTTCGGTATCGCGGTTTGCTTCGTCCAGCAAGCGCAGGCCTTCCAGCAATATGCCTTGTGAGGACTGGGTAATCGTCTGCTCGCTGCTGCTACCGGCAAAGTCGATCTCAAAAGTTCCGGCGGTCCACGTCAGCACCTTGTAGACGGCAGGATCGCCTTTCAGGTCGCCATAGACAGCGTGATTGATCTGGCCTTCAGTGAAATACATTTTGCACTTCTCGCCATTGTTGGTGAGCGTGAGCGCGCAGGTCTTTCGGCCCATATCCAGCGATTGCAGCAGGTCCAGCACGTTCATCTGCGCCAGGCTGCCCCGCAGTACAGATTCTCCCGGCGCCTCGCGCGCCATCTTCTCAAGCGAAATCTTGTCCACAACCTTTTTGATTCTTGCCGCGGCGTCCTTCAGGAAAAATGGCTTCTCAATAAAATCTTCCACCGTATCCTGGACAGTCTTGAGCTTCTCATTGATATCAACCTTGCTGGCCATCAGGATTACGGGAATTCCGGCGCTGGCGTTGCGGCTCTTGATCTTTTGCAGCAGTTGGCGGCCATCCATGCCGTTCATAGCGTAGTCGGCGATGATCAGGTCAGGCTTGTCTTCAATGGCTTTCAGCAACGCGTCGGCAGCGTCATTCATCGGCTGTACGGTTGAAAAATGAGCAAGGGCCTGCCGCAACATCTCCAAAACCATGGGATTGTCATCGACAAGCAGGACCTTAATATTGCTCGGCATGAGACCTATTTCTTCAGGCGATGGCTGGGCGACTTGCGCTGATAGTCTCCGCTTTTTCCGCCTGATTTACGCTGCAAAACAATTTCACGGATGGCGATTCCTTTATCTAGGGCTTTGCACATGTCATATACCGTTAGCGCGGCGACGGTGGCTGCCATCAGCGCCTCCATCTCCACTCCGGTCTGGGCGGTTGTGGCGGCTTTGGAGTTGACCTGAACGCCATTTTCGCACACCTCTGTGGTCACATCAATGAATGAGAGCGGCAGCGGATGGCACATTGGTATCAAGTCGCTCGTTCGCTTGGCCGCCGCAATTCCCGCAAATCTGGCCACTTCCAGCGGGTTTCCCTTGGGATTCTTCGGCAGCGCCTTCAGCACTTCCGCTGACATTTCTATAAACGCAGACGCTTCCGCTTCGCGATGGCTGGCTGTTTTTCCTGACACGTCCACCATTGTTGCGCGTCCCGCGGAGTCATAGTGCGAGAGCTTGGCGCTGTTGCGATCCGCTGTGCCTTGTTTTTTCATGGCCCCTGGATTATTTGTGGTTTTACGAATCGTCATCCCGAGCTCCGTTCATTGAGAACGCGCTCTCGGCCCCGTTCGCGCGTGCTCTTAGCGCAAATGGGCAGAGCGTCCGAAATAGGAGCGCGGGACCTTGTGTTTTCTCTTTTCCTACTCTCACCGCAACACCACCGTCACCATCTCGCCCTTTGCCAGCTTCTCCCTGTCCGGAGGCACTACAAGATAGCAGTTTGCCCGTGCAGCCGCTAGCATATCGCCTGATCCCTGCCAGGGCACTACTTCTACTTCGGGATCGTCTAATCCACCATCGAGTCTCGCCGGTAAAAATCGTGTCAGTCCCGTCCTGGTCTTGAATTCTTTTTTGAGCTTCGCCTTTGCCGACTTCCTCCGCTCAGGCTCGGCACCGCTCAACACCTCCACCACTTGCCGCGCAAATAACTCAAACGTCACCATTACTGAGACCGGATTTCCCGGCAACCCAAAAAATGGAACCGAGCTGACTTCCCCAAACACCACCGGCTTTCCCGGCTGGATCAGCGCACCAGTAAAAAAGAATTTCGCGCCCATTGTCTTGAGCGCCTGCTCCACCAGATCGAACTTTCCCATTGAGACGCCACCGGACAGCAGCAGCATGTCCGCCTTCAGTCCTTCATGGATCAACTCCGTCAGCTTGCCTTGTTCATCCGGAGCAATAGGCAACTGCACCGGTTCGCCGCCGCATTCCGCCACCAGTGCTGCCAGCGAGTAGCTATTGCTGTTGCGAATCTGGCTTGGCCCCGGCTTCTCCGCCACTTCCACCAATTCGTCCCCGGTGGAAAGAATCGCGACACGCGGCTTGCGATAAACCATTACACTGGCCTTGCCCGCTGCAGCGGCCAAAGCAATATGTGCCGGTTCCAAGCGGACGCCCAACGGCAATAGCTCCTGACCTGCCTGAGCTTCAGCACCAGCAGGCACAATGTTTTCCCCTGCTGTGACAGCCCTCTTTATCTCTACCAATTCTTCTGTGGCTGCTTCTTCGGGAGAGTCTTCTTCAAGACGGTCTTGTTCATCTTTGCGCAAACCCAGAACATCACCTGTATCGAGGCTTGCTTGCTCCCGCTCTTGCCTCCTTTGTATTCCTTCGTGTCCTTTCTGGTTAACTTCCTGGCTTTTGCGCTCGGTATACTCCACCATCACCACGGCGTCTGCTCCCGTAGGGACAGCCGCGCCGGTCATGATTTCTACCGCCTCTCCCGAGGCGACCGGCAGATCGTAGCTATCGCCGGCCCGCACCTGCCCGACTACGCGTAGAAGTGTCATTCCGCGCACCAAATCATCCGCCCGGACGGCAAAACCATCGCGTGTGGCTCTTGGGAACGGAGGAAAATCCCTATCCGCCTTGATTGGCTCGGCCAAAACCCGCCCTGCCGACTGCAGCAATAAGACTTCTTCGCTCGGTCGATCTCCTGCCTTTAGAATCTTGCGGCAATACTCGCGCACAGCCTCGTATGCATCTTCAAAGGCGAGCACGCCAGCGGACTGCACAGCCGTATTCATAATTTGATTCTAGTTCCCTCGGCCTTAAATTGGACTCTTGATCCGTGCCATCCGTGCTAATCCGTGCTAATCCGTGATCATGTTTTTGGGCCTTCCGATTCGGGCGATGACGGCGATCACGGCGATTCAACTTTGCGCCTATTCGCGAAACTCGCGGCGACTCTTTGATGCTGCGCTATTCTGCGAAAATCTGCGGCAAAAACCTACGCTATCCGCTCCGCTTGCTGTTCGTACGCGCTCGCCTTGTTCAGCTTCTCCATCGACTCGCGATCAAGCTCCAGGGTTGTCGCCTGCGCCAACTCGTTCAGTTGCTCCACGCTGGTCGCGCTGGCAATCGGCGCGGTAATACTTTTGCGCGCCATCAACCACGCCAACGCCACCTGCGCCGGCTTGCTCTGGTAACGTTCAGCCACCTGGTCCAGCGCTTGCAAGATGCGGAAACCGCGATCGTCTAGATACTTCTTCACCGCCTGCCCACGTGGACTCTTCTTCAGATCGTCCTGCGAACGGTATTTGCCGGTCAAAAATCCACTGGCCAGCCCATAATAGGGAATCACGCCGATCTTTTCCTGCAATGCTAGCGGTTCCAGCGTGGTTTCGTAGGCTTCCCGCGTATATAGGTTGTAATTCGGCTGCAGGCTCTCATACCGCGGCCAGCTATGCTTGCGGCTCGTCGCCAGAGACTCATTGGTACGCTCCGCCGTAAAGTTCGAGCAGCCAATCACGCGTATTTTTCCCTGTTGAATCAATTGCGCGTATGTTTCCAACGTCTCTTCCACCGGCGTGACCGGATCGTCGCGATGCGACTGGTAGAGATCAATGTGGTCCGTGTGCAATCTCTTGAGTGATCCTTCCACCTGCCGCATAATCCATGCTTTGCTCAACCCTTTGCCCTGCCCGGGAATCTCAGATCCCACTTTCGTAGCGATCACAACTTTGTCGCGCTTGCCGCTGTGCTTGAACCAGTTGCCGATAATTGTCTCGCTCTCGCCGCCCTGATGCCCCGGCGCCCAGGTGGAATAGCTATCCGCGGTATCGATAAAGTTCAGCCCTGCGGCCACGAATGCATCCAGTATCTTGAAAGACGTTGCTTCGTCAGCGGTCCAGCCAAACACGTTGCCGCCCAGCATCAGCGGCGCTACTTCAATCGCAGATTTTCCCAGTTGGCGCATTTTCATCGCAGCAATCTCCAAGTGCTATTTTACTGGTTCACGCGACGACAGGGTGGCAAAGCGACAATGTGTGTATTCGAGAGTCGTAATCCCGAGATGTCCGTACATTTGGCTGCGCTTTCGGGTCCCGATTCGCGCCCGCTCTTGGCAGGAATGGGCAGAGCAGCCCAATAGGACCCGGAGGGACCTGCTCCGCCGATGTTGCAGGACCCTAAACTACATTTTCTGTTGGCGTATTGCGTTGACGTCATGACCACGCTGGATAAGGTAGCGTGAAGCAATCAGGAAGCACCGTAGGTGGATACCCGAGAAGGAGGTTACTCAACTGTCTCTCCGAGCTTTCGTGCTGCCTTTACCTTCCGCCACGCCCAACGCACGGGGAAGAATAGGATCGCTGCCCACAACAGCAGACTCGGTCCTGCGGACAGTAGGAACAATCCAATGTCAATCAACCCTTCCACCACTGTGTTGTAACCATCCACGGCGGCATTGCGGAAGCGGCTGCCCGTGGATGGTGGTGTGCCCTGCAACCTGGCGAAATATTCTTCTCTAACGGTCGCGTTCAGCGTGGCGAATGCAACGCGCTTGCTCAGCTCTTTCTTCTCCGCCTGCATCTGCTCAATCTCACCGCGCACTCGGTCAATCTCCAATTCAACCTTCAGCACGTCCTGTAATTTTCCCGTGCGCGAGCGCAGGATCTCAGTAAGCCGCTGCTCAGTATGGATTCCATTGGCCAGCCGCGCCTGCAAATCGACATACTGCTGCGTGACCTCTTCACCGCCCTGCGATTCGTCTTCAATGCGGCCCAGTTTTTTCAGTTCCGACATGGCAGCGTCAAGCTGCTGCGCAGGAATGCGCAGCGTTGCCGTCAGCGTACGTCCCGCATCCGCCGGTGCGCTCACCTTCAACTCGCCCATATACCCACCGTGGCGTTTCAGGATGTCTTCAAGGCTGGCGCGCGTCTTGTCGAATTCTTTGGTCGTCAGCGTGAGAGCCGCAGTGCGGGCAATCATGGGGACTCCTGGGACTCCAGGCCGATCACCGCTTTCTTGTTCGTCTTCCGCTTGTAACTTGGCGGTACTTGCCCGCCCTCTCAAGCCAAGCAGACCTGAATGTAGGGTTGGCTCTGGTTGCGGCGGGAGCGGTCGCACCGGCTTGGGCGTGTAGTAGTCTTCTAGTTTGGCTTCCTGCCGCGAGAATCGAGCCATTGGAACGGGACGTAACGGACTGAATGAGAAGATCATCAAAAACAGGACGGCAACTGCTCCTCCTCCGGCCCAAGCCAGCCCTTGGCGCGTAAGCAGGATTTTCCAGCCCAGCTGCTTTTTATTGTTCCTTGGCTTTCCGGGACGGTCCTGCAATGCTGCCTGGATCGCGATAGGCATGCCGTCTTCGGGCTCAAGCTCTTCTAATTCCCACCCCATCATCTCCTGCGAAAGTTTTCTAAGGTCGGCCGCCAACTCCTGGCACTCCGCGCAGTGTTCCAGATGGGCCGCCGCGGCAATAGCACGATTGGTTTCCAGCTCACCGTCCAGGTAGGCCATGAGTTCTTCTTGTTCAATAGGATGATTGCTTTTGCTCATGATTGTGCCTCGCCTTGAGCGCTACTCCGCGTTCTGCTTTGTGCCTTGCGTTTGGGTTCCAGAAAACTCTTTAGCTCCATGCGTGCGCGAAACAATCGCGACCGTACTGTGTTTACCGGCAGGCGCAGCAACTCCCCGATCTCCGCATAATTGAGTTGCTCATATTCCCTTAGCATCAAAATTTCGCGCTCGCCTGAATCTAATTTCTCCAGCGCCTGCCGCACCCACAGCGTATTGTCAGATGGGCCATCTTTCGCCAGCTCATGATCGTCATCCATCTGCGGCTCATTGCCGGAAAGTTTTCGTCGCTCAGCCGCCAGTAGCTTCAGCGCGATCCCGTATAAGTACGTTTTGACCATCGCTCGCGGATCGTAGCGCACCACCGCGCGAATGACGGCCAGAAAGGTCTCCTGTGCCAGATCTTCAGCGCGGTCTTTGCTGGCGAGCCTGCGCCTGAAGAATCCATAGAGCGGCTCGCGATAGCGTGCGAACAGCTCGTCGAACGCCTCTCGCGATCCACGCTGGAACTCGAGCATCAGGGCTTCATCGCTGATCATTGATGTTCATCACCGGTCTTCATTTTCCTTGCCGCGCAACCGAAACATCTGTTCCAATAACCTCGTCTCTACATCCTTAATGTCTCAACTAGAACGAAAGTTCCCAAAAATCTTTCCCAGGACATTTTTCTTGATCTGCCGACCTCCGGGCATCTACCGGATCCCAGACGCGAACGGCCAGGTTTGTCCATCGTCATACGCAGCAACCCGCCAATCTCGCGCCCTGGCATGCATCGCTCTAGTAACGGTCTTACTCCGCGCCAATGTGAGACACTAATTACTGATGGCCAAGTGGAAGCAATACGAGCTATGGGCCCAGACCAGTCCCAATAAATGGGAGATTATTGGATTGTTCCCCAGCCCAGAGCTGGCCACGGCTGTGGCCAATGCGCGTGAGGCGCGCACCCGCCTGATTGAGGTACTGTATGACGGCGCCAAGATGATGGGCCAGGAAATCATCGCCGAACTGGGAAACACCCGCAAAGAATAGCCCGCAAACGCGCGTTCTTGGACTATCATTGAGGGAGCAGTTTGCATTTCCGGCTTCATCCTTCTCCGGAGGGCCTATGCTATTCCTCGCTGCCCGCACTTGCCTCGCCAGGACATTCGTTGCCGCCATGCTTGTGTCTTGCGCCTTTGCCCAGCGCAGCGGCGATCCGCACGCTGGTGGCGCCGTCGATCTTCCCAGCGCCGGCTCTCCCATTATGGAAAGAAATACCGATCCGCGCTCCGTCTTTATTTCCGGCAAAGTCGTTCTTCAGGGTGGCGGACTTCCCGGCAGGATTGCAATTGAGCGGATTTGCAATGGGATGGCCCGACGGGAAGGCTACACCAATTCCAAGGGGAGCTTTCAGTTTGAGCTGGGACGGAATTCCATGGAGCGCGATGCCAGCCAGGCCGATTCTGATCGCATGGTCAGCAACAAGAACGCACGCGTTCCTCCTTCCGGAGGAAGTGACATCAGATATGACGATTGCGAATTGCGAGCAATCATGCCGGGCTTTATCTCATCGACCGTGCCGATGCGAGTTTACGCCGACGCTACCCAGATTGAAGTCGGCACCATTGTGCTGACAAAGACAGGCGGCGTCCCTGAGGCACCGACGGTCAACGTAAATACCATGATCGTGCCCAAAGAGGCTCGCGAAGATTTTGAAAAAGGCCGCAAAGCCGGTACTGAAAAGAAATTTGATGAAGCCGTTACGGAGCTCAACAAGGCTGTCACCGTGTATCCGCAGTATGCGGCTGCATGGTCACTGCTGGGTGAGATCCATCGCCTGCAAAACCAGTTTGAGCCAGCCAGGGCCGAATACGAAAAAGCGCTGGCCGCAGATCCGAAATTCGTGAGCCCTTATTTTGGGCTGGCAACAATTGCTGTGGTGGAAAACAAATGGACAGAAGCGGTCCGGCGTACTGACGAGCTTATCCAGTTGAACCCCGCAGCATATCCCATGGCATATTTCTTCAATGCCGCCGCGAACCTGAATCTGGGCAAGCTGGATGCAGCGGAACTGAGCGCGCGCAAGTTTCAGCAGGTGGATAAATCCCACACGCGTCCGGACATTGCGCTGCTTCTCGCTAATATCCTCACCGGTAAGCATCAGTATGCTGAATCGGCACAACTGTATCGCGACTACCTGGCTGTGAAGCCGGACGCGCCTAATGCCGAAGCGCTGAAAAAAGAAGCACAACGGCTGGATGGCCTGAGCGCCGCCAAGCAGTAGTTTTTCTTCGGTTAAACTTTCTGCACGATCACACGCTCAGAAGCGTAACCCCTATTCGTAACGCAACGCGACCATCGGATCAACTTTGGTTGCGCGCCGGGCCGGCACATAGCTGGCCAGCAACGCCACTGCTGCCAACGCCAGCGGCATCACAATAAAAGTCATCGGATCGGTAGCGCGCACGCCATACAACAAGCTGGACATCAGCCGTGTGATCGCCAACGCCGCGATCAACCCAAATGCCACGCCTGCAACGGCCAGCGCAGCGCCTTGTTTGAGCACCAGCCCCAGTACATGCTGCCTGGGTGCTCCCAGCGCCATGCGCAAGCCGAACTCCTTGCTTCGGCACGCCACCAGGTAAGAAAGCACGCCATAAATTCCTACCAGCGCCAGTGCCAATGCCACGCCTGAAAAAATCGTCAGCAGAAGTGTGAGGAAGCGTGGCCGTGACTGCGCCGCTGCCAGCACGTCGTCCATGCTGCGCACCGTGGAAATCGGCACAGTGGGATCAAGATTGTTCAGCTCGTGGCGTACCGCGCTGGCCAGATTCAGCGCGTCGCTCTTTGCTCGCATGACCAAATACATTGAGGCTGCGCCTCCGCCCTGCGGCTGCCGGTACGGTAGATACAGCTCGCTTCCGGTGGGTTTATCGATTCCGGCATTCTTCACGTCGGCTACCACACCTACAATCGTGCACCATTCATTGTCCTTGCTGTTGTTTACTCGGATCCTGTGGCCCAGAGGACTTTCATTTCCCCAGAATTTTCGTGCCATGGTCTGGTTAATAACTGTCACATCGGGCGCTCCCTTCGCGTCGGACGAGTTGATGAACCTTCCTTCCTCCAGCCGCACGCCCATGGTTTCAAAATAGCCGTCACTAACGTACTGATAGAAATCAACATTCGGAGGAAGATTGCCGGCAGTCACTGCGCGCCCTTCAATGTCTATATCATTGGCGTTGACTCTGCGTTGTGGGGCCAGCCCTGAGACCAGGGCCGCTGATTGAACGCCCGGCAGTCGTGTCACTCGTTCCTGCAGGCGTGACCACATACTTTCAATTTTCTGGTTATCAGAATAACTGGCGCCGGGCAGGGTCACGCGCATGGTGACTACTCCGTGCGGATTCAATCCAATATCCACTTCCTGCAACTTCCAGAATGCGCGCACCATCAACCCGCAGCAGATCAACAGCACCATGGCGCCGAAGATCTCAAACGTTACCAACCCGCGCCGGAAGTTTTGCGCTGCCACCGATCCCGAGGTAGCGCTAGCGGCATCTTTGAGCAGGCCTTGAACATTCTTAACCGCCAGATGCAACATCGGAGCCAGGCCAAAGATCACGCCGGTAAAGATGGAAACCAGCAGCGCCACCAGTAGCACCGTGCCATCAATTCCAATTTCACTGGCGCGAGGAATGCTGCCCGCATTGGTCGCCTTGATCGCATATAGGCCGGCAAAAGCCACGCCCAAGCCAAGTACGGCCCCTGTGAGAGAAAGCAGAATGCCTTCCGCGATGAATTGCCTCAACAACCGCCACGATGATGCGCCAATGGCAGTACGAACAGCAATCTCACGCTGCCTGGATTCCGCGCGCGCCAGCAGTAGGTTGGCCACGTTGACGCAGGCAATCAGCAGCACAAAACACACAGCGCCCATCAGCATCAGCAACGCGGGCCGCACATTGCTCACAACTTCTGACTGCAGTGGATAGCTGACCAGAGTGTGGTTCGTAGGAACGTTGGCAGGATCGAAGTGGTGTACTTTGGTTGAACCGGTTTCACCCCAATACTTCACCAGCGATTCAAACTCTCCTTGCGCTTGCTGCAAGGTGACGTTCGGCTTCAGCCTGCCCAACAGGTATAAGAAGTGCGAGCCGCGTTGGTTTTGATTTGGCGGGCCTAGCTGCAACGCAGTCCAAACCTCTGGAGGATCGACTTCACCGGGCGGGAAAGTAAAGCCTCTTGGCATCACGCCGATAATCACGGCTTTCCTGCCATTCAACTCTACATCTTTGCCGATGATGTCCTGCCGTCCTCCAAAAACGCGCCGCCAGATTCCATAAGAAATATCCACAACAGCATTGGACTTGGGATCATCATCTTCCGGCGTAATGATCCTGCCCATAATCGGCGCTGCTCCCAGCGATTGCAGCAAGCCGCCGGTAACAAAGGAAGCCGTAACGCGCACGGGCTGCGACTGTCCGGCAATGTTGGCGCCTCCATTGACCCAGCCATCCAGCGATTCCCATGATTTTGTCTCGCGCTTCAGGTCGATATATTCGGGTGGAGAGACCCAGAACTTCTTCAGTCCGCCGCCGGGAAAGTTACCGAACTCGGAATAAACTTTGACCAGCCGTTGCGGTTGAACATAGGGCAGCGGACGCAGCAATACTGCATTCACCACGCTGAAAATGGCTGTTGTCGCGCCGATTCCCAGCGCCAGGCAGATGACTGCTGCAATCGCAAAACCGGGGTTACGCGCCAGGATTCTCGCGCCGTAACGAAGATCGTTCAATAAGGATTGCATTTTGAATACACCTCCAGCCGCCTTCCGTTGGACTTGAGCTCTCCGCGCCGTGTTAGCGATCAGAAACAAATACTTCCTGGGAGCGAAGAAGGTTCCCGAAAATTTTCCCATGCGACCGTTTTAGTCAAATTTTCACCCTATCGAAACTCAAAAGGCGTACCATTTCAATTGTCGGATTGATTCCTGGTTCATCTTCCGCATGAAAGTCTTGCGGCTTTGATGGGAGGCTGTATGGGACTTAGCTTCCGCAAGTTTGTCATCTGCATGACGTTGGTTGCTGTAGGGGCTATATCCGCGGGTGCACAACGTGGCCCCGGTTCCTCAAGTTCGGCAGGCACGCCCTCCCGCAGCAACGCGCCCTCCACTCGTATGCCGGGCACGCCCGATCTGAGTTCCAAGCCGATCTTTGTTTCCGGCAAAGTCATATTAAAAGGCGGAGGAGCGCTGCCTGAGCCGGTCCCCATTGAGCGCATTTGCAATGGAACGGTCCGGCGTGAAGGTTATGCCGACACAAAAGGGCAGTTTGAGTTTCAGTTGGGCATGAACCTTACGTTCCAGGATGCTAGCGAAGACGATAGCCGCACATCTCCCAATGCGCAACCGCGCTCCGGAATCACTGGCGCCCGCCTGAATGATCTCAACGGCTGCGAGCTGCGGGCGGTGCTGGCAGGGTACCAATCGAGCGTAGTGATGCTAAGAGTACCCGGCGGAGACACATGGCAATATGAAGTTGGCACAATCTTTCTTACGCGCATTGGAAATGCCCCAGGAACCACCATTAGCGTGACCAGTATGGCCGCGCCCAAAGATGCCATGCACGCCTATGAAAAGGCGCAAAAACTCCAGGCACAAAAGCCGGCGGAAGCGGAAAAGGAGCTGAATAAAGCAGTAAGAATCTATCCCCAGTTCGCCGCCGCGTGGACGCTGCTTGGGGATATGCATCGCGAAAGCAATAATTTTGAGGGGGCACGGAACGACTATGCGCAAGCCGTTGCAGCTGATCCCCAGTTTGTGAATCCGAACTATGGCCTGGCGCTCATCGCCGCGCAGGAAAAGAAATGGGGTGATGCCGTCCGCTTCACCGACCAGGTCATCAAGCTCAACTCCGCTGCCTATCCCACGGCGTATTTTCTGAACGCCGCCGCCAATTATAATTTGCAGAAATTTACGCCTGCGGAAGAGAGCGCCAAAAAGTTCAAGTCTCTCGACACACAACACAATCATCCTGACGTCTGCCTGTTGTTGAGCTATCTCTATTCCGGCCGGCAGGATTACGCCGGTGCGGCCCGCGAAATTCGTGAGTACCTTGTTCTCGCGCCCAACTCGCCTGAGGCGGAATCACTCAAGAACGATGCCAAACGCTTTGAGGATTTAAGTGTCTCCGCCAAGAAAGACTAGCTGGGAGTTCATCTGGTTGGCTGTTTCGAATGGAATGGAGCTGCCTGCCGGAACTTTAGCAACACCGGCGGCGTAAATTTTTCTTCCGGCTTGAGCTGGCCTGTGTTGTCATCCACCTTGCTCCAACCCACATTGGCAGTCGCATAAAACCATCCATCCACTTCCACAGCGTGTGTGGGATCAAGTTGCGCAATCTGGTGGATTACTTGAGCGCCTGTGATTTCTGTTTCCGTCTGGTTCATCAGCAGCCGCAGGATTCGCTCAGGCTCTGTGCCGTTCTGAATTCCGATGAGCGAATCTCCGTTGCGATATAGGCCGTCTAATCCCACCACTGCGACGTTGTCCGGATGCGGCAGGTATTGGAGCTTTGCGGATGAATTGGGAGGTGCGCCAGCAGCTGCCAGATCGATTACGGCAATGCCCATGGTGTAATCAGCCACAAAAAGCCGCTTGCCGTCCCGCGACAAAACCGGTGTCTGCGGTGAAAAAAGTCCGTCGGCAATTTTTTCCAGCTTCGCTGTCTGCAAATCTCCATGCAGGCGATACACACCGCCGCCAATGCTGTCCGTCACATAGACCGTGCCATCGTCCGTGACGCACATGTCGCCCAGCACCGCGGGGCCCGTGGTTCCGGGATCAAAGCGATGCAGCACTTTGCCGCTAACGGGATCGATCTCCATTAGCAGGGCTTTGCCTTGATCTTCTTTAGGAATGCCGCTGAATCCGGGCATGGCGGAAGCAGTCACCCACAGGGCTTTCCGCTTTGGATCGGCAGAGATGGCCAGCGTTGGCCAGCGTTTGGCGTCAGGCGGCAATGGCAATTCTTCCATCGAGCATTGCCTGCTGCCAGCCTTGGGAAGTGTGATTCGATAGACCGTATGGTGCTGGATGCTGGAGACGTAAAAGCTGCTCGCGGATTTCGAGCCTGGGCCTTTTAGATAAGCAATGTCCTCGGGCATTGTGTCCGCTTGCGGCAGTTCGCAGACAAACTCGGCGTTTGTTACCGGCAAGCTGTGTTCTTTCATCAGCCCGGCCACGTTCTCTCCGGTCCCAGCAGCCATGAGCGCCTTGAGGTCTTCACCCCTGGAAGGATCAAAGCTAAGGCCCGTGGCAACATACTTTTCAATCCACTTGAGCGCTTCGTCCTTGTGGCCCAGCCGCGCTTCAATGGTCGCCACGCTCAGCATATAGCGCGGCGTTGGCGCAGGCAGCTCGCGTCCGATTTCAGTCAACACATCCCGCGCGGCCTGCCAGTTCTTCTGTTTGGCCGCTTCACCGAGCTTTTGAAAAAGTTCGCGGTAGCGCGTCTTGTCGATGCCGTAACTGTGCGTGCTTCCCGCGAGCATCAACGTTGAGAGAAATATGATCGCCAGCCTGTGACTGCTTAGCTTCATCACGGTCTTTTGGACTCGCACCTTAACCCACCGTTAGCAACCGCTCGCCCAGCCTTCCCACTTGTGGCACTGAGCTACTCAGGATTCCCATTTCCAGGCCGCGCCGCTCAAAGAGTGTCTCTGCTGGATTTGGCATTCGGCATGCACCTATATCCAGTGACTCTCCCCTGGAATCCAAACCATAGGGTATGTGTACTCATGAAGAAAGCTTATTTCGTTTTTCCTGTTCTGTTGTTTGCCATCACGGCATTTGCGCAAAACAACTTTGTTTATGCCAACGATAATTTTTCTCCCAACACCGTTTCCGCCTTCAAGGTAAGCCCAAGCAACGGAGCGCTCACGCTGATTCCCGGATCGCCCTTTCTTACAGGTGGAGATGGCGGAGCCCGCGACGTTGGCCCTGAAACCATTACAACCGCGACTCTTGGCACAAAAAGCTTTCTCTACGCAGCCAACGCAGGCAGCGGCACTATCGGCGCTTTCGCCATCGACCCCAGGACGGGAAACCTCAGTGCTGTCCCGGGCTCTCCTTTTACCGTCACGGCGGCAAATTCCGGTAATACGCTCTCACTGACCGCGAGTCCTGGCGGACACTTTCTGTTTGAGGTTGACGAAAGTTCAACGTTTATCCGCACTTTTAACATCGCAGCCAACGGCGCGATCACAGAAGCCGCAGGCTCGCCCTTGGATAGCGGCGCGTTTCCTGAAGGCCTGAAAGTTACTGCCAACGGAAAGTTCCTTCTGGTCGGCCTGAAGTCGATAGATGCCGTAGGTGTGTACGCAATTGATTCGAGCGGATCTCTTACGCCGGTCTTTGGCTCGCCATTTCTTACCAATGGACCCGCCGCGGCGGTTGATGCCACTTGCGCCAACAATCGCGCATTCGTCGCCAGCGCAGGGTCAAACCTGATCGATGCTTTTGATATGGCGGCCGATGGCAGCCTGACGCCGGTGGCCGGCTCGCCATTCCCAAGTGGGGGCACCAGCACCGCCAATGCGCTCACTCTTACTCCGAGCAATCAGGACCTGCTGACCAGCAATGTTTTTAACGACACTGTTTCGTCGCTGGCTGTGGGACAGGACGGCTCGCTGCAGCCTGTCGCGGGCTCGCCGTTTGCCGCCGACGACTTCGTGGGATCCATTGCCACCACTCGAAGTGGGAAGTTTGTCTACGCCTCGCTTTTCACCGGGGCAAGAGTGGACGGATGGATGATCGGTGACGATGGCACGATGCGACCTGTACCGGGGCGTCCATTTTCAACCGGACAGGCTGGGGCAGGCGTGCAAGCTCTGACCACTTTCCCAGCGCCTTCATGCTCGGCACAATAATCGCCTCGATGTTCGCGTAACTTCGTCGATAAGGACCCGGGCCGCCATCCCGGGCCTTTTCTTTGCTGATGATCCTCATCGGAGCCGCGGCTATTGCGCAAGCATAGCTACTGTAGCGTTACTAGAACCTCGATAACACCCTCGCCGTTAGGTAATGGTTGTAGTGCTTTGCCCAGAATCGCGCCTGTTATGCGGCTGGGATCCGTTCCTTTCATTGCATACCCGGGTTTAGCTGAAGTCACGAGCAGGTCTCCGGCCTTGATAGGACCATTCACGGCAGTTACCTTGCATGGAACAATGCCAACCACGGCAAGAGGAATATGGGCCCCAGGCACTTTACCAAGACTGACCCCGGCCACCATGCCCGGTTGAGTGGAGTAAATTCCGGCCACGAGCGTCGAATATGGTTGTGTAGTGTGCGCGAGGCGGCGTTGGGAAGTATCGTCAATAACCAGCACATCGCCTGCGGTATAACTGGATTGCACTCCCTTGACAGCGACTGACTCCGCAAAGTCCGCGCCGCCCGAAGTAAATTGTCCACTAATGGATAGATTGCCGTTGGTTGTCAGATTAAAAACGGTTTTCTGGGTGCCGGGATTGTTGGTGTCTGCTGTTTGTCCAACGATAATGCTCTCATTTCCTGAGCCACCATTACCGGTGTTAACATCATTTTCAAATAAGCCAGCTATGCCGCAACAGCTGGCGGTAATGTGACCCATGACTGCAATGGGAATGTTATCAAGAGGGTCGGCTTCACCCAGCACCCCGATGCTGCCATCCGCGCTTGCGGCCTTTCCGTGTATGCCCACGCCGTGAGAATCCATGGCCAGGCCAAAGACGCCACTACCTCCGCCCGTACTATCCGGCGATCCGTGAGAAATGCCAACTACGCCTGCGCCTCCAGTTGTGGCATTCGATTCGCCGCGAACTCCCGTTCCCTGGCTGCTTGATACCACTCCCCACAAACCATAGGTCACGCCGTTTGTGTTTGTGGCTTGGCCAAGGATGGCGGGAGCATTTGAGCCCGTTACTCCTTTGATGGCCATTCCTGTTCCCTGCTGCTGTACCTGTACAGTCTGGGTGCTGTTGCTCCCGGTAAAGATGCGCGGAGTTTCTGTGGTTTGCGCGACTGCTAATGTGGCAGCGGAAATCAGAGCTCCGCCAATGACGAAGGAAAGAACTTTCATGATGAATCTCCTGGGGGAACTTGCTGTTAGTTGATGCTGGCCCCCATCCAGCAGGTGGTCTCAATAAAACTCGCGCCGAATAAAATTTCACTAAAATGCGGGGGCCTGCTTTTTGCCGATGATCGCGCAGTAAATGCGTCATTTTTAGGTTGAATTTCCTTAACCCCAAATCTGCTTCTGGTTTTTTTTTGCAATTCGCTTTACCATCGCCGATAGTGTCCGCTTCAGAGCACAAACCGATTGACAAAGACAAAGACCGCCTGGTCTCCGCTGTGCAGGCGGAAGACGATGCATCGTATGAACTCAAGCTGCGTCCGCGCTACCTGCGCGAATTCATCGGCCAGAAAAAGGTAAAAGAGAACCTTGCTGTCGCAGTGGAAGCGGCCAAGTCACGCGGTGAAGCGCTGGATCACGTGCTCTTATACGGTCCGCCGGGGCTGGGCAAGACCACGCTGGCGACGATCATCGCCAATGAAATGGGTGTGGCGTATCAGCAAAGCGCCGGGCCGGCCATCCAGATCAAGGGTGATCTGACGGCTATCCTGACCAACCTGCGTGATAAGCAAGTCCTATTTCTGGATGAAGTCCACCGCTTGCAGCCTGCGCTGGAGGAAATTCTTTATTCGGCGCTGGAAGATTACAAGCTAGATATTATTATCGGCCAGGGGCCTTCCGCGCGGACACACACCATTGACGTGAGTCCGTTTACTTTTGTGGCCGCTACTACGCGCGCCGGCATGTTGTCATCTCCGCTGCGGTCGCGCTTTGGCATTTTGTTGCGGTTGGAGTTTTATACCGATGAAGAGCTGAAATACATTGTGGAGCGCTCCGCGGAAATTCTTGGCGTATCAATCGATTCCGAAGGCGCCGCAGAGCTTGCCGGCCGCGCGCGCGGAACTCCGCGCATTGCCAACCGGTTGTTGCGACGCGTACGCGACTTTGCTCAAGTCCGCGGACAAGGCCGCATTGATAAGACTACGGCCCAAGCCGCGCTGGAAATGCTGGAAGTGGACAAGCACGGCTTTGACGAAGTTGACCGGCGTCTGCTGTTGACCATCATTCAGAAATACAATGGTGGCCCTGTGGGCTTGAGTACGCTTGCTGCGGCGCTGGCGGAAGAACAGGACGCGCTGGAAGAAATCTATGAGCCGTTCCTGATTCAGATAGGATTTCTTGATCGCACTCCTCGTGGCCGCGTGGCTACGCGCATGGCTTACGATCACTTTGGCATCAAGTATGGCCGCCAGCCGGAATTGTTCTGATCTACAAAGATCAAAAAAATCTCACCACTGATCAACACTGATGACACGTGATCGGCAAAAAAAACCAGCAAACAGACAAAATCCTGAACGCGGAACAAATCAGAATCAGCCAGCACCAGCCGAAGTGACCAAGGTGCGAAAATCGAGGACCGCGTGCTGGATGTGGAGGAGTCTGGCAGGTTAACCTTTCTTATCAATTCGAGTCTAAGATTCGGAACCTTCTAGGCGAATCCCAGGTACACATTAACGTGGTAAAGCGGCGGCATTTCAAGTACTTCACCAGGACAGTGGCAATTGTCCTGGCGGCATCGTTCTTGTGTGTCCCGAAAATGTCTGCGCAACATAAAGGTCCAAGTCTACCCGCTCCGAATCTGAAAGCTGAGATCAGCTCTCTCACCATCCCGCGCCTGGCGGCAGCTCCCAAGCTTGGCGATTTTGAAGGCATGGAGCCGGCCAGCGACCTGGCGCGGAAGATGCTGAAGATCGATAAGTTTACTCAACAAGAGCCGCGTGACGGCGCTCCGGTAAGCCAGCCCACTGAAGCTTACCTGGGCTATACCGGTAAGAATTTTTATGCCGTGTTCCTTTGCTTTGATAAAGAGCCAAAGAAGATCCGCGCGCGCATGCTTCGCCGCGAACTCATTGACGATGACGATCAGGTCGGCCTCTGGCTGGACACCTTCCACGACCAGCGCCACGCCTACTTTTTCTATTCCAACCCTTACGGCATTCAGCAAGACGGACTGTTTGCCGAAAGCGGCGGGCCCGATAATTCCTTTGACACCGTCTGGCATACCACCAGCAAACTCACCAGCAACGGCTACATGGTGATGATTGAGATCCCGTTCAAGTCACTGCGCTTCAGGCGACAGGCTTCCAACAGTTGGGGCGTGATCCTGATACGCGTGATCCCGCGCAGCTCAGAGCATTCATTTTTTCCGCCCAATAGCAACCGTATCCAGGGCATGCTTACCAAGGAAGGAACAATCGACGGGCTGCAGGAGATTTCACCCAGTCACAATATCCAGTTCATTCCATACACTTCAGTGGGAGCATTCCGGGCGCTTGATGAGCGCGATCCTGCGGGTGATCGCTTTACCGGCAAGCATGTGGAACCTAAAGCGGGTCTCGACTCCAAAGTGGTGATCAAAGACAGCATGGTGCTGGACGCCACCATCAATCCTGATTTCGGCCAAATTGAATCTGACGATCCCCAAGTTACGGTAAACCAGCGCTTTGAAGTTTTCTTTCCAGAAAAGCGCCCATTCTTCCAGGAAAATTCCAACTACTTTCAGACGCCGCTGCAACTTGTCTTCACAAGGCGCATTGTCGATCCACTGTATGGCATACGCCTTACCGGCAAGCAGGGCCCGTGGGCCATTGGGGCCATGCTGGCCGATGATCGCTCGCCCGGCAGAAGCGTTATCAATACTGACCCGCTTTCAGGACAGAGCGCTTATTTCGGCATCCTGCGCGTGAATCGCGAAGTGGGAAAGAACAATAGCATTGGCTTCATCTACACAGACCGCGAGTTGCACACGGAGCCAAACACATTCTGCTCGAGCGTGCTGTGTGAGGTGGGATTCAACCGCGTGGGTGGCGTGGATGCCCAGTTCAAGATCAACCAGAATTGGCAGATGAATGCCCAGGCCGTGACCAGCGAGACCAAGTTTCAGGATGGCTCGCATGAATCCGGTCCGGCGTATCAGGTTTATCTGGAGCGCAGTTCGCGCGCACTGGAATTTAACACCATGTACCAGGATATTTCCGCGGGTTTTGATTCTGAAACAGGCTTCATCAACCGCACGGACTACCGGCGATTCAGCAATTTCATTTCACGACGTTTTCATCCTGAAGGAAAATTTCTGGTTGCGCATTCAATCAATCTGTTCCAGCTAAGCATGTGGGACCATAACGGCACGCGCTTGAACTACACGCTCAATCCAAATTACACATGGAACTTTCCTCGCAATAGCGCTTTCGCAATATTTGGGGTGTTGGAGCATGAGCGCCTGCGTCCGCAGGATTTTTCTACCTTGGCAATGAACCGCGATTACACGCACGTTGTAGGCGGATCAGAGATTGACACGCAATATTTCAAATGGCTCAACCTCGCCATGGAGATGGACTGGGGTACCGCGACAAACTTTGTCCCACGCACAGGCCCACCGGTGCTGGGCTACCAGAACACCGCGACTTTGCGCGCCACGGTCCGGCCCACAAAAGGGCTTACGATTGAAAATACTTACCTGATGACGCGGCTGCTGGACCAGAACACAAACCTGAATATCTTCAACAACCACATCATGCGGTCCAAGTGGAACTATCAATTCACCAAAGAGTTCTCACTGCGCCTGATCGGCGAGTACGACACCACAATTGCCAATCCCGGGTTTACAACGCTGGCAAATGCCAAGAACTTTAATGGAGACGTTCTTTTCACCTACATGCTGACGCCGGGAACGGCGATCTACGCCGGCTACAACAGTAATCTGCAAAACCTTGATCCGCGACTCCTAGGCACGTGTGCCGGCCTGACCTGCCCGTTAGGACAATCGCCCGACGGCCTGCTGCGTACGCGCAATAACTTCATCAATGACGGTCGGCAGATTTTTATCAAGCTGTCATATTTGTTCAGGTATTAGACCTGAACCAGCTATGCCGTGCGCTGGGTAAACAATCCGGAAAAATATTGCCGGTTGCGATAAAACACAATTCCCCACAGGATTGTGACGACGATTGCCATGGGTATGCCCTTCAGATCCATCAGCAGGTGATACAAAAGGATATTCACGATAACCGGGCCGAGAAGAGTAAGCGCGAGCGGAATGTATCTGCCAATCAACAGCAGCGCGCCGCCGGCAACCTGAAAGGCAGCAACAAAGTAGAAGTAGTGCGATTGCATCATTACAGTGATGTACTGGCCTGCAAGCCCCGCAGGCATAGGCCCCATTGGGATGAAATGCAGGAAACCGTTCAGCCCAAACACAAAGAAAATCAGGCCGAGTAGAATTCGAGCAATTAAAGCGGCGATTTTCATTTACTTTTCCTTTCTCATCTCATAGAGAGATTTTGGAGGGGTGTCAGCAGGAACGCTCCACCCCCGAATTGCGATACTTGGTCCCTTTGAAGAAGGTTCTTCCTGTGTCGAAATTTCGGGATGAGTCTACACGTCCGCGTCAGCTCTTGGCTACAAGATCGACAAATGGATATCGAGTTGTTTGCCAGAACCATCGGCCCATGCAATCTTTCCAGTCCGCCTTAAGAGTGACGAGAGATGCATTTTATTTTCGCTCCAACCATACGTTCCTTAATGAAACTTGAGTCTTTTTGCTGCGTTTGCGGCAACAACTCTGCCTTTGCTTCAGTGTTCTTGTTGGCAGCAGTCAGCTTGCTAGAACAAGAGACGCAGTAAGCGAACAGGCTGACATGAGCTTGTATAGATTTAAATTTTTGCGGTGGCTCCTGAAGAACGCTGCGTGGCGGCGTGGGTTGCCGGCAAGGAGGATGTGATGGCGAAATTGATTGAATTTTACGTTCCTGCAAATTTTCAGTCGCCTAAAAAACAGTGGACGCCTGAAGAGCTGCGCGGCAAGATCATCAACTTCCATGCCTGCACGACCCGCAAGTCTGCATAGCGGCTTTTGGCTGGACTGCTTTCCGCTGCGTTTTGCGCAAGCCAGTAATCAGTCCAGCCTTTTTGCTTCTGGGCAATGCATCAGCGATCACGCGCGATGATGGTGATTCCCGCGATTCAATCGCGCTCCGCTGGCGCTGCGCGCGAGGCCTACGGCGTAAGGAAGGAGTCTTTTCTTTGCTTACCCAGCCCTACGGCTTCGCATTCGCTCGCCTCGGACTGGGCTAGGCGCGCTAAAGGCGCGCGCTTCCGCCCCCTGCGGGGGCTCCGGCATGGAGAGCTTCAGAGCCTGCAGCCTACCGGAATCGCCGCATGATCCAATGGGTTAGGTTTCCACACACGTAATCGAGTCTCCAGTGACTGGAAATGGTGTGGTTCAAGACCGTCAATTACGAAATTACTAATTTACTCAATTACCAAATCTCGCCCTTTGTCGTTTATGATTCCACCAAGGTTATGGCCACCTCTGTCCGATCCTTTGCCAAAATCAATCTCGGCTTGAAGATTGGGCCGCTGCGTGAAGATGGATTTCACGAGCTGCGCACCATTTACCAGACTGTCGCGCTGAGCGACCAGGTGCGGGTGGACGTGAGCAAAGGTCTCGGCATTGAGGTAGTGTGCAAAGATTCGCGCGTGCCGGACGACGAGAGCAACACGTGCTGGCGCGTGGCGGACAGGATATTGCGGTCGCTGAAAGTGCGCAGCAAGGTCCGGATATCGATTGAAAAGCGGCTACCTGTGCAGGGCGGGCTGGGAGCGGCATCCTCCAATGCGGTGGCTACGATACTGGCGCTGGAAAAAGAGTTGAAACAGCCGCTGGCTCCGGAAGAGCGGCTGCGCATTGCGTCGGAGGTCGGCTCTGACCTGCCGCTGTTTCTGGTGGGCGGCACGGTGCTGGGGACAGGCCGCGGGGAACAGGTCTATCCGCTGGAAGACCTGCCCAGCTACCATTGCGTGATCGCCACGCCGGACGTTGGCGTATCGACACCTGCGGCGTTTGCCGACTGGGACAAGAGATGCGCCGCCATATTGGCTGACCGGAAGTTGAGCGATGTGAAATTGACGGACAAAGAGAGCTTGGATAGAATAAATATGTTCAGTCGCACGGTTTATGAGTGGCTGAACGGGAGTTTTACCGCAACCGGTGTCCCAGGCAGAGGCCGGGACCGGGCCGAGGCACTGCTTCTCGACCTTGTCCGTACCGGGATTGAAAACGATTTTGAAAGTGTCGTTTTCCCTAAGTATCCCGCAATACGCGAGGTCAAACGTGCGCTTGAACGATCAGGGGCGAAGTACGTGTCGCTTTCAGGGTCAGGTTCCGCGGTGTTTGGTCTTTTTGCCGATCAGGAATCAGCGAATCAGGCAGTGAAGAAGCTGGAAGCAAACGATATTCCAGCGCAAGCTACGGTAACTTTGCCCCGAGAGCGGTACTGGGCAGAGATGTTTGGAGCGGGCGAGCGGGTGACAAAGATCGGGTGATCCGAAAAAATCGCCGAGATCGCCGACATCGGTGGTTTCGGGGTCGATTCGACGCGATCTGGCGATGATTGAGCAGGGTTTTTGTGGGATTGATCCATTTAAGTCCTTTGTTTTCCTAGTCGAGTACCAGGGGGTGGGGTACTCTCCGGCTGAGAGTATCCGGCAGTGGGCTGAGATCGGGTGATCCGTTGATCGCCGTGATCGGATTTCCCACCCTTTGCGGCCATTTGAAGTTCGCTAGGTATGAAGAGAATGGCGGGCCGCAAAGGATGGGCACCCAGGATTTCGTTGAGGATGGAAGTTTTGGGCCGTCGACTAATGGTAGGTCAAGTGCCTTTGGAGCACTTTGTCTAGGTTCGAATCCTAGCGGCCCAGCCAAGTTTAGGCTTTGAGCAGTTTGGATGTGGGTGCGGCGGCGGGGTCCTTCGACTTCGCTCAGGATTTCGCCAGCAGGCTCGGACGCCTGCTAAGCGGCTCAAGTTCGAATCCTAGCGGCCCAGCCAGATTAATCGGGTGATCGGGACATCGGGTGATCCGGTGATCGGAAATTCTTGAAGGGAAGAAGCACGACGTTGGAGTTTCAATCGTGGAAAGGGTGAGCCGAATGGTGAGCGCCTGGTAGCGCGAACCTGAGGCGAGGGCAAAGCCGCTTTGCGGCGGAGCCCTTGGAGTAAAGAGATCCGATGTAGCAAACCAGCTCATACGGAGTGAAAAACATGGCGACGATAGCGACAGCAACGGAAAAAGCGGAGAAAAAGCAGGAAATGCAGCCGAAGGAGCAAAAACCTCAACGCGGACGCACAGACGATAAGTTCAAAATCTTCTGCGGCACTGCGAATGAGGCCTTGACCGACGAGATCTGCCATTTCCTTGGCATGGAACGCGGCAAAGCCACGGTCACACGTTTTTCTGATGGCGAGGTCTACATCCAGATCATGGAAAACGTACGCGGGGCTGACGTGTTCGTGGTGCAGCCTACGTGCTTCCCGGTGGATGAGCACTTGCTCGAACTGCTGTTGCTGGTGGATGCGCTCAAGCGCGCCTCGGCACGGCGCATCACCACAGTGATTCCGTATTACGGTTACGCGCGCCAAGACCGCAAGGACAAGCCGCGCGTTCCCGTGTCGTCCAAGCTGATTGCCGATTTGCTCACAACGGCGGGCGCGCATCGTGCTCTGGTGGTTGATTTGCACGCGCCGCAGATTCAGGGCTTCTTCAATATTCCAGTGGACCACCTGTTCGCTTCACCGGTTCTGGTGGACTACTTCAAGAAAATGCAGTTGCCGAACCTGACCGTGGTCTCGCCGGACGCAGGCGGCGTGGAGCGCGCGCGCTTCTTCGCCAAAAAAGTTGACGCTGCGCTAGCCATTGTCGACAAACGCCGCACGGACATGAACGTGGCAGAGGTAATGCACGTGATCGGCGATGTGCGCGGCCGGACCTGCTTGATTATCGATGACATTATTGATACGGCGGGAACGTTGGTAAAGACCGCGGACGCGCTGATTGGCGCAGGAGCTTCAAAGGTGTTTGCCTGCGCGTCGCACCCGGTGCTTTCAGGGCCGGCGATTGAACGCATATCGAAGTCGCAATTGGAGCAGGTGGTGGTAACAAACACCATTCCGCTCACGGGCGCGGCAAAATCCGAGCCCAAGATCAAAGTTCTGTCGATTGCCGGCCTCCTTGGCCGCGCAATCCAATCCATACATGAAGAGACTTCCGTCAGTTCGCTGTTTGCATGAGCGGCTGAGGGAAGCGGAGAAGAAGGAAGAGACAAATGAGTGCACAGGTAGAAGTTGTTGAAGCCCAACCCAGACCGGACAGTTCGCGCGGCAAAAATGAAGCGCGGCGTTTGCGCGTAAGCGGCCGCGTGCCGGCCGTGGTTTACGGCGCCAAGAAAGATACCGTTGCGGTAAGCCTTGATCCCAAAGTGATTTCGCGGATCCTGGCCTCTGCGTCCGGCCACAACACGATTTTTGACCTCCAGGTGGGCGGCGAGAAGACCAAAGCGATGATCGTGGACTGGCAGTATGAGCCAATTCGCGGCAGCATTCTGCACATCGATCTCAAGCGCATTGCCATGGACGAAAAGATGCGCGTAATGGTGCCGATCCATCTTGTGGGTGAAGCCATTGGCGTGAAGCAGCAGGGCGGCATCATGGATCAGATCATCCGCGAAGTTGAAATTGAGTGCTTGCCGGGCGATATCCCGAGCCACATTGATGCTGACGTCTCAGCGCTGGAATTTGGCGTGGTGCTGCGCGTGAAAGACCTGCCGCACGGCGGCAAGCTGAAGTTTATTACGCCTGAAGACCAGGGCGTGGCGCACGTAACGGCAGTGAAAGAAGAAGTTGCGGCGACTCCTGATGCGGCAGCGGCAGACGCGGCTGCGGGCCCGGCTGAGCCTGAAGTCATTAAGAAGGGCAAGCAGGAGACGGAAGAGGGCGCTGAAGCTGAAAAAGCTCCTGCCGGCAAAGAGAAGAAGTAGCCGCGGTGAAGCTGATCGTTGGGTTGGGAAATCCTGGTATCGAATACCAGTTCACGCCCCACAATATTGGCTTTCTTGCCGTTGACCGGATAGCCGAGCAGTGCGGAGTAATGATCGATAACCGGCACTGCAAGGCGCTTACAGGCAGGACCAGAATCGGAAACGAAGAGGTCCTGCTGGCCAAGCCGGAAACTTACATGAACCTGAGCGGCATGTCGGTGTTGGAGCTGGCCAGGAAATATGAAGTTGAGCCGCAGCGGGACCTGGTGGTGATTTATGACGAGCTTGACCTGCCGCTGGGAATGATCAGGGTCAGGGCGCGGGGATCGTCAGCTGGACACAACGGAATGCAGTCGATCATTAACGCGCTGCAGACTGAAGAGCTTGGGCGGATCAGGATTGGCGTAGCGCCAGACGATCCGAAAAAAGGCGGAGCGAAATATATACTCGCGCCTTTTCGCAAGTCGCAGATGGTGGCAGTGGATGAAGCACTGGACCTGGCTGCGCAGGCGGTGAATGTGATTGTGAATGAAAGTATTCTGATCGCTATGAACAGGTTTAACAAAAAGAACAAGCAGGAAGAAGAAGGAAGTACTTAGTAGTTGGTAATTGGTATTTGGCTTTGTTTCGAAGATACAAGCAACAGGGGAAAAGCGAAAACAGCTGCGCCTTGCAGCTAAATACCAAATACTCAGTACCGAAGCACTGAAGAATTGAAAAGTTTGGAGACCACATGCAACGAAGCTATGAAGTGATGTTTATCGTACGGCCTGACCTGTTGGAAGAAGACATGGACAAGCTGATCGCAACGCTGCAAGGCCATGCCACCACGGCCGGGGCAACGATACAGAACACAGAAAAGATGGGAAAGCGCCGCTTGGCCTATGACGTGAAGAAATTCTCTGACGGCCAGTATGTGCTGTTCGTATTGCAGGCTGATGGCAAGGCCATCCATGAACTGGAGCGCCGCCTGCGCGTCTCTGAGCCGGTGATCAAATTCATTACCGTGCGCACTGACGAAGAAAAACAGCGTCTGGACAAAGTTCGCAAGCTGCGTGAAGCCAAGGTAAAACGGCCGCCGGCAGGGTCACAGCCCGCGGAAGCGGCAGAGAGCCCGGCGGTGGGAGCCTAAAGGCGGCTTTTGGCTCTTGCCATTAGCTCTTGGCTTTGACTCGCTGCTCATTGCTGATTAGCTGGCTAACCGCGCTACGGAAGAAGAAAGGGCCGGCAGCATTTTGTGACCGGTTATTAAGATCAGAATTTCGACATAGAAAAAGAATTGCGCGCTGCGGAGCGCGCTGCTTGAAGGAGAAATATGGCTGACGAAAATCAGGAAGTATCAACACCATCGCCACGCCCCCAGGGCGGAAGGCCGGATGGTCCGCGGCCAGACCGTGGACCCGGCGGACGCGAAGGCGGCGGCGGGCGGAAATTTTTCCGTCGCAAGAAAGTCTGCAAGTTCTGCGTGGAAAAGATCGACGACATTAATTACAAAGACGTGCGTTTGCTCGGTCAGTTCGTGGCGGAGCGAGGCAAGATCGTTCCCCGGCGATTGACCGGCGTATGCACGCCGCACCAGCGCCGGCTGACCTCGGCCATCAAGCGGGCGCGCAATATTGCTTTGCTGCCGTTTGCCGCGCGGTAGGCTGCCTACTCACCACGGAGGCACGGAGACACGGAGAAAAGCAAAGGTGGGGTTCATCTTTGGAAATGCGTGTGGCGTCTTCCGAAAAGTTTGGAGACACGAGACAAGTGTCAGGGCATGACTTTAGTCGTGCCGCCAGCAGTCTGAAAAAGAACTGGGGCTTTAGTCCCTGCTAACTGGAGATTCTGAAAATGGAAGTCATACTGAAAGAAGATGTTCCCAAGTTGGGCCATCGTGGCGAAGTGGTAAAGGTCGCCGAAGGATATGGCCGCAATTACCTGTTGCCGCACAAGCTGGCCATTGAAGCCACCGCGGCGAATCGCGCCGTGATTGAGCAGATGAAGCAGTCCGCCGTGCGCAAGTCAGCCGTTGAAAAAACCGCTGCCGATGCGCTGGCGCAACAACTGGACGGTACCGCGTTGAGCTTCCAGCGTAAAGTCGGCGAGAAAGACCACCTGTTTGGCTCAGTCACAACTTCTGACATTGCGGAAGCGCTGGAGCGCAAGGGCTTCAACATTGATCGGCGAAAGCTGCAACTCAATGAGCCTATCAAGAGCCTGGGCGAGTTTGAAGTGCCGGTCCGCCTGCATCGTGATGTTGTGAGCAAGATCAAGGTCACGGTGGAGAAAGAAGCGGAAGCGTAAGAGTCAAACAAAAATCTTACCGCGGATTGACGCGGATAAACGCGGATCAAGTTCGATCAGCGTAAAGTCGCGAGCGATCCGCAGTTGTGTTTTGTCGCTTCACTGGCCCTGGCTCTCGCCTGCGGGCGGGACAAAGCCGCAACGTCCGCGCCAGCTTTGCCGGAAGCGTTCTCGCTCTTCAGGTGTCATGCTTGCGTATCGTTCTTCAATGCGCTCCTGGATGCGACGGCGGGCGCTGGAACGAGAACCACGAAAACCGTGACTGCCAAAAAGGATGCGGCACAGCGCCAGAATTCCCACGGCCTGCCAGAAGGTAAGCTGACGCCAGCCAAAGAGCGAGGGCAGCAGCCAGTTCCACAGGCGCATCACAATTTCGCCGCCGATAAAGATAAAGAGCGCTATGCCTACAATTGCCGCAGGAACGATCCAGAATAATTTTCTCTTTCCCCTGGTCATGTTGATTACCTCATGCTTTCAAAATTATGGCTTTGTAAATTCGTCATAAATACTCTGCAATCGTTCGCGCAGGTGCAGAACGGCATAACGCTTGCGCGAAAGCAACGTATTCATACTCAGGCCGGTTTCGTCTGCCAACTCTTTAAAGCTGCGCCCTTCCAGTTCGTGCGCGACGAACACTTCCCGCTGACCTTCAGGCAGTTCGTCAAGCGCAAGCTCCAACTCGTCAAGAAGCAGATTGCGGAAGTAGAGCGCTTCCGGGCCTGCGTCGGGCGAGGGCAACATATCTTCGATCTGTAACGCTTCGCCTTCGTCATCCTGCAATGCTGTATCACTGAAGTTCTCTGGCTGCTTCTTGCGAAACAGGTCAGTGATGCGATTGCGCGCGACGCGAAACAACCAGCCAGTTACGTGGTCAATCGGCATCAGCAGGCGATTGGCTTCCACCAGCCTGTAGAAAACATCCTGCAGAACGTCCTCAACGTCGCCCGGATCGGTCACGCGTCGGCGGATGAAGTTGCGCAGCCGGGAACCTTCCCGCTTCACCACTTCGGAGATTTGCTGGTCCTGTTCCAGTGCCATGTGATCCAGGCTCGCCACAACGTTCCTCTATGGGTGTAGACGAACGAGAGGTGCGAAATATTGTAGGCGCTCTTAAGTTGCTGACGGCGATGGCTCAATCGAGCTGCCTGATCTGGATGACGCAGGCGCGTTGATTCCTTTGACCAGAAGCCAGAAACCCAGAATGGCTTCAAAGATAACGATTGGGATTCCGGTTCGAGCGCGCCGAAGTGGTAAATCGGCCAAGGACGCGAAGACAATGGTGGACAAAGGAATGAATGTCGGCACCAGCGACGCAAGTATCCCAAAGGCAGCCAACGGTCGAGGAATATAACCCGACTTGAACCACAGGTAGCAAAACAGAGTCGAGCCCAGTCCGAAAAACAAGGCTGCGGCCCGATTTCCACCTGCGTCCAGGCCGATTAGCAACCGCGCCATCGATTGCAACTGGTCCGTATTCAATGCGGGCAAAGAATTGGAGCCGGTTAGGGAGAGCACTGCTGCGAAATCAATCCCAGCCGTGGTTGCGGCTATGGCGCATTCCACCAGCCACCAGAATACCGCAAGGAGCGCCAGGCTTCTGCTGACGGGCTTAAAGACGACGTAAAGAGCCGCCACCAGCATGACGCTAGCGGCCAACATAATCAGATCGGTGGTTATGCCGAGACGAAAAAGCTGTTCATGCTGCGCAATATTCGAGGCGGTCCGGAGGGCGTCAACAGGTACAAGCAGCTTGCGGCGCACATAGAACTCCACAAAGTTCGCGGTAAGAATCGTGAACAGGTACAAGATGCCCGCTACTTTGGCGGCTTTGCGTTGCGACTCGTCAACGGCGTAGATTGCCATTTTGTCCTGTCTTTAATATCTCCTGACATTATCACCGAGACGTTGCTTCATCTGCTTGTTGGAACTGTGTGCGTCTCCGTAACAAGGGCCATGATCGGTAGCAGCTTTCGTCTCTACATGGACGCCGCTTCAGCGCGAGCCTGTTCCCTCCATCGTTGTTCATTCACTCCGAACGCCAGCAGCCAGACGATGAGCGCTGCCGCCCCGAGGATGGCGAAGATCGCAAGGAAGGGGAACAGGCGGCCTCCGAGCGGCGGATACAAGAAGGTCAGCCAACCCAAACCTCCAAGCAGCGATACCGCGCCCAGAAGCCGAGGCAGGAAGGTGGACTTGATAATGAGATAGCCCGTCAGGATTGCATAGAATCCGAAAAATACCAGAGCGATGCCGGCGCCACGATCATTCACCTTAAGAAAGAGGAGCGACAGCGCCTGCAACTGTTCCGCACTGAAAACACTCAAGTAGTGTCCGCCTCCCAGGATAAACAAAGGTGCAATAAAAAAGACGCGGCTAAAAGTCTTGATGATTGAACCCGCGAGGCCTAAGAACGCGGCAACCAAAGAGACGCTTCTGCCCGCAGGCTTAAGCAATTCATAAAAGAGGGCCGTGATGGCGATCTGGCACGCCATCTCGACGAGGTAGACTGCGAAAGCCAACTGAAACAAGCCCCGGTGTGCCAGTATGTTGGCCGCCGTGGCCGCGGCATCGCCGTTGACCACCAGCCTGCCGGTGGCGTAACCGGCGGAAAATATTCCCGTCAGTATGGTGAGGAGGTAGAGGAGGCCTGCCGTAGTGGTCAGGGAACGCAGTGAAGTTTTTCCCAGCGTTTGCGTAATTACACCTGTGCTCATGCTCGTATCTCCTTCTTAAAGAACGATGAAATATCGGCCGTCTATATTGCGCGCCGATCTACAACTTCTTTTCCGTAGATCCTGCTATGGTTATCGCCATTCATGCCGATCACAAGTGACCCGATCGGCTGGACCTGTATCGACAAGCCCTCGCCGCTTGGCGGCACCTGTTTTTTCTTGCGCAAATTTGAAAGCCTGATTCGCACCAGCCAGAAAATCATCATCAAGAGCGGCAACGCAGTCAGGAAATAGAGCGCGCCGGTGTTCCGCAAGAACGCGGGAAAGAGTTGTTGCCGGGCCAGGAACACCGAGCCTGCGGCGATCCACAGGCCAAAGCACATCCGCCAGAGATGCCGCGTGATACGTTGTGTGCCGAAGACCCCGCCGCGCAGCAGCATACGAACGTCCCCAGTGGCCGCAGATAAGGCAATGGCGCCGAGGAAGAAGTGCATTCCAGCGGGAACGCCATATTTTGAGCCGGTTGTGCTGTTGAGTGCCTGTATTCCGTTTGTCACCATGACAGCCCCGATGGCCAGTGGAACCAGCAACGCCACCCAATCAAACTTACTGGTTTCTCCAGCGCGGCGTCTGATGGTGACCCAAGCTGTTGCCACAAAGTAAAGAGTGAGAGCACCTGCCACAACATTGGACGGCTGGGATTTCATCACCGCAAGCCATGCCGCGGCTCCGGCCATGCACATCATAGACACGGCAAATACTCTTCCTGCCAGGCGATGCCGGCGCGAACCTTTCCGCAGACCAAGGGCCAGGAAACCAGAGAGCAATCCAATGGCGCCACCGGCGATATGAACCCACAGGAGAGGAGAGTATGGCGTTGCCGGCCGACCCGTGAGTCTTAACAACGCGGCTTTTGAATTTGTATTCTCGGAATTAAACGCCAACGCCTTGCGATAGTTCTCAATCGCCAGCCCTTGATTGCCTGCGGCTGCATAAGCTTCTCCCAGGCTGTCATAGGCGTTGGAAGACTTGGAATGCGTCTCAACATTCAGCTGAAAAATCTGAATAGCGGCCTGATTTTCTTCGTTGCCCAGAAATTGATATCCCAGCTTGTTGGTATCTGAGAAGTTTTCGGGCAAGCTTGGAAATCCGCGATCCCGCAGGCTGCGGTATTGCGCAATGCCAGCTTCGATTCCCTTGCTATTGATCGTCTGCGAGATGACATCTACAAGACGGGTGGGTCTCCGATCGGCGGAAGGCCGTGAAGTGCTTTTTATAGTGACAAAAATTCCAAGGCCAACCATCACGGCGAGCGCCAAGAGACCAGCCGCGATGATGACTCTGCCGCGGGTGGTGTGCGTAAGACGTTCCGACAAAGTTTCAGTCATAAAAGTTCCACTATGCGAGCTGACTTTTTTTCAATCAGATCGGGCCCTGATAACGCCGCAGCCGGATTGCTGCGGCGATGAATACTGCAGCAACGGCCAGACCCGCCCAGAGTCCTGGTTGGTCAAAGAAATGGTGCGGAATAAGCGTGCTCATGAAATCCGCGCTCCGGGACATCGTCATCTCGGGATCCGGTGGTCCCGTGAGGCGCTCCTGCAGCAGGGCCAGAAAGTGCGAAGTATTGAAGGCAATCTTTTCCACTCCGCAGATCACGAACGGCGGCAAAACGGCCCATATCAATGGAGCGCGCGGGGCCCAGGCGGAAACCAGAAACAGCCACCCATAAAGTGGCGCGTACCAAAGACCATGAACAGTAAGCATGTGATAAAAGAGATCCAGCGATACGCGGAAGAACGGTTCTTGTGTCCACAGCGCCGCGATACTCGCGCCGCTCCCCAGCAGCACTATGCTGCCCAGCAGGAGCATGATGAACTGGGTAACAATGGCAATGGCGTATGAGAGCACTGGGATAATCACAAGCGGAATGCTCAGCTTGGAGAGCACAGTTGTGAGATCGGAGACCGGCAGCGACTTCCAGAAGAGAATGCTGCGATCGCGGCGTTCGCCATAGAGCGCGTCGAGCGAGTAAAAGATCCCAACGATAAGGGCTGTCCCCATGATGAGGGCCGCCGACAATTCGTACGGAACAGAATTGTGGTGCTTTTGCGCCGGATCCAGAGGCCACACGCCGTGCATGCGGTATCGTAGAGAAATCAGGTTGAGCACGTGGCCGACAAGAAAGACGGCGGCAGCGACGAGCGGCACAAGGTAAATCAAGCGGTTTTCCCAGAGTTCGCGGCGCAGGGACCAGAAGAACGGCCGGGTGGCGGAAAAGGCCCCCGACGCGATGCCTTGCGAGCCGGGCGAAGACCCGTTTATGGCGTTCGGTTGAGCACTCATACAGCGGCTCCTTTCGTCTCAAGGGAATGATTGCCTACCACGGCAACAAATAAATCAGCGATGCTGGGAGTGCGCGCCTCGCCCAGAGCGGCGAGTTGCCGGCGATCAACACGATCAAACAACATAATGCTGCGCCCCAGCGCCTCTCGCTCGTAGATCGGTTTGAATGCGCGGGCCGCCGCTGCCTGCCCCGGATTCACCGTTAATTCCACATAGCGCGATTCGATTTCTTCCATGCTGCAATCGAGCACTATGCGGCCTCGATCCATAAACATAAGATCGGTGAGAACGTGCTGAAGCTCTTCCACTTGGTGGGTGGTCACCACAATGGTGCGGTTTCGATCAAAATAGTCGTTAAGCAAAGAATCATAAAATTGCTTGCGATAAAGAAGATCCAGGCCGAGCGTTGGCTCGTCCAGCACAAGCAATTTCGCGTCAATGGCCATCACCAGAGCGAGATGCAGCTGTGCCACCATGCCTTTCGATAGTTGCTTGACCTTGCGGTCGCGTCCAATGGTGGTTTTCGCCAGAAAAGCCTCTGCTTTTGCGCGATCAAACCGAGGATGTACGCCGGCAACGTAGTCGAGCGCCTGGGAGACGCGAAGCCAACGCGGCAGCACGGCGACATCGGCAATGAAGCAGACATCGCGCATGAGCTGATCGCGCTCGGTCCAGGGATTGCGGCCAAGCACTCTCAGCTCCCCCTGATATGGCGTGAGCCCCAGAATCGCGTTGAGCGCTGTGGTCTTGCCGGCGCCGTTGGGGCCGATGATGCCGAGAATGCGGCCGTCTTCCACGCGCAGATTGATGCCATCGAGCGCGACGGTTTTTCCAAACGATTTGCGGAGACCGCGAGCTTCTATACAGGCCATAGCTTCAGCGCTCCTCTTCAGAAAGTTTCGAGCCAGAAGGTTTTGAACTGGCAGGATTTGAGGCGGGCGGATTCGATTCGGCGGGTTTCGATGGCGCGGAATCCTGGGACGGTTTTGCGCCGTTCAGGAGTTCTTTCGCCTTGAGGCCGAGCCGTTGAATGTTGGCGTGGATGCGGGGCCATTCTTCAGAGAGAAATTTCTGGCGTTCGCCTTGCAGCAAAAGATCGCGTGCGCCGGGATTAACGAACATGCCCAGGCCGCGCCGGGTTTCAACCAGGCCATCATCCACCAGTTGCTGATAGCCCTTGAGGACCGTGAGCGGATTGACGCGATATTCAGCGGCGACAGTGCGCACCGAAGGCAGCGGATCGCCCTCTTTCAGGACTCCGTCGAGGATCATCGCGACGACCCGGTCGCGAAGCTGGCGGTAAATCGGCTGGCTGTCATTCCACTCACGGTCCATCAGGTTTTCCAGTTTGCTTTAGCGGGCGGAAGCCGTTTGCTGCGTGACGCGCTGCAAATCGATGTGCGCATGCATGGGCTTATCGCCGGGCATCAGGTAAGTCCAGTCTTCAGTGTGATGGTTCGCGTCGATAAAGGTGAACACTGCATGGTCCATGTGTCCGTACTTTGTGCCACCGGCGAGGTCTACAAAAGTGAACTCCACCGTCTTGCTGTCCGGCGAGACCTTGCCCTCCATGCGAGGCCGATTTCCGGCGTCACAATAGTGCGTGAGGTACAGGCGGTCGCCATCCAGATAGAACATGGTAACGGGGTGGTCGGCATCCTTCTTGCCGGGCTTTGCCTGGCCCATCATCTCATGCATGAGGGCATGGCCACTGGAAGTCACGTTCAGGTTCACTTGCATGGTGTCAGGCATGTCAGGGACTGGCGGGTTAGTTGTTCCGTGGCCTTCCCATGTCCCGGCGAGAGCTTTCAGTTGATCGAACGATTTTTGCGCGTCAGACTTTGGCGCATCGGACTGGGTCGGATGCTTGTGCGCGTCGGACTGGGCAAAGGCCATGGCGGAAAGCGATAACACAGCAATGGAAAGCATAATGCGAAGCGATTTCATCTCGAATCTCCTTCAAAGCGGCTGGGGCCGCTGTACAGTGTTATAGTTAACTATAACACTGAATCATGTCAAGAGGGTTTTATTGGCAATCGCCATCTGGATGAAAACAAATGGTTTTTAATGAGAATGAGTCGCTTTACCGCCCAAACTTAACGGACGGAGTAATCTTCCTCCGGCCTCAGCGCGCAGAGGATGCAGCCGACCGCTTTGCTGGTGAAGATGAGGAGATGGCGAAGTGGGTCAGCGGCGGACGGAGCACGCCGACCACCGTGGCAGCATTCATCCGAAACAACCAGGAGAGCTGGCAAAACGGCGGGCCGCGCCGTTCGTTTGGAATATTCGATTGTGCGAGCAATCAATTGGCCGGGTTTATTGAAGTGAACCTGGCGCTTCTTGCGGAGCCTAAACAAGTCAACGTTTCTTACGGAGTGTTTCCCCAATGGCGACGCCAAGGCGTAGCCTTACGGGCCATCAATCTCATGGACGAATATTTGCGAACAGCAACGGAAGCTCGCCAGATGGTTCTCAGAATCGCGCCAGCGAATATTGCATCGCTCAATCTGGCTGAAAAAGCCGGTTTTACTTTTTGGGGCTTGTTC
>DASXKZ010000170.1:0-25865 GCA_036496525.1 Candidatus Angelobacter sp.
ACGTTGCTGCAAAACAATGCGGTTTCATGGAAGACCTATCAGGAAAATATTTCCGGCACAACCTGCCCGCTCACCAGCAGCGGTGAATACGCCGTGAAGCACAACCCTTTTGTATATTTCGACGACGTAACCAACACGCTGAATCCGAACTCAGCGGAGTGCATTAACCATGTGCGGCCTTTTACCGAGTTTGACTCCGACCTGGCCAACAACAATGTGGCCGCTTACAACTTCATCACGCCCAACCTGTGCGATGACATGCATGATAGCTGCAAGCCCACGCGCAATCCGGTCAAACAGGGCGATACGTGGCTTTCGCAAAACGTCCCGGCCATCCTGAATTCGGCGGCCTACAAAGCGGGTGGGGCAATCTTTATTACCTGGGATGAAGCCGCTACCGGCGACGGCCCTATCGGAATGATCGTGCTCTCACCTTTTGCGAAAGGAAGTGGTTACTCCAACACCATCCATTACACACACGGCTCGGCACTGCGAACATTCGAGGAGATTTTCGGAGTTACGCCGCTGCTGGGAGACGCCGCAAACGAAATCGACTTGAAGGATTTGTTCGCCTTGTTCCCGTAACGCAGAAAACTATCCCTGATTGGCAAATGAGGACGTCTGGGTTTCTAAGATGTCCTCTTTTGTTTGTTCTTTATATGTGTCCAGAAACAACACTCTAGGCTAATACACCAAGACATAGGGTGCAGTCTGGAGAGGGGCTCGAAGATCGAGCACGCTGGCTGCTCGTAGTGCTAAAGCCGCTGCTGGTAACATCAGGATCGCTGATAAAGAACTGGGCTCTGACTAATGGCTAATGAATATATTGTGCTGGAGAATCGAGTGAACCAGCAGACACAGACTGATTAACGGGGGTTAAAGCTGCTATTCCTATGATTCGCTGCGCTGGCCGCACTACTGCCTCATATTTTGAGGTGATCGTGGTTATTGGAACTCGGTTCGCATAAACAAATACCTGCGGCAGCCGTGAAACCCCGACAATGCGGCAAAGTTCTCCATGCGGCTCCAGTAGAGTCATAGCGTGTCCTTCGGCCGAAACCTGCTCTGACATGGCAATCACAATTTTTTCCGGTGCACAGTAATGCAGCAAGGTGCGTAATTCCCATTCAATATTTGGGGTTATCTCTCCCGCATAATCAAGAATCACTACAGCAACCTGTGGAGCCAATTTTCTAAGCGCGATACGCCAAATATCGTCCTGATCCCTGCCGCAATGAATAAATCGTGATGAGCCGGACAGCCTAGTTGACGTCTTGCTGCGAATTCTTTCGGTCAGACGCAAAACTTTATCAACGTCACCAATATTCCTAATCCTAAGCACTGTCTGCTGCAACAGCCAGTAGCCTTGGCCAATCCCAATCAGAACGGTAAAAGATACTGTCAACGCGGCCCAGAGCAGAAGAGTGGGCCGGCTAAAATGTTCTGGTATCACCTCAATCCAATAGATAAGCAGCGGTCCTAAAACGACCATAAAAATGATGACAATCAAAGCAAAGGGCCTGCGGATATCTTCGTCTGTGAACGTGACAACTTGTCCCCAAGGTTCAGCAGCACCCGACCACAGGCGAAGATATTGTTGTGACCGATTTCCGCGATGAAACCTCCGCACCCATAATACGACCGAACGAGAACGCCCTCTGTGCCTCCATACTGTTTTGAATAAAGGCCATATTACCCAACCGATTGATAGTACGAGCAGTGACAACGCTATCCAAGATGCTTCTCGACGGTGATATTCAAGATAAATAAAGAGGGCCATGTAAAAGGCCGGCGCCCAGGAGTGGTGGCGCGCAAAATTGAAAGCTGTCCATTGTTGCTCCAGAATTTGATCTACTTCTTGCTCAACCGTCATAGTTGTTCGTACTCAACAAAATACTATCAACCTACAGGGACACGTTGGACAGTCTCGCGCAGTTAGTTTACCCTCCCACACATGATGCTCCGTCTTGCTGTGTTTTTGCTAGCCAGTTTGCTCTTAAGCAACCCTTGCGCTTCCGCGCAACCCGGCCCTGACATCGTGATCCACGGCGGCCGCATTATCGATGGCACGGGCAATCCCTGGTATGCGGGCGATGTTGCCATTACCGATGGCCGCATCGTCGCGATCGGAAAAATTCCCGGAGGCGGAATTGCCAAGCGAGTGATCGAAGCCAACGGCCTGGTGGTCGCGCCGGGATTTATTGACATGCTGGGCCAGTCAGAGACGGCGCTGCTCATTGATAATCGGTCGGTCAGCAAGCTGGCACAGGGCATTACATCGGAGATTACGGGCGAAGGCGGCTCGATCGCGCCGCAGAATGCAATCACAATAGCGGCGGCGCAGCCTTCGCTCGATCCTTACCACCTGAAGATTGACTGGACAACGTTGGATGAGTATTGGCAGCGGCTCGCAAAGAAAGGCACGCCGATCAACATTGGAACCTATGTGGGAGCAGCACAGGTGCGCGAGGCCGTGCTGGGCGATGTGAATCGCGCGCCTACCGCGGAAGAACTGGAAAAGATGAAGGCGCTGGTGGATCAGGCCATGCAGCAGGGCGCCTTGGGAATTTCCACGGCGCTGATCTATCCGCCGGGACATTACGCAAAGACAGAAGAGCTGATTGAGCTGGCCAAAGTGGCGGCCCGCTACGGCGGAATTTACGCCACGCACATGCGCAGTGAAGGCCAGAACGAAGTGGCTGCAGTGCGCGAGGCTTTGCGCATCGGCGAAGAAGCGCATATACCGGTCGAGATCTTCCATTTGAAAGTCAGCGGAAAGTCCCGTGCGGGCAAAATGATTGATATCGTGCGCATGATCCAGCAGGCGCGCGACCGCGGACAGGACGTGACCGCCGACATGTATCCGTATCTGGCCGGCGCCACTGCGCTCGCTTCCAGCCTGCCGCCGTGGGTGGCCGATGGCGGCATGGATAAGCTGCTGGGGCGCCTGCACGATCCGGCAGTGCGGCAACGGATAAAGACAGAGATGTCGGCCACCGGAGAACGCACCTGGGAGAATCTGTATCTCGATTCCGGCGGAGGGGCGGGCGTGATGGTTGCGTCGGTGGTGAATCCTGAGCTGAAGCAATTTACCGGCAAGACGGTTGCGGAGATCGCGCAGGCGCAAAAGGTCGCGGACGGCAAGTCCGCGCAGCAGAAAAAAGACCCGCTGGATGCGTTGATGGACTTTGTGCTGGCCGATAAAGGCCTTTCCGGCGCGCTCTATTTCATAGCCAGTGAAGAAGACCTGCAAACCGGACTACGGCAGCCCTGGACCAGTATCGGGTTGGACGCGAATGAACTCTCGCTCGATGGGCCGCTGTTTGAGCCGCACACCCATCCCCGCTCTTTCGGCAGCATGCCGCGATTCCTGGGTCACTACGTCCGCGATCTCCAATTGATGCCGCTCGAGCAGGCGATCCGCAAGATCACTTCCCTGCCCGCGCAGCGTGAGCACCTTGTAGGACGCGGCCTGATCAAAGAAGGCTTCTTTGCCGATATCACCATCTTTGATCCCGAGAACATCATTGACAAAGCCACGTACACCCAGCCGGCACAGTTAGCGGAAGGCGTGAAGTACGTAATTGTGAATGGGCAGGTGGCATTTGAAAACGGAAAGGTCACTGGAGCGATGGCAGGAAAGTCATTGAAGGGTCGGGGGGTGAAATAGACGAAACTAGAACGGCAGCAAGAGTCGATCACTGTTTGAATATGTCGTCGAATAGCGCTGTCAAAGAAAGCGAGAACGTGAAGCCGGCAAAAATTTTCGAATCCCTAATGGATTCCGGTTCGGAGATGCGCCGGGCGCCGGTGGCATTGTGGATCTCAACCAGCCGCAACGCAGGATAAACCAGCCAGACCGCCTGGCAGCCGCCGGCAAGATACTGCCGGACTTTTTTGGCGGTATCCTGTGCCAGATTCGTTGGCGAAATGACCTCAACGGCCAAGGCGGGAGCGCCTTCAACCGGCGAAGTGTACGGGTCGATGTTCCCCAAATGGTCTGACGTGATAAAGGCCACATCCGGATTTCTGACCGTGTCGGTCTCCAGGCGGAAGTCCATCTCCTCAACCACGATGCCGAGACTATGAGAACGCACAAACTCCGTTAAGCGGCTTGCAATCCTTTGGCGGATCAGGTTGTGGTTGAGCGCAGGCGACGGCTCCATCAGAAGCGTTCCTTCATCGAGCTCATAGTGGACACCCTCCTTTTCCGGGAGCTTCTCGTATTCCGCAAATGTCAGCCGGGTGGTGGTGCTCATTGAATCCCTTGCAAGCTCATGTACTTGAAGCGCTTGCTTAAAGCCAATGTAGCATGAAAATCCTTCAAAATGCAGGGTTTTACCTATCGATCAGTAATGCCTTTTCAGGTATAACCGTAGCGAACGATTGAGGGGCCTATCACGACGATTGATTTTGTGAAGAGCGCTGACAAGCCTGGGAAAAAGATGTCCACAGAGAAGATCGCCCGAATCTCGGAACGCGGCAAATAACGTTTCGCGCTTTTTCACTAACACCTGCAAAATGAGGGCGCCGATTCCAATGAGTGACTGCTAATTTCGCCGCAAAAATGTGAGAAGAGGTTAAAGTTGAGATTGCAAATCTCTGCCGATTTTCGCCGTTACCATCCTAGGTCTTTTTAACAATTATTTACAAAATCTAGTGTTGTAACCCTCTGATTTAACGTCAAATAGAATAGCTGGTGCAGTGAACTCCAGATCGGCACATTCCTAGCGGTACCGGCCCCCGCCGGAAACCGGCAATTGCTGAAAAATAGAAGTCTGTTAGGATTTCAGATTTCCAAGATCCTGCCCTGAGAGGACAGATGTCAAAACTTTTACGCCACAAACTGGCCGCACACGCCCTGATATGCGCATGCTTCGCTTTGATTCTGGGCGGCTGCGGTCATACCAGCGCCGATTCCAAACAGAAAGGTGGCGGAGGCAAAGGCGGTCGCGGCGGCGGCGCTCAAATGACCATCCCTGTCGCGGTGGCCAAGGCTGAGGTCCGCGACCTGCCCATCCTACTGAATGGGTTGGGATCGGTGGAAGCCTATAACACGGTTGCGGTCAAAAGCCGACTGGATGGCCAGCTGATCAAGGTCAATATAAAAGAGGGGCAGGAGGTAAAGGAAGGAGAGCTGCTGGCGGAAATTGATCCTCGCCCTTACGAGGTGCAGCTGAGCCAGGCCCAGGCTACTCTCTTCAAAGACCAGTCCGCACTCAAAGATGCCCGGCTGAACCTTGAGCGATTTCAGCAGCTCTATAAGGATGGCGTAATTTCCAAACAGCAGTTCGATACCCAGGGCTCGCTTGAGGGCCAGCTAGATGGCGCCGTCCGCGCCGACCAGGCCCAGATTGATAACGTAAAGCTGAACCTTGTGTACACGCGCATTACCGCTCCGGTAAGCGGAAGGATTGGCCTCCGGCAAATTGACGTAGGCAACATGGTCCATGCCTCTGATCCCAATGGGCTGCTAGTGATTACCCAATTACAGCCGATCGCAGTGATCTTTAGTCTGCCGCAGGACAATCTGCAGGCGGTTTCTCAACACATGAATAAAGGCAAACTTTCCGTGGACGCCTACAGCCGCGACGACCAGACAAAGATTGCCACCGGCTCACTGACCACCATTGACAACCAGATTGATACGACCACGGGCACCGGAAAACTGAAAGCCGTATTTGAAAATCGCGACCGCTCGCTCTGGCCCAATGAATTCGTGAACGTCCATCTGCTGCTTGAGGTGCGCAAAAACAATATCGTGGTACCGTCAGCGGCAATTCAACGCGGACCGCAGGGCACATATGTGTTCACGGTAAAGCCGGACAAGACGGCAGAGATGCGTAATGTCACGGCATCCATCAGCCAGGGAAATTTCACGGCGATCTCGCAGGGCTTGCAGTCAGGCGAAACCGTTGTAACCGACGGACAAGACAAACTTCAGCCTGGTACAAAGGTTGAGATTCGCGGCGGCGGGCCAACCCCTAGTCCGGCGCAAACGGGCGAGGGACAGGGGCAGTAAAACGATTTGCGTATCAACAAGAGCAACACGAATTCGGCAAAGCGTAAGTTCGAGGATTGCGTGCGCGACCTTTGCGCTTGTATATCGGAAGGCAGGCCTCTTTCGGACATCCAGACAGTGGAGGCGGAGATTTCATATAAAGCGATCAGGAAAGTTAAGGGCAAACGCGCGTCCAATCCGGAGATGACCCAGGAAGAACTTGTGAGATACGCAAGGACAGTTGCACGCGAAATGTGGGCTGAAGTTGTGGGTACGGTCCACCCGGATCACTCCACGAACTGCAAGTGCGACGCATAAATTGAATAAAGTCATTCACCCTATGGCCAACGGCGGCGGTCCATCAAAATTATTCATTCTTCGCCCGGTAGCTACGTCGCTGCTGATGATAGGTGTGCTGCTGGTTGGCGCCGTTGCATACCTGCAACTTCCTGTCTCTGCTCTTCCCCAGGTTGACTATCCCACCATTCAGGTCATCACTTTTTATCCGGGCGCCGGGCCGGAGGTAATGGCTTCATCGGTAACTGCGCCGATGGAGCGGCAGTTTGGTCAGGTTCCCGGACTGAGCCAGATGACCTCTACCAGTTCTTTTGGCAGCTCGGTCATCACGCTGCAATTCAACCTGGAACAAAGCATTGACATTGCGGAGCAGGAAGTGCAGGCCGCAATCAACTCAGCCGCCACGTTCCTGCCGCGAGACCTGCCCAACCCACCGATCTACAGCAAGGTAAATCCTGCGGACTCACCAATTCTCACGCTGGCGCTCACCTCAGACACCTTGCCGCTTTCAAAAGTTGAAGACCTGGCGGATACCACGCTGGCACAGAAAATTTCTCAGCTCACCGGCGTGGGCATGGTATCGATCAGTGGCGGACAAAAGCCGGCCGTGCGCATACAGGCCAATCCAACGGCGATGGCTTCTTACGGCTTAAGCCTGGAAGACTTGCGCACCGTGCTGGGGCAAGCGAACGTGGACCAGGCCAAGGGCATTCTGGAAAATCAGCGGCAGGCGTTCACCATTGCAACGAACGACCAGCTGCTCTCCGGCAATGAATATAAAGATGTGATCATTGCTTATCGCAATGGCGCGCCGGTGCGCCTGCGCGACGTGGCTACGGTGATCGATGGGGCGGAGAATGTCAAGCAGGCCGCTTGGATGGGAACGACACAAAACGGCCAGACGGCGCTTTCACCGGCAGTCATCGTAAACATACAGCGCCAGCCCGGGGCCAACATTATCAGCGTGGTAGACCGCATCAAGAAAGTCTTGCCGCAGCTGCAGGCCGGGCTGCCCACCTCGGTAAAAGTTGCCATCCTCACCGACCGCACAGAAACAATTCGCGCGTCAGTAAAAGACGTTGAGTTTGAAATGATGCTCACCATCTGCCTGGTGGTAATGGTGATCTTTCTTTTCCTGAGAAATCTTTCGGCCACGATTATTCCCGCCGTGGCGGTGCCGCTTTCAATCGTTGGCACGTTTGCGGTGATGTACCTGCTGGGCTACAGCCTGGACAATCTCTCGCTGATGGCTCTCACCATCTCCACGGGCTTTGTGGTGGATGACGCCATTGTGATGATCGAAAACATCGATCGCTTTCTGGAAGAAGGCCATTCTCCAATGGAAGCAGCGTTGCAGGGCGCAGGGCAGATTGGCTTTACCATCATTTCGCTGACTGTCTCACTGATTGCCGTTTTAATTCCTCTGCTATTTATGGGGGACATTGTGGGCCGGCTCTTCCGCGAGTTTGCCGTAACGCTGGCTGTGACGATCGTTATCTCTGCGCTGGTTTCACTTTCACTCACGCCAATGATGGCAGCACGGCTGTTGAAAAATCCCAAGACAGTGAAGCATGGCCGCATTTACGAGGCCTCAGAACGTGCCTACGAACGCGTGATTGAATGGTACGGAACAACCCTGCGCTGGGTGCTGAGACACCAGACTACTACTCTGCTGGCAACGGTGGCGGCGCTGGCCCTGACTTTGTATTTATATGTGATCGTGCCCAAAGGATTTTTCCCGGTGCAGGATACCGGCGTGATTCTGGGCATTTCAGAAGGGCCGGAGAATGTATCGTTTGCTTCAATGTCAGAACGGCAACAGAAACTGGCCAAGGTAATTCTGCAGGATCCTGACGTGGCCAGCCTGTCATCGTTTATCGGCATTGATGGCACCAACACCACGCAGAACAGCGGACGCATACAGATCAACCTGAAGCCACATGAAGATCGCAGCGACACGGCGTCAGACATCATCCGCCGCTTGCAACCGGAAGTTGCCCAGGTGGAGGGCATCACCTTATACATGCAGCCGGTGCAAGACCTGACAGTGGAAGACCGCGTGAGCCGCACGCAGTTCCAGTATTCACTGGAAGATGCCGATGCCAACGAACTGAATGACTGGTCAAACCGCATTCTGACCAAGCTGCGCACGCTGCCGGAGCTGCGCGATGTAGCCAGCGACCAGCAGAATGGCGGACTGAAAGCCGACCTGGTGATTGATCGAGATACCGCGGCGCGGTTCGGAATCCTGCCGCAGAACATTGATGACACGCTCTATGACGCTTTTGGGCAACGCCAGGTGTCCACGATTTTCACGCAGCTGAATCAGTATCACGTGGTGCTTGAAGTAGGGCAGCAATTCCAGGACGATCCCAGCGACTTGAGCAGCATCTACGTTAAGTCCTCTACGGGGCAGCAGGTGCCGCTTTCAACTTTTAGCCACTTCGTTACATCGCCGGCGCCACTCGCCATCAATCACCAGGGACAGTTTCCTGTGGTGACGATCTCATTCAACCTTGCGCCGGGAGAATCGCTGGGCAGAGCGACCAAGGCAATCGCACAGGCTGAACAGGAAATGGGAATGCCGGTAAGCATTCATCCCAGCTTCCAGGGAACGGCGGCGGCGTTCCAGAATTCCCTTGCATCGGAGCCATGGCTGATTCTGGCGGCGTTGGTCACGGTCTACATTGTGCTGGGCGTGCTGTATGAAAGCTACATCCATCCGGTAACAATTCTTTCCACCCTACCTTCAGCCGGCGTGGGCGCGATTCTGGCGATGATCCTGACGCGCAATGACCTGACCGTGGTGGCGCTGATAGGAATCATTCTGCTGATTGGCATTGTGAAAAAGAACGCCATTATGATGATCGATTTTGCGCTGGACGCGGAACGCAACCAAGGCAAGCCGCCGGAAGAAGCCATCTATCAGGCTAGCCTGCTGCGTTTCCGCCCAATCATGATGACCACGATGGCCGCGCTGCTGGGCGCTGTGCCACTGGCATTTGGGCGCGGCACGGGATCAGAACTGCGGCATCCGCTGGGCATCACGATCATCGGCGGGCTGCTGCTTAGCCAGGCGTTTACGCTCTATACAACGCCGGTGATTTATATCTGGTTTGACAAGCTGGCGAGCAAATTTTCAAAGTTCCAGCTGGGCAATGAGATTGTGCCGGAGAGCAGTGGAGACTGAGTCTGAAATCCCGCCCCTGAGCGTTCTGTGCGAAGGGAGGGACCCCTATAAGCACTTGAGTTTTAAGGATGACGACGAATAACAAACATCGCGCGAGGAGATCTCAGGGATATTACTTTGTTTACTTGCTTTCAAATCTGAGCAGCACATTGTACGTAGGTCTTACTGACAATCTCTGGAAGCGAGGTCAAGAACACAAGGATGACGTGTTCGACGGTTTCACACGGAAGTACAAAATCAGTCGCTTAATGTACTTTGAAACTTTCAGCGACTCCTACTTAGCCGCCGATCGCGAGCAGCAGATCAGGAAATGGCGACGGGAGAAGAAGATCGCGCTGTTTGCGACGAGTAATCCGCAATGGAGAGATCTCACCCCTGAGATTCCTCAGATCATAGGGTTCCCTCGTCCTCGCAAGCTCGGGCTCGGGATTGCACAAAAAGCATGAATATTTCCGCACCATTTATCCGGCGGCCGGTAGCCACGTCATTACTGGCGATGGGATTGTTAATGGCGGGCATTCTGGCGTATTTCCGCCTGCCTGTGGCGCCGATTCCCCAGGTTGAATATCCCGTGATCAGCGTGGGTGCCGGACTGCCGGGGGCAAGTCCGGAAACAATGGCATCGTCTGTGGCGACGCCGCTGGAGCGGCAGTTTGGACGCATTGCCGGCGTGAATCAGATGACCTCGACGAGCCAGCTCGGCTCGACGAGCATCACGATGCAGTTCGACCTCTCGCGCAACATCGACGCGGCGGCGCGAGACGTGCAGGCGGCAATCAACGCAGCGCAGGGCCAATTGCCGGCCAATCTGCCCACGCGCCCCAACTGGCGCAAAGTCAATCCGGCGGACGCGCCGATCATGATTCTCTCGCTGACTTCAGAGACGATCACCAAGCCGCGCATGTATGACATCGCGGATTCGGTGCTGGCGCAAAAACTTTCACAGGTAGCCGGCATTGGACAAGTATTTGTTGGTGGCGGAGCAAGACCGGCAGTGCGGGCTGAAGTGAATCCCACGCTGCTGAACAAGCTCGGCGTAGGAGTGGAGCAGGTGCGCGCGGCGCTAAGCGCGGCCAATGCAAACCATCCGAAAGGGGAATTTGCGGGTCCTATAAACGCATGGCAAATCACTGCCAATGATCAGCTATTTCTGGCTGATGACTACAAAAACATCATTGTCGCCAAAAACACCACGGGCGGCGTGGTGCGGTTGCAGGATGTGGCCGATGTGCAGGACTCGGTAGAAGACATCCGCAATATGGGAGTAGCAAATGGCAAACCAGCGGTGCTGATGATTGTTTTCCGCCAGCCGGGAGCCAACATCATTGAAGCCGTGGATCGCGTCAAAGCGCTCCTGCCAGAGTTACAGGCTTCAATCCCTGCCGGCATTACACTGGACGTAGCGCTGGACCGCACAGTAACCATCCGCGCCTCTGTGGCCGATATCCAGATCACATTGCTCATTTCCATTGTGCTGGTGGTTCTGGTAGTTTTTGTTTTTCTGCGTAACTTGCGCGCCACGTTTATCCCCAGCGTGGCCGTCCCGCTCTCACTCATCGGCACGTTCGGCGTGATGTACCTGCTGGATTACAGCGTTGACAATCTCTCGCTGATGGCGCTGGCCATCTCCACCGGCTTTGTGGTGGACGACGCGATCGTGGTACTGGAAGACATTACTCGATACATGGAACAAGGCATGGGGCCGGTGCAAGCGGCGTTTCGCGGGGCGCGCGAGATTGGCTTTACTGTGCTTTCCATGAGCACATCCCTGGTAGCCGTGTTTATACCGATCCTCCTGATGCAGGGACTGGTGGGACGGCTCTTCCGTGAGTTTGCCGTGGTGCTGAGTACCGCCATTGCCATGTCGTTGGTCATATCGCTCACAGTCACGCCGATGCTGTGTGCGAAGTTTTTGCGGCCAGAAGGGAAAAAGCACGGCAGAGTCTATCGCTTCAGCGAACGCGCTTTCGACGGAATGCTCAAGCTTTATCGCATGAGCCTGGGCGTGGTTTTACGTCACCAATTTCTTACATTGTTAGTCACAATCGGAACAGCGGCCCTCAGTATTTATCTCTACGTAATTGCGCCGAAGGGTTTCTTTCCGCAGCAGGATACAGGCAGGCTGGGCGGCTCGGTTCAGGCGTCACAAGACATCTCTTTTCCTGCTATGCAGGAAAAAATGCGGCAATATGTTCAGATTGTGCTGAAGGATCCGTCGGTGAACAATGTTGTGGCCTTCTCCGGCGGCCAGGGCAGCGCCAATACCGGACGCATGTTTGTGGTGCTAAAGCCCCCGAGCGAGCGCAAGGCCACGGCGGACCAGATCATCAATCGCCTACGCCCCAAGCTTGCCATAGTTCCGGGTGCAACACTCTTCCTCACCGCCACGCAGGACCTGAATATTGGCGGACGGTTTTCCAATGCGCAGTTTCAGTACACAATCCAATCAGAAGATTTACAGGACTTGAACTATTGGACGCCTCGAATTCTGGCCAAGCTGCGCACTTTGCCGGAACTGCGCGACGTGAACTCCGATCAACAGGACAAAGGCCTGGCCGCGGACGTGATTGTGGATCGCGACACGGCTTCACGCTTGGGCATTACGCCGGCACAGGTAGATGCTGCGCTGTACGCGTCATTTGGCCAGGCGCAGGTTTCAACCATGTACAAGGCGCTCAATCAGTATCACGTAGTGATGGAAGTTGATCCCAAGCTGCTGCCCGGAACGGACGCGCTGAGGAATACATACGTGAAGTCATCGACGGGAGTTGAGGTGCCGCTCTCATCGTTTACCCGCTACCAGCCCTCGAATACCGCGCTGCAAGTGAACCATCAGGGCTTTTATCCGGCGGTGACTCTTTCTTTCAATCTTGCGCCAAATGTGCCTCTGGGCAATGCGGCAAATGTGGTGGAAGGCGCGATGCGTGCGCTGGGCGTTCCGGCCAGCGTACACGGTGGCTTTCAAGGAACCGCCGCGGCATTTAAGGACTCTGCGCAAAGCCAGCCATTGCTGATTCTTACGGCATTGATCACTGTCTATATTGTGCTGGGCATGCTCTATGAAAGCTTGATCCACCCAATTACGATTCTCTCCACTCTGCCCTCCGCCGGTGTGGGCGCGATTCTGGCAATTATGCTGACCGGCAATGACCTGAACGTGATCGCGTTGATTGGCATTATTCTGCTGATCGGCATTGTGAAAAAGAACGCCATTTTGATGATCGATTTTGCGGTGAACGCTTCGCGGGTCGCCAACAAAACCCCCGAAGAAGCCATCTTTCAGGCATGTCTCTTGCGTTTCCGCCCAATCATGATGACCACGATGGCTGCGTTGCTGGGCGGGTTGCCGTTGGCCCTGGGCGGCGGAACAGGATCAGAACTGCGGCGTCCGCTGGGTATTGCCATTGTGGGCGGGCTGATTGTAAGCCAGGCGCTCACGCTCTTTACCACTCCTGTGGTTTATCTCTACATGGACCGCATACGGCTGCGCGTGGCGCGGTGGCGCGGTGCCCATCGCAAAGCAGAGCCGATTCTGGGGCCGGCTGGGGATTAATTTTGGCAATCCAGCACAGCGATTACAAAATACTCCTACTTTATAGGCTTTCCATTTTCGAGCGGTTGGAAGCCTGCAAGAAATTGCTCCAACCGCGTAATTACCATTTGCTTCTCACGCTCCACACCTTTGTCCCGAAAAGCCATGTATCCGGCGACGACGTGATAGACATGCCCATTGATGGAAAACAACACATTGGCGGTAATCAAGTCAGGTTTCACAACCTCAGTTGGCTTGCCTGGCTGAATGGTTGTAATCGTCATTTCTGATCCTTCGGGCTCAACGTCGATTACACGCAACTCGCGTCCGTATGGGCCCTCCGTGTTTTTCTGATCGCGGATATCGTGAAACGTCCCCATCATTTCATCCACACTTCGGGAGGTTTTGGTACAGATGATCCGGTAAAAGCTGCCAAAATCGTCAGTGAAAATGACTTGGGAGAGCTCAACGTCCCCGGCCTTTCCTTGCTCATCGCGGACTGCGCCGCCGGCGGACTCATCGACAGGAACGGCCACGCGAAACTCTTTGCCCGGCGAGGTATATACGTCTCCCTTGATTGAGCCTTTGATATGTTTCTTGATGGAAACCGCCCAGCCCGGCATAGAAGCCCCAAGAACGGCGGCGCCAATGAGCATGAGAAAAACCAATGGAACTTTCAGTCTGATCGACATATTATTTCAGTCCTTTTTAATTTCGAGCACAGCATATTGGCTCATCATTCACTAAACAAGCGGCAAACCACGACACGGCTCCGCTGACGGACAATGCCGGAGGCCGTAAAATACATCCCAGTTCCCAGGGCCATTTTGCGCGGGACGTGAAGGAGACAAAACCAGGTGGACATCTCGATTGTCCTGATCAGTATTTCGGTTGTTGCTGCGATACTGCTGTTTCTGCTGCTCAAGACCTATAACGGCCTGGTCAAGATGCGGAATGCCGTGCAGAGCGGCTGGGCAGATATCGACGTACAACTCATGCGGCGGCATGACCTTGTCCCGAACCTGGTGGAAGCCGTGAAAGGCTACATGACGCACGAGCGCGCGACGCTGGAAGCAGTTACGCGCGCGCGGACAGAGGCGGTCGCGGCGACTTCGGGTACACCTCTCGCAGTCCGCGCGGCCACAGAGATGAGGCTGACCGGGGCTGTGAGCAATCTGTTTGTCTCAGCGGAGCGATATCCGGCGCTGAAGGCGTCACAGCAATTTTTGCTTTTGCAGGAACAGATCACGTCCACGGAAAACCGCATTGCATTTGCGCGGCAACATTACAACGAATGCGTGCGAAAGTACAACACGGCGCAGGCGGAGTTTCCTCGCAACCTAATAGCAGGACCGATGGGATTTACGCCAGCGGCGTTGTTTGCAGCGGACGCGGGGGACAAGGCGAACGTGGGAGTGAAAGTTTAGGAGTCTCGCCGCAGATTTTCGCTGATGGGCGCAGATAACACCTATAAGGAGCCGGAATGGCCAATAAAAAAACCCTGCACTTGTTCCTGGGGATCATTCTTATTTTTCTTGGAGCATGGTTTGGTTTGACCGTTGCCCGAGTCCTTTTCAATTTGATTCGAGATCCAGTCGGTTTCTACAACCCATGGTTGCCCGGCAATCTGGTTCTTAGGATAGCCTTGGCAGCTTTTTGCGTCTGGATAGGCAGTCGCGAGTTCCAGCGAGCAAGTGGGCAGAACGTGAAAGAACCGAGATTCCGCTGGGGCAGGTTGCTTGCAGGGGCAAGTCTCGTATTTGTATCGTTGGAATCACACTTCGCACCCAGCCCCAACGCCTTCAAAGCCGATAACGACGCCCAGGCGGCGGGGATGCTGATAGCGACAATATCGATGGTATTAGTGGGTTTGTGGCTGATAGCGGCATCATTCAAGCCACGAAAATCGCAACCCCTTGAAGCGATTTCGCAAAGTAATTCAGATCAGGCCGAAAGCGTAAGAGTCCCTTAGCGATTCGCGGCTAATTGTCTGATCTGCGCTCATCTGCGAAATCTGCGGCTAAAGTTGTTTTAGAGCACTTTCTAAGTCCTCGATCAAATCGTCTGGATGTTCCAGGCCGATGGACAAGCGCAGTAAATTTTCCGGGCTGCGGGTGTTAGCGCCTTCCACTGAAGCGCGGCGCTCGATCAGGCTGTGCGTGCTGCCCAGGCTGATAGCGTGGCTGAACAGCTTGAGTCGGCGACCAGTTTGAAAGCTTCAGCCTGCCTCCTGAAGCGTCATTCCCCAGCGATTGCACTGGAACAACAACGTTGCCAGTCGTATCCTAAATAGCAGCATACAGAAACAAATAGAAACATCAGGCGGGAGGGAATTCTCATGTCGCGAGATGGTTTCCGGGTAGCCGCAGTCGTTCTCTTAATCACTGGGATTGCGTCCTGCTTGCATGCCCAGACAGATCCGGATTTTGTTGTAACCGTCAATCCCTCCATTGTGACAATCACCCAGGGCGGCACGGCAACTCTTACTGTGCATGTCGCCGTCAATGAGCGGCCCAGCTTTGAGTTCAGTCTCGCGAGCTTGCCTCCCGGAGTAGTTGCCCAGATTCCCGCCGGGCGCGCCGGAGCCACCACCATACTGCTGACAGCTCTGCCCACTGCAGCTACGGGCTCCTTTAATGTGGAGCTGACAGCCGTTGCCAGCAATTTTGCGCCTCCCAGATCCAGCAATGGTCCGCAGAGCCAGAACTTCACGCTCAACGTGAAGCCTTTGCCCGTCACGCAATGGGAGTACCGCGTGGAACGTGCCAGGACGGCTCAGGACCTTGAATCGACCGCCAGCAGTCTCGGCCTACAATCGTGGGAACTGGTCAGCGTGGTCCTGACCGACCGCAACGGCGCCGACGAGTGGGTCGCATTCTTCAAGCGGGAGAAACATCCGCACGAATAGTTTTCGTGACGCTCAAACATCGTTTTCTGATAGTTTTCGCATTCATTCACTGGCCGGCTCATCATCTGCGTTATCTCCAAATCTGCAACGAGGTTTGATATATCCTGATCCAAGATGAAAATTGAAACCCGCGCCGTGCATGCCGGCCGCAAACCTGAAGGTGGATCACGTGACGTTGTGCCCGCCATCCATCTCTCTACCACTTTTCACAAAGCGGATGATGGCACTCTGCCCGGCGGATACCTTTATGGCCGCCCCAACAACCCGAACCGTGAATCGCTGGAGCACGCGCTGGCTTCACTGGAAGAAGGCGCAGCTGCTCTGGCCTTTTCTTCCGGCAGCGCAGCCACGTTTGCGGTATTTCAGTCGCTCGCGCCCGGCGATCATGTTATCGCCGCGGAAGACGCTTATTATGGCACTCCCATTCTCCTCCGCACCATAATGGCCAACTGGGGACTGAAACACACGCTGGTCAACATGCAGGACCTCGCTGCCGTGGAACGCGCTATCACCTCCACCACGCGCCTCATCTGGACTGAAACGCCGTCCAATCCTCTGCTCAACGTTACCGACCTTCGCGCCGTTGTGGCGCTGGCAAAGAAATGCGGCGCAATGGTCGCCTGTGACAATACATGGGCCACTCCGCTCTTTCAGTTGCCGCTCAAGCTGGGCGTGGATGTGGTGATGCACTCAGTCACGAAATATCTTTCTGGGCATAGTGATGTGACCATGGGCGCGCTGGTCTTTAGAGAGAACGGCGGGAAAGAGAAAAGCCCGCTGCTGGAAAAGATCATAGCTATTCAGCATGAAGGCGGGGCTGTGCCGTCACCTTTTGAATGCTGGCTGACCTTGCGCGGACTTCAGACTTTTCCGTATCGCGTCCGCGCACATGCTGAAAATGCGCATCGCGTTGCTGAATTTCTGGCTGCTCAGCCAAAAATTGAAGCGGTGCATTATCCCGGCCTGCCGTCGCATCCCGGACACAAAATCGCCGCCGCACAGATGTCCGGCTTTGGAGGCATGATGTCCATTCAGGTCAAAGGCGGTCAAGCTGAAGCGTTCAAGCTGGTCGCGGGCCTCAAGCTTTTTAGCCATGCCACCAGCCTCGGCAGCACGCACAGCCTGATCGAGCACCGCGCATCGGTGGAAGGCGCTAACACCCGCAGCCCGGCAAATCTTCTGCGATTGTCTATTGGCCTTGAACATCCAGATGACCTGATTGATGACCTGGCGTCTGCGTTGAAAAATCTTTAGCCGCAGATTTCGCTGATGAACTATGATCTCTGCTCCCACGGAGGTTGCTCATGGACTGGAAAACGACAATGAAGACCAAGCCGGTTTTTTGGCTCTTGGTCCTTGGGATTATTGTTGCCCTGATCTTCGGCTTTCATAGCTTACGAGAGGCATGGCATGCAGGATTGCGCGCACACTGAATGAGCCGCGCCATGGATTGGCAAGTGCGATTTGAAATATCGATGGGTCTAGTGCCCAAAGCGGGTCTGTAAAAAGGCGAGCAGGACGCTGATCGTAGTCGTCACCAAAATTGCAAACTGAGTTCCGCCGTAGGCCACAAGCGTCTTGACTGTGGTTTTCCATTTGCCTTCACCATGGAGCTTCCGTAAGGTCACCCACAAGTAAGGTAGAGCGACGGCAAGAAAAAGCAGTGACAGGAGATTCGCCCAGACACCCCGGATAGGCGCACCCGCGGCCATCCAGAGTGGCCACTTCACGATGCTTAGCAGAAATGTAAATGACAAAAAATAAAGAGCTGTGACTGCATGCTCGGCGAAATACCACTTTTGTTTACGGTAGAGGAGCGCGAACAGGCATGTCATCACCAGCACATTGATGATCTCCGCCCGTTCATTGTAAAAAACAATGCGTTCATTCACGCGATCGACAAGGACCTCTTCTGAAACGCCTTTCTGGGCAGCCATCTTCGCCACAAACCTATGCAGAACCTCCGTCCGGTCAGCGGCCATCGCAGGCCGCAGGTCGAAGGGAGAATGAAACAATAGCACCAACATCATCAAGGCAAAGGTAAACAAAAACAGCCGAAGTGGATTTACATACCTGGACCTTTTGCCGGCGAGATACTCGGCGGTAACAAACGCCGGATTGCTGAACAGGTAGCGAATGGTCCGTAAGGCCCTGGAGTCCATATCGAACAGCTCATGCACGAAGTGATGAGCAAAATGTTTGAACGAGAAAGTGTCCCGGTCAAAACTGTGCTCACCGCAGGCAGGGCAGAACTGCTGTGTGATAATTTCACCGCACGTGGGACACGTGGACGTTTCCTGCTGATACACCGCTGTGGCGCTTCCCTGAACTGTTGCGGCCATGCCGGACCCCTATCTACAGCAAAAGTGGGCTGAGTATAACCCAAGTGGAGAGATAGGGAAGCATGGATTATAGAATCGCAAGGCGAAAAAGAACGGCCGCAGGTGAGAGTACGTTTCTACCTTAGCGGCGCGTAAATTGCCGAGTAAGGAACTCTGTGCTAAAAAGCGGGTTCTAATCCCTTCGTAACCCTGTTTAGCCAATGTATTCACCCGTTTGACGTGAGCAGCACGAGGTGTTACGGTCGAAAGAGTTAACTGATAGAGGCGGTTGACTTTGCAATGATAATTTCACAATTCCCCCTGTTCGCATCCATGGCCGGCGGAGTGCTTCCATCCATATTTGCGCCGAGCTTTGCATCAGCTTTAGCGCCTGCTTGTGGGCCTGCCTTAGCCTCAGCCTTTGCACCTGTATTCACGCCTGTTTCCGCGCCTGTATTCGCGGCGGTGATTGGCGGAGAGATTTTCAACCTGATACGGCAGACCGGGGCCGTGGCGCAGGTGGTCCTTATAATCCTGCTGATATTCAGTGTCTTGTCGTGGTCGGTGATTCTTACCAAATGGTCGTCGATCAGGCGGGCGCGGACACAGAGCGGACGTTTTTTGAGGGCGTTCCGCAAGGCGCAGCGTTTGCAGGATGTTGCCGCCGTCTCTGAGCAGTTCAAGCCCAGTCCGCTGGTAGCGGTGTTTGACAACGCTTATGACGAATTTCGGCGGCAGGGCGAGGGCAACATCAATGCCGTTCAACGCGCGGCGCAGATTGCGTCTTCAGAAGAACTGACGCGGCTGGAACGCCGGCTGCCCTGGCTGGCGACGACCGGCGGTGTGGCGCCGTTCATCGGGCTGTTTGGCACAGTATGGGGCATTATTGACGCGTTCAATGGACTGGGCAGCGAGGGGTCCGCTACGCTGCGCGCAGTAGCGCCGGGAATTTCTGAAGCGTTGATTACCACTGCGTTTGGATTGTTTGCCGCTATTCCGGCCGTGATCTTTTATAACCAGTTCACGCACAGCCTGCGCGAATTTGGCGCGCGCATGGACGACTTCACCATGGAGATCATGAACTTTATTGAACGCACCACCGGGGTCACCACGGGAGTCCGCTGATGGCGTTTACCAGCAAAAGCGGGCGCACGGAAACGTCGCTATCTGAAATCAACGTCACGCCGTTTGTGGACGTGGTGCTGGTGCTGCTGATCATCTTTATGGTTACCGCGCCAGTGTTACAGTCCGGCATTGAAGTCACTGTCCCCAAGACAAAAGTAGTAAAGGAAATTTCTGAAGAGCGCCTGGTGATTACGATCACCAAGGGACAGGAAGTTTACCTGAACAGCGACCACGTGCGTCTGGATGAAATTGGCGACGCATTGCGAAAGAAGTTTCGCGATCCTAGAGGGCAGTCTGTGTATGTACGGGCCGATGAGAACGTGGCTTTTGGCGCATTTGCCACGGTGATGAGTGCGGTGAAGTCAGCCGGGATTACTAACGTGAGCATTGTGACGGAGCCGATACAGCCGGGGAAGAAGTGATCGCCGCGAGCAGAAAAGCAAAAGCTTACCGCTGATGAACGCTGATTGGCGCGGATCGGGGCAAGTTTAAAACACCGCATGAGAATTTAGGTACTGAGTGCTAATTGCTGATTACTAACTGCTAAACGATGGCATACGTCCGGGCCAATATATTTTATGAGCGCGAGCAATGGAAGAAGCCAGTGCTTCTTTCCGTGGGATTCCACGGGATGCTGGTGGTGGCCATTGTTGCGTGGGGCTTTGCGATGCAGTCGCACAGCACGGCCAATGACTGGGGTATCAAGCAGGGCGACGCCGTGACGGCGCAGTTGGTAAGCGCTTCCATTCCGATCCCGAAGGCCGAGCAATCAGACAACATCGTGGCGAATGAAAACAAGGGCGTAACGCAGACACAGCCGGAAGCCAAGCCGGTGGAGAAACCTCCAGACGATGCGGTGCCGATCCAGGGAAAAGTTAAGCCGCCGAAGGTAGAGAAGCCGGTGCAGCAGGCGCATGTGACGCCGCCTCCACGTCCGGTACCGACGCCGGAGACCGCAATTCCCTATGGTGAAAACGGGCCGGTGAGCGTGCCATATGGATCAGTAACGACCGCGAATTACAAAGGCGGATTCAGCTTCCAAAACGCTGACTTTGGCGGCAAGTATGGCTGGTATGTTGATGGCGTAAAGCGGCGCGTGCAGCAGAACTGGCTGACGTATGAGATTGATCCGCGCATCAAGGCGCCGCATCGCGCGTATATAGAATTCGACATCACACGCGATGGGAGCCCGAGCAACGTGCATCTGGCGCAATCGAGCGGCGTGCCGTCACTGGACCAATCGGCGATGCGCGCCATTCAGCGCATTGATAGTTTCGGCAAACTGCCGGAAGGCAACAGCGTGACCGTAGATTTCTGGTTTGACTATCCTCCGAAATAGGCGAATTCATGGTTAAAGCGAAAACGATTGCTGTAACAAAGCTCTGCTTCATGACTCTTACATTGTTGTGCGGATTTTTGAGCGCCGCCGCACAGGACCGAATCAAGATTGAATTGAATATGGGCCAGGAACGGCCACGGATTGCCGTACCGGACTTCAAGGCCGCCAATGCCGACGCTCAAACCGGGCCGCTGAACACCGTCTTTAATCAGACGCTGTGGAACGATTTGGATAACGCCGGAATCTTTGAGCTGGTGGCGAAGAGCTTTTATCCGTCGCAAACACCAGGGCAACCGGCGGAGTTGCAAGCGAAAGTCTGGGGAGATCCGCCACCGAATGCCGGAGTGCTGACGTTTGGCAACCTAGGCGTAAACAGTGGGAAAGTGGATGTCCAAGGCTGGCTGTATGACGTGAAAAACCCCGGCGCGCCGCAGATCCTGGGCAAGCAATATAAAGAAGATGCCACGCCGGATATGGCTCGGGTGATTGCGCACCGCTTTGCCGATGAGATTATTGCGCGCCTGGGCAGCGGCATTGCGGGGATCGCAGAAAGCCAGATTTATTTTGTGAGCACGCGCAGCGGGAACAAGGAAATCTGGTCAATGGACTACGACGGCGCAAACCAGAAGCAGGTGACCAAACTGGGGTCGATTGCGCTGTCGCCGAGGATTTCTCCGGATGGATCGCGGCTGGCATACAGCGGGCTGACCCACGGTTCAGGCGAATCATGGCAGATCATGATGTATTCGCTCGAACTGGGCCGCACCGTGGCGTTCCCGCGAAACAGCGGCGATAATTTTTCTCCCGCATGGGCCTCAGATGGAACTAAAATCGCTTTTGCATCCACCATGCACAGCGGGCTGTCAGAGATATTTGTCGCGGACGCAAACGGCGGGGGCGCGCGGAGGCTGAGCACCGGCAAGGGAGATGTGTCGCCGGTATTCAACCCCAAAACTAACGGGCAAATTGCCTGGGTAAGCGGACGCACTGGACTACCGCAAATCTACGTAATGGACGCGGACGGTAGTAACGTGCAAAAGATGACCGACCAGGGCTATGCTGTTTCTCCGGCGTGGTCTCCCAATGGATTGCTGCTGGCGTTTGCGTGGGTCCGCAATTACGGCCCCGGGGTGTTGGGCGGCTCGGACATTTATCTTATGGATATTGCATCGCGGCAGATAATACAGTTGACCCACGATGGCGGGCGCAATGATTTCCCGTCATGGTCTCCGGATGGGCGCCACATTGTGTTCCAGTCCAACCGCACGGGCAATGAACAGATCTGGAGCGTTCTGGCAGACGGTACGCACTTGCAGCAACTGACGCGCCAGGGCCGCAATAGCCAGCCCAATTGGAGCTTTAAATAGGCCTTATAGTAAATTGCATTATTTTTTGGAGGACATGAGGTGAACAAGAGCACGAGCAATCGGATCGTTGTCCTGGGGGTGCTGGCTTTCTTGATGGTGGCAAGCGGATGTAAAAAGAAAGAGGCTGCGCCGCCACCGCCACCGCCGCCTAAAGCAGTAAGCGCCACACTTTCCGCCAACCCGACTTCCATTGAAGCTGGCCAGTCGGCCACATTGACCTGGAGCACGGAAAACGCAACTGACGTTGCCCTGGATGGCAACAAGGTTGATCCCAGCGGATCGCAAACCGTCTCGCCGACGCAAACCACCACATATCATCTGACCGCCAAAGGAGCGGCTGGAACGCAGGAAGCCACGGCGCAGGTCTCAGTAGCCCCGAAAGCGACACCTACGCCAACTCCGGCTCCCACGCCGACCGTCACCGACGATCAGCTTTTTGCCCAGATGGTGAAGGACATTTACTTTGACTATGACAAGGCTGATCTGCGTCCGGATGCACAACAAGCAGTGGCCCAGGCGGCACAGGTCATCAAGCAAAAAGGCTGGAAGGTACAGATTGAAGGCAATTGCGATGACCGTGGTTCCACCGAATACAACTTGTCACTGGGCGAGCATCGCGCTGACTCGGCCAAGCAGGCGCTACAGCAAGCGGGCGTAAGCGCGGATTCGATCAAGACCATCAGCTACGGCAAAGAAAAACCGCAATGCACTGAGCAGAATGAAGATTGCTGGCAGAAAAATCGCCGCGATCACTTCTCACTGTTACACTAAATAAAGGGCCGGGCGGGCTAGCGTCCGTCCGGCTTATCAAGTTTGGTTCGCGCCCAAGGTTTGGTTTCCACCAGCCCTGTTTCCGGTGCACACTCTAAGAGGAAGCGCTTCCTCGTCTTGAGAAAAAAGAAAAATCCTTGCAGGATCAACCAGCTATTCTGCATCTAAAAGAGTTAAATGCCTATGAAGAAACAAAGTTTCGCCGTCGTGCTGGCTGTGCTGTTTTTTGCGCTGTGCGCCAGCCACACCGCATCCGCCGCTGACACCAAGTCACAGCTCATACAAATCCAGACCCAGCTCCAACTCATGCAGGACAACATGTCGCGCATGCAGCAATCGTTCGATGAGCGCATGGGTGTGATGAAAGACCTGCTCACGCAGCAGACTGATAACGTGAACAAGATGGGGTCCGCTGTCCAGAATCTGCAAAAAACGCTGGGACAGCAAACCACCGACGCGGGCAGTAAGGTGGACCAGATTTCCGGCCAGGTGCAGGCGTTGCATGATGCCGTGGACGAATTGAAAGCGCGTCTGGCCAAAGTGAGCAAACAACTCGACGACATGCAGACCGCGCAGCAGAATATCTCCGCTCCTTCCGGAGGCCAGCCCGGTGGTGGCAATCCCGGCGGCGCAGCCAGCAATGTGCCGCAAGCCCCGCCCGCTGACCAGCTCTATAACGACGGCCTGCGTGATTACAACGCCAACAAGAATGACCTGGCCTCACAGGAGTTCGCGCAGTATTTGCAGGTGTATGGCAATACCGATCTCGCCGGAAATGCGCAGTTCTATCTTGGAGAAATTGCTTATCGCCAGGGAAACTTCGCCGGCGCCGTGCAGGCTTACAACAAAGTTCTTGACCAATATCCCGGCGGGAACAAAACCGCCTCAGCACAGTTAAAGAAAGCGTATGCCCTGCTGGAACTTGGCCAGCGTGATGCCGGAGTGCAGGAGTTGCGCAGCCTGATCAGCCGCTATCCAAAAAGCCCTGAGGCCTTGCAGGCCCGTGATCGTCTTACAAAATTGGGGGCCGCGGGCGCGGCCTCCAAGGGTAAAACTCCCCGCCCTTCACCCAGCCATCGCTAAGTTCTTCCAAAGCCTCTTTGCGCAGCGAGAGGTCCCTATCACTACAATTTCATGGTGTACAGAATTCAAGGTCCCGTGAGGAGTCGGGGTAGAGAACTTGGTCCCGAACACAGGAAGGCCGGAACCAATTTACTTGCTACTCAATCATCTGAGTGGTGCTCCAACCGTCTAATTCTTGCTCAGTCACGCCAGTCTTGGCGTAATGTAACTCTCAATTGCAACCCAAGTTTCGGATATGAAGCTTGGGTTAGTGCACCAATGGCTCTGAGCGGGCGGGGGTTCAGTGACACACCGAAATGATGGTCCTGCCGAACTGGAACACCTCCGGCAGATAACCAATTCACTTGAAGTTCGTCAGAGAAGAAGGAGGTGCGGGCTTTTCACCTCCTTGAGGCATCGCCGCGGCGGCGCAAAGTGAAAAACCACTCTTTTACTTCAAAGAGATAAATCTTGATTTGAGGCCTTTGCAGATGGCTCCTGTGACGAGACGACAGTTTTTGAAAACCGCCATGCTTGTGAGTGCTTCGGGTGTCTGGGCAAAGCACTTCGCAATGGCATCAACCGTGTCATGGCATGAACGGCGAGATCTTTTTCCGGAGGGAGTCGCGTCGGGAGATCCAAACAGCAATAGCGTCCTATTGTGGACGCGCATGGCGCCCGAGGGCCAACCACATCCATCGCACCTGATGCTGGAGGTGGCGGAAGACCAGGATTTTCACCGGGTCGTGGCGACGCAGAACGTCCCAATCTCAGCGGAGGCCGATTGGACCTGCCGGGTCCTGGTGGGAGGGCTCAAGTCTGCTCGGGTCTATTGGTATCGTTTTACAGACAGTGATGGAAATGGCAGTCGAATTGGCAGGACACGCACTGCACCGGACGATCATGACCCGCGGCCAGTTCGTTTTGCGTTTGTAAGCTGTCAAAACGCAAACCTCGGTGCGCAAAACGCGTACCGAAGAATGATTTATGAGGACGAACGCGCTCCTGAGAACGAGAAACTCGGCTTCATCCTGCACCTTGGGGACTTCATTTATGAGCTGGTGTGGTATCCCGAAGACCGCAAGACATACTACGCCCGGCAAGTACGAGATATCGTCCGCTATCCGCACGGCGAAAAAATACAGGACTTCCACATCCCCACCACGGTGGACGATTATCGTGCCATCTATAAGGCATATCTACACGATCCGGAGCTGCAAGACGCGCGTGCACATTTTCCATTTGTGCCCATGTGGGACAACCATGAGTTCAGCTGGCAGGGATGGCAGAGTTTCCAAAAGTTTGGGCCGAAGGCTTTTTCAGCCCAGACGCGAAAAGTGGCAGCCATGCAGGCGTTCTTTGAGTATCAGCCGGCGCGGATGGTTAAGTCCAGCGGGCCTTCACTGGCCACTTTCGGGGCACCTAAAGTGGAGAATGCGCCGATCACTAAATTCGACGAGCACGGTCTGGGTCAGGAACCGAACAATCTGGCTGCAATCGGAAGTTTAAGGGGACATCGCAGTTTGCGCTGGGGCCGCAATCTGGACATCATCATCACGGACGAGCGCAGCTATCGATCGGAAGACCCGTTCACGCGTTCCGAGACGGACGGCCTGGACGACAAAGACTTCCAGCTGTTCACCGCACAGGAAGTGATCGAGATTCTGGATGGCGGCCGGGGATACAACAATGGAAAACCTCCCCAAACCATCCGCGCGGGAGAAAAGGAAATCCCCAACTTCCGCAAAGACGAGCCTCCGCAAAGCATCTTAGGCGCTGAACAAAAAGCCTGGTTCCTTGAACAGCTCAGAAATTCAAAGGCAACGTGGAAAATCTGGGGAAGCACGACCTCAACCCTGGAGGAGCGGGTTGATCCCCAGAACCTGCCCGACGGACTGGCGGCCAAAAAGTGGCCCGGAGAGGGCTACGCACTCACGTTGGCCGGCGATGTT
>DASXKZ010000171.1:0-72574 GCA_036496525.1 Candidatus Angelobacter sp.
CTTTCCCGAATTCCAGTTTCGCGTGGTCAGCGCCCTGCTTACGAATTTTCATCTGCCCAAATCCACGCTGCTGATGCTGGTCTCAGCGTTTGCCGGCCGGCAAAACGTGTTGCAGGCATACGCTCATGCCGTCAAAGAGAAATACAGGTTCTTCTCCTATGGGGATTGCATGTTCGTGGAGTGACGCCCTCTATCCGTGAAAAAATTACATTGTTTTCAGCTGAAACTTTCGTGGCCTGTACATCACTAAGTAGTTAGGATACCCAGCCGAGATTTTCAGATAGAGGTGGATAAATGAGCGCCCCTGCCCTGACATCTGGCCCCGTGGAAAAACTCCCCGATATCTCACAGGCCCCCGAGTCTGAACGCTACAAGCTGCTCGTCGATTTTTACAAGATGCGGATACAGGAATATTGCGACCGTTATGAAAGCATGCGCAATTTGGAATGGAAGATGTTATTTCAGGTATATGCCGGTTACACCGCGATTGCAGTTACATATAGATACGTTCAAAGTGGTAGTGAGAATTTTGACCATCAATGGATCTCGTGGCTTGGATTTGCCGGAACCCTGATTTTTTATCTCGCCGGCCGCTATTTGGTATACCGGATTCAAGAACGCATGATGAAATTTGAGGAAACGCGGGAAGCTTATCTTGCAGAGATGGAGGAGTCTTTTCATTTGCATAAAGCATTCCCAGGCACAGATGGGTTAGGACATCAATTCTATTGGACTCATCGAGTCCAGTTAATTCTCAGCACACTAACGTTTGCTGGGCTCATGGCTTATGAACTTGCAAAGGGTTCTGGCTTGCACCGCGGCGCCTTCTCTGTTGTTATCTTAACGATCATTTTCTTATCCCTGTTTTTTGGCCTGCATCGTGTTCCATTCAAATCCTATAAAGACCTGAGCTGCGTCCATTACTTCCAGAAAAAATCGCAAAGAAGTAGAGATGAAAAGTAAAAACAAGTGAATAGAATGGAACGCCGAGGAGATCCAGACCAGAGATGACGACTGTTCAGAGAGATCGGACGCCCAACAGAATCTGGTATGCCAGCTACGGTTCAAATCTAAACTATCACAAGCGTTTCATCTGCTATATCGTTGGAGGCACTCCTGCCGGGTCAACGAAGAGAAATCCAGGGTGCAGGGATACGACACCGCCTCAGGACACTAAGCCGATTACATTCGATATGGAGCTTTACTTTGCCGGATACTCACGGTCATGGCGTGGTGCTCCAGCTTTCGTCCGTAAAGTAACAAATTCTTCCGTTACCTATGGCCGGATGTACCTGCTCACATACGATCAATTCAATGATGTGGTGCTGCAGGAGAATGATGAGGCTGTGGACGGAAGGGCATTTGTTCCGGCCTTCGAACAACTTGCCGGCGAAAACGAATTCGAGTTGCCGGGGAACCGGCTTTATGGCCATCTACTGCGCGTCGGCACAGAGGGCGAATGGCCTGTCATAACTTTCACGACGAACAGAACCAGCCTTTCCAGCGGGCCACCCAGTGAGGCGTATCTGAAAATCATTGTTTCCGGTCTAAGAGAAACATATCCGACAATGACAACTCATCAGATAGCCGAGTATCTTTCTCATACCGAAGGAATACGCGGTTTGATTCCGCGTGATCATCTCGTCAACTGGGTTGAGGAAGCGAATTAAGTGAGCTTACTTGGCTGGCGGACTTCCACAACGAAGAAATACGGCGCATGGTGGAAGAAGGCAAGAGGCGAAATCGGGCAGTCTTTGTGGGGACGCAAAATGTCAAGACAATCCGACCGCGGCGCGGTGGGATTGAATGGTTTTCCGGAGCGACGCGGATTTGCTTTGCGATGCCTGCATAATTTTCAGAATGCGTTTTCAGCCGCTAATTATCAGACGTTGGGAGAGATCGCCAGAATTTCCGGTATGCCAAAAATTGCCAAGAGTGGAAACAAAGATTTTTTCACGTCTTAAATACCAAACTGCAAAAAAAAGCTTGCATTCGTTATTTGTTCGTGCTATAAAATGACCAGTCCGCCGCACTGGCGGGCCAGTTCTTGGGCCACCTGCAACCCTGCTGTTCTTAAGTCTTTTGTTTTTCTTCAAAGTCCTGGCATTTGGTTAACTCTTTGCTTTCTGTTAACTCTTTGCTTTCTGTTAACTCTTTGCTTTCTTAAGACTGCTTTTGTTGCCGTTTTTCAACCATGGAGATTCGAAACCGGGGGAGAAGTGTGCCTTCTTGCGCTCTTTGTGTCGTCCATTCTTTTTTTGTGAGGTAGGTGATGCAAGCTCCCAAGCCAACGAATAAAAACAAGCGTCCAACGAAAGAAGAGATCATAGCAGCGATTCAAGAGGTAACGGGCCGGCTGGGCCGCGCGCCCTCAAGCCGTGAGTTCATGGCGCTGAGCGAGATCAGCCTGTGGCACGTAACGGGGCGCTTTGGCACGTATGGAAATGCGGTCCGGGCTGCCGGATTGGAACCAAGCCACCAAGGCGTGAAAATAGAAACGGCCGTGCTGCTTGAGGACTGGGGCAGGGTGGTGCGCAAGGTGGGCACCATTCCAACAAGAAGACAATATAACGAGATTGGAAGATACTCGGCTGATTGCTATGCAGACCGCTTTGAAAGCTGGATAAGAATTTCCGCGGAGTTTACCCGGTTTGTTTCTACCGGCGCACTGGCAGGCGACTGGACGGATGTGGTGGAAAAGATCCAGAGGGGGCCGATACCGCAGCAAGGCGAATCCGCGATGCTGCGGTGGTACAAAGCGGCAAAAGCGGCGTACGAGGCACGAGGCCAGGAGACGGAATCCAAAGAAGGCTTGCTCAGCGCAAATCAACCAATAGCAGCCGGAATGATATGCCAACCGGATGCAGGACTGGATACCCAGCAATTTGGAGCGACCGCTGCGGGTGGAACACCGCTTCCTCCGCCGCTTAAGGGCAAGAAATGCGTGACGGAGACAATGCTGGCAGTTTTTGTGGCTGAACTTGCGCCTTCCGCCTTTCCGATGGTTGCCACCGCATGCTTTGCCCGACGCCCGTTGCCGGACCGGCCAATGCTTGGCCCTCCGACGCGACCCTGCGGACTGGCATATGAGCCGGTGAACGAAATGGGAGTGATGGCGCTATTTTGCATGCTGTCTCGCCAATTGGGATTTGTTATTGAATCAGTGCAGTCAGGGTTTCCGGACTGCGAAGCCAAGATGGAAGTGGAGCCTGGGCGATGGCAGCATTTCAGGATTGAGTTTGAATACGAAAGCCGCAATTTTAGAGATCATCGCCACGATCCTGAGAAATGCGATTTGATCGTATGCTGGCGGCACAACTGGAAAGATTGTCCGCCGAACCTACAGGTGCTGGAACTGAGCAAGGTGATGGGAAAGCTATAGATCAGGTGATCGGGAAATCGGGTGATCGCCGTGATCGGAAAAGCAAAACCTTACCACCGATCAACACGGATTACACCGATCAGAAAACGTTACAAAGGAGTACCGGGCGCAAAATATGCTTTCACCTTCTCAACAGCGTCTCTTGCGGATCCAGAAGAATCTGCTTCGTATCGGAAGGGGCGGTCACCGTAAATTCTGTTTTGACGTCGTCGGCAAAGACGAATGCCAGAAAGCGCTGCTTGCCTGTCGCATCCACGGCGTAAAGCGGGACAGCGGTCACCATGTCCTTGGCGGCATGGTCTTCAAGAATCGTTCCGGTCACCTTGAGTTTGTGCGCGCCGGGCGTCATGTGGACGCCATCGAGCGAAAATTGCGGGATGGAATTGCCGTTGACCCAGCTATCAAAAAACCAGTCGAGCGATTTTCTGCCTTCATAACGCAATTGGGCCGGCATTACTTGCTCAAAGGCGCGCTGAAGGTCGAGCGTGGAAATTTTGTGGTTGGGTGCGGCGGCCAGCAGGCCCTTCAAAGCGGAGAAAAACACCGCGTCGCTCTCACCGCCGCCAGCTTCACGCAGCATGGTGCGCAGCATGTGGATAAGCCAGGTGCCGCGTCCATAGAGCACGCGTTCATACGCATCAGGAAACTTCGACGACGTGAGGCGATGTCCCAGCGTGACCGGCCCGGCTTCCGCGATGATTCCATTTCGGGTTTCGCGCAGCAGCTCGCCGCGGTAATAGGTAAGCGCCGTTCGCATGTCGCCGGGATGTTGCTTATCCAGCATTACAAGCGCGCTGTAATTGGCCAGCGCTTCTACGATCCATTCATCGCGATAGCTGACCCAGTCCACGGCGTCACCCCACCACTGATGCGCGGTTTCATGCGTCAGCATCAGGCGGCTCAGCAGCAGTTCCACATAAGGATCGCGGACGCCCAGGGCGCGGCGCTCGTCAGGCGTGAGAAATGCCGTGCTGGAAAGATAGATCAGCCCTGGCCACGACTGGCTCAACATCCCGGGAAGCTGCGTGATTTCCAGGTTGAGATATGGAAAAGGATCAAGTTCAGACGAGAGAAATTGGATCGTGTTCGCTGCCTGGTCGGCGATCTGCTGGGTTTCCCGCGCGGGATCGGGCTTTTTGCCGAAGCGTGCTTCAGCTCCGGCCAGGGATTGTTCTACAGTTTTGGCGCCATAGGCGTGGATTTCCACTCCATCGGACTTGGCAGTGGCGGCAACGAACTTTCCCAGGTTGAATCCGGCACGACCGATAGGCTTGCTGGTAACAAAGCGCGTGATGCGTTTGCCCCCGCTCACAGTGCTGGAGACCTGTTTGCCCGTTCCAACCACTGACCAGTCACTCGGGCATTCAAAGGTGAGATCGAAGTTGCTGAACGTGGGACCAACGTTGGGATACCATGTGCCGCGCGCGCCTACATAAATTACGTCGCCACCGGCATTGAACATGACCGGCCCGGAATATTTGAATTGCAGTTTTACCGGATGGCCCTTTTCCAGCGGCGCAGGCATCACCACGCCGATGAGATCATCGCCGCGACGCGAGAGATCGCTGCCGCTGATGGCCTCGTTCTGGATGAACTCGACCGGCGCGCCATCGACATGCACTTCAGCAAGCTTGAGGTAGCGCGAAAGCTCCAGGATCAACGTCCGCTGGCCGGAATACTGGGGCGTAAGAGTAAATTCGGCTTCGGCGCTGAGGTCGGTGGGCGGCTGCACATTCACGTGCAGCTTGTAGTCTGAAACCTCGAAGCTGGCACGCGTTGCCGGATCCTCCTGGCCCGCGGCTTCACGTATCGAGCGCATGGGAAACGAGGTCCAGGTGTCATAGTAAGCGACGCTATTGACCACGTTTGCCTGCGCCACGCTTATCTGCTCGGAGCCGTTGCTATCAAAAAAAATGTCTACGATTCCCGCTGTTGTTCCGCCAATGCGCAAGTGCAGAAAGCTTGCAGCGGACTGCGGCGCGCTGGTCATCACCTGAAGGATTGGCAACGCGTCTCCACGGGCCAGCAGCAAGGCGGGCTGTTGCCATCGGGTAACGAATTCCTGCGCGTCTTCTGCGTGGCCGCGAAGTCCGTTCTTGAGCTCGGCCGCTATCTTGTCGTCGGCGAACCGGAGATACGCAGACTGGAAACGCTGCTCCAGCACCGCCGATCCGGTAAACAACGCCAGCGACGTACGCTCGGCGCGGTTCGGAGGCACCAGCAGCACTTCGCCAACGCCTTCAAACATTGCGCCCGTAATGCGGCCATTCACTTCACGCACGAAACCAATCGTGCCATCGCTGATGGAGATGTGTAGATCTTCCATCATGATGGAAACTTCGCGCACCTGGTAAACGTCTTTGGCGTCAAAAGAAGGATTCAGCAGTTCGCGGTAGAGCGCCACGGCGCCGGATTGCGGAGGCGCAGCCTGGCCCAAAGCGGGAATATTCGCCAGGGCAAGGGCGAAGACGAGAACTAGTACCTTCGTTACTCTCTGGATGAAGACACGCTTCATAGACATGCCATAATCGCTTAGACTTTTCTCAATTGAAATCGATTATTACATTTTGCGCTTTTGCCATGTTGTGTGCCGCCGCCGGCGCGGACACAATCGTGCTGAAAAACGGCGACCGCATCCAGGCCGATTCCGCGCAGGAACGCAATGGCCGCGTGGAATACACGTTGGGCGACAACACTATGACCATTCCCAAGTCCATCGTGGTCCGCATTGAAAAAGGCCCTGTCTATGGGCCCTCGCCCTCGCGGGCAACTGCCACAGCTGAAACGCCACCGGCACATGAAGAGATGGCAAGTTCCGGCGATCTCGTATCGCGCGTGATTCGTAACGGCGCAATTGATACGGTCGCGATCAAAAGCATTGAAGATGAAGGAGATTCACTTCGCGCGGCGGCTGCCAATTCCATTGCCGCCAACTTTGAAGAAAAGCGGCTCAACTACACTGGTGCGGCACATTACCTCCAGTCTGCGATTGCCTTCCTGCCGGACCACGGGGTCCTGCTGGAGAACTACGCTTCCATTCTGTTAAAGCTCGGTCAGCCCGCGGAAGCCCTGCTTCGCGCCCAACAAGCTGCCCGGGTTAGCCCGCAATCGGCGGACGCCTTTTTGCTGCTTGGGTATGCCTATTACAAGAATGACCACGACCGCGAAGCCATTGCGGCGTTGAAAAAATCCTTGCAGCTCCGGCCAGACGACAAGACGCGCGACCTGCTGGAGCGCGTGGAGCGTGAATCCAAAACAGAAGCCGATTTCCGCCAGCAGGAGAGCAGCCACTTTACGCTGCGCTATGAAGGCTCGCAAACAGCCGACGCGCTCCGCACACAGGTGCTGGACGCACTGGAAGCCGACTATCGCGATTTGAGCAACGATCTGGGCTCGTCGCCCAGAAATATCTATGTTTCGCTTTATACGGATGAAGCTTTCTTTGACGTGACCCACGCCGCCGCCTGGACAGCGGCGCTGAATGACGGCAAGATCCGCATTCCCATCTCAGGCATCAACGCCGTGACTCCGGAACTGGCCAGTGTCCTGCGCCATGAGCTTACGCATTCATTTGTCGCGCAGATCACGCACAATCGCGCCCCGGTTTGGCTGAATGAAGGTGTGGCGCAACTGGAACAGGGCTCGTCTACCGGCGCAATCGGCCCGCGGCTGGCTGCGCTTTATGTCTCCGGCAGGCAGATCCCCCTCAATCAGTTGGAAGGCGGCTTCCAGGATTACAGCTCAGCGGAAGCATCTGTTGCGTATGCGGAAAGCCTGGCTGCCGTGGAATACATCCGCGCGACTTATGGCTTGAGCGATTTGGCGCGGCTTTTGCAGCGTCTTGGTGAAGGGCAAAGCGTGGAGTCAGCGCTGCGCAGCACCGTTCACGGCGGCTACGCGGAACTGGAAACTGAGATCACAAACTATCTTAAGAAGAATTATGGCAGCTAAGCCGCATCTACTTGCTGGTAACCCGCAGCTCAATTTTCACGCCGCTTTCCAGCTTTACCGTTCGCTTCCTGGAGACGATTGTCTGGGTGCCGCCATTCGCCGGAGAGCTGAGACTCAATCCATCAATATCAGTCGGCCCGGTTTCGGGCATTCTGTGATCGCGTGATTTCGCGTCATCACCCAAAGACCTGTTCACTCGCGGGACCTGAGGCGATGGGTTCGTTTGCATCGGTTGTTGTTGGGCGGTATTGCTCATCGGAGAAGGTGCGTTAGGCACGTCCACCACAGGGCGCTCGCCCGGACGAATCGCTAGAAGCAGCGATTGGAACGGTATATCGCCGCTCTTGGTAATTGCTTTATCGAAAACGATTCCCAGCCGCGATTCAGGCGCTTCCTTGGTGTGGACCTGCGCTTCCGTTACATGTCCCACAAGCTTGGAGTCATGTCGGAGCACGATTTTTCCGTGGGCCAGAACGTCAGCCGTCAGCACGGCAGACACCGGATCGCCCACTTTGGCTTTCTTGGCATCCACGGTTTTCGTCAATTCGGCGTAGAGAATAGACCCGGTTTCCAGCCCAGCTGGCGCTTGTGGTGATGCTGTCTGAAAGGCGATTGCCTTACTTCGGAGTTCCGCTGCTGATCCGCTATGTCCTATTCCCAACATGGCCAAACCGACGAGCGGCCACGCTGGAAATCGAGTGATTGGCATATGTAATTATGCTCCGGCAAACCATCGGCCCTGTCAATAACATCTATTTAAGAGGCTTTCTGATAGCATCTCCCCATGAAACGTTTGCTCGTAATCTCCGGGATTGTCGTCGGCGTACTTCTACTGGTCATCATCGCCGTTCCGTTGTTCATCAATGTCGATAGCTTCCGCCCCGATCTGGAGAAGAAAATCTCCGCCGCCCTCAATCGTCAGGTGCATATCGGCAAGCTGGATGCATCCCTCCTGAGCGGAGGCGCAAGCGCTAGCGACATCACCATTGCAGACGATCCGGCCTTTAACAAAGGTCCGTTTTTGAAAGCTGCTTCAGTGAAAGTGGGCGTGCAACTGATGCCGCTGATCTTCTCCAAGCAGCTCAAAGTCACGTCACTGACCATACAAAAGCCGGACATCACGCTGCTGAAGAACGCGGCCGGCAAATGGAATTACTCCACAGTGGGCGCTTCAGCACAGTCGCAAAAGACCGCTCCTGAGCCTTCAGGAAAAGCGCCGGATGTATCCGTTGATACTTTTGAGATCGCTGACGGAACCGTTCGCGTGGGCCATAGCAGCGGCCACTCTGCCGGAAAAGAAAGCGTTTACCAGAACGTAAATCTGACGGCGCACAATATCTCTGCCACCAGCGCAATGCCATTTACGCTTTCTGCCGGCATGCCCGGCGGGGGCTCACTCAACCTGGAAGGGACAGCAGGCCCGCTGAATCCTACTGATTCAACCAAGAGTCCGCTGGACGCCAAAATCACTCTCAAGCACGCTGATCTTGCCGCTACTGGATTCGTCGATCCCAGCTCCGGCGTTGCCGGCATATTGGATTTTGATGGACAAATAAAGTCAGATGGCCACAAATTGCATTCTGAAGGCAAGGCAAAAGCCGCTGACCTGCGCGTGATCAAGGGCGGACAGCCGGCAAAGCAGCCGGTCGCGCTGGATTACAAATCCGACTACGCTCTTGATTCCGATACCGGCACAATCAACGCGAACCTGCACACCGGCAATAGCCTGACCAATGCCAGCGGAACGCTCAACGCCAAAGGGGAAGACACGCTGGCGAATTTGAAGATCGTTGGCAAGAACATGGCCGTGAATGATGTTGAAGGCCTGCTGCCTGCATTCGGCGTGGTCCTGCCCTCTGGCGCGTCATTGCAGGGCGGCAACATCAACATGGACCTGAACGCAACCGGTCCGCTGGACCGTCTCGTGATCGATGGCCCGCTAAAAATTGAAGGCACGCATCTTTCCGGCTATAACCTTGGCTCCAAGCTCGGCGCGATTGCAGCTTTCACCGGGAGCAAATCCAGCACGGATACGCTAATCCAGACGTTCAGCTCGGCCTTGCGCGTTGCGCCTGAAGGCATAAAAGCAGACAACATTGTTCTGGATGTGCCCTCACTCGGCACCGTAACCGGCAATGGCGTGATTGCCGGCGATAACTCGCTCGACTTCAAAATGCTGATGAAACTCTCTGGGGCCGCCAATAATCTTTTGGGCAGCCTTACCGGAGTCTCTGCATCGGCCCAAAGCAAAGGCCTGCCTTTCACGATTACAGGGAAGACCTCAAACCCCGTGTTCCGCCCAGACGTGGGGGGCGCCGTGGCTGGTGATCTTCAGAACTCCCTCCTGCAGGCAGTCCAGGGCAAGGGGAACAAGACCGATAGCCAGCAAAAACCAAACCTGCAAGATGCGATCGGCGGCTTGTTCAACAAGAAGAAAAAACCGCAACAATAGCGCGATCTCGCGTTCTGGAAATTGGAAGCTTCATGTCCCCGCTGCTAAAATAGGGACAATAGCCCCAGTCTTTTCTGTTTAGAAGGTCTTTCAATATGCCCAAGAAACTCGCTTTGCTTGTGTCTGCCGTGCTGCTGCTGGCACTGGCCCTTCGCGCTGACGATATTGTTGACGAAATCATCGCCCGCGTGGACGACCAGATCATTACCCGGTCCGATATGGAAAAGGCCAAAGCGTCCACTTTGGAAGAGTTAAAACAAAGAAGCCCGTCTGACTGGCAGTCCCAGGCAGCTAAAGCGCAGGCCAATACTCTTCGTGATCTGATCGACCAGCAGCTTCTGCTGGAACGTGGCAAGGACCTGGGCATCACCGGCGAAACGGAACTGGTGAAGCGGCTGAACCAGATGCGGCAACAGATGGGGCTGGCCAGCATTGACGATCTGGAAAAAGAGGCGCAGAAACAGGGTGTCTCTTATGAAGATTTCAAAGAGCAGATCCGCATTGGCGCGGTTACGCAGCAGGTGATTGGCCAGGAAGTTGGAGGCAAGCTCCATATTTCCAATGAAGATATTCAGGACTGGTACAACAAGCACCAGAAAGAGCTTGAAGGGCCTGAAGAAATTGGCCTGAGCGAGATCATGGTCTCCACCCAACCGGCAAAAGAAAACGTCGAAAACAAGGACAAGCAAGGTACGGAACAGGAGAAGAACCTGCCTGAAGATCCGGCCAAAGTGGCTGAAGCCGAGGCCAAGGCAAACCAGCTTCTTGACCAATTGAAGAAGGGCGCAAAATTCGACGATCTGGCCAAGAAAAGCTCTGACGGCCCCACGGCAGCTCAGGGTGGAACGCTGGGAACCTTCAAGCGAGGCGAACTGGCAAAAGACCTGGAAGACAAAACATTTTCACTCAAAGCAGGAGAAAATACGGGCGTAATTCGTACGCGGCAGGGCTTCATTATCCTGAAAGTCAATGCCCATCGGGCCGCCGGTATACCTGAGCTGAAAGATATCTCTGAGCGTATCCGCGAAGCCATTTACTCAGAGCGTTTGGAACCCGCGGCGCGCGTCTATCTCACCAAGCTGCGCGAGCAGGCATTTATAGATATTAAGTCCGGCTATACCGATACGGGGGCCAGCCCCAACCAGACTAACAACAAGCCAACCATTGTTGCTGCCAATGGTGAAGGTGGCGGCCGCCCGGGTAAGTCGCCCAAGAAAAAGAAGAAATTCCTGGTCTTCTAAGGAACGTCTTCTAAGAGCCGCTTCAGATTATTTCTGAAACACGTCTAAGGCCCGTTCCGCTCCCATCCAGAGCTTCACAACCCCGGCTGTGCCCATGGCGTCCAATGAAGATTATGGACGCGAAATCCTGGATAGCGATTGTAGCGAACTTCATCGTCATTGCAGGGCTGATCTCCTATGGGTTCAACCTCTTTGCGGAGTATCACGCTACTGGCCGCTGGGCCAAGAACGTGACAGGTTTGCTGGCCGGAGTCGGTATGCTCGCCCTTGCGGCCTCCATGCTGTTGACCCCACGTAACGCTCTGGTGATCCTGCAGGTGGCGCAAACTGGCGCCGCGCGCGTCTTCCTGATCATCAGCAGCGTCTTGCTGATGGCGGCCATCGCGGCCTTCGGCATCATCAATTATTCCCGCCCGCTTCGGCTGTGGCACCAGCGCAGAATTGGCAGGGACTTGCGTCGCGGGCTCCCCCGCATTCCTTAGTCGCTGGTTTTCGCAAGAAATGTCCTCTGCTTCCCGCGATTCTCGCTCGTATGTTTTTATTGGCATTCGTGCGGCCCACGTCTAGAATGGCTTCCCTATGCGAAAACTTTTGGTCGTGACTCTGTTCGCCATTCTTGCCTTGACGGCCTGGACGCAGCAGGCGCAGGCGCCCGTTGAAATCACTTCTGAGCCAAGCCATCACCTGGTGTTGGAGAACATGTTTGTTCGCGTCTTTGCCGTCACGGTCGATCCCGGCCAATCGACTCTGATGCACCACCACGGCCATGACTATCTTGGCATTACGCTGGGTGATTCCCAGATCACGAACACAAAGCAGGGCGCGCAGCCTGCGCAGGTCTCAATCAAGGATGGTGACGTCAAGTTCACCCCGGCCGGCCTGGTGCATGCCATTACCAATAATGCTGCCAAGCCGTTTCATAACCGGACGATCGAATTGTTGCAGCCCACCACGAACCAGAAAGCCTGCACGGAATCCTGCGAGATTCCCGTACCTTGCGACTCCGCTGACAAAACCAAGTGTGTTACCGTGACGAAACTCATTACCTCCGATCAATGGTCTGTAACACAGGTGACGTTGCCGCCGGGCGCGAAATATCCGCAGCATACGCATCTGGCGAATTTTCTGACCATCCCTCTCACCGACGCGGATGTGACCATGAAGAATCAGGACCAGCCGGAGACAAAGGTCCACTCCAAGACCGGTGAGTTGACGTGGAACAATCCGGTGGTGCACACGGTGACGAATCCGGGTACGTCCACCGCGAAGACGATTGTGCTCGAGTTTAGGGGCCGTCCTGCTGGAGAAGGATCAGAATCGATGACACCGCAATCCAAGGACGCTCCGAAACCACACGACCATCACTAGCCGGGGTTTAGAACTTTGGTGGTGGAGCAGTTGGAAATTGCAAAATTACACTCACCTATTTCTAAGCTTCGTCATCCTGACGGCCATTAAGCGAAGCACGCGTTTTTGGGTCCCGTTCACCGCCTGCTTTTGGGCGTGAATGGGCAGAGCGTGCGAGTAGGCCGGAAGGACCTTTTGTTTCTTGGATCGTGAAAACGCAGCAGCTTGCGATTTGGAGAGAGGCGGGCAGAGACAGCAAAGCCAAGAGAATTAAAGCTTAAAAAAACAGGTCCTTCGCTCCGCTCGGGATTTCGGCAGCAGGCTCAAACGCCTGCTTGCGCCTCAAGTTTGGAGCAAAGCGACAGAGATAAAGCAGCGAGCCCCGTGTGGCGGCGAGCTGCCCGCAACAGGTGCAATACAAGCTAAAGGGCGAGAAGAATCCAAAGCGGTTTGGAGCGAAGCGACAGAAAACAAAGACACAGGGATTTACCTGCTTGCGGGCAAATCCCGTTCTTCTTACAATCTTTATATGAGAAAGTCCCGCGTCGCGGGCCTGCTGCTTCTGGCCACAGCCGCTTTGGCCCAGCATCAACAGTCCGTGGAGATCACATCTGAACCCAGTCACCATTTAGTCTTGCAAAACGAATACGTACGCGTGTTCGATGTGACGGTGGCCCCCAGGGCGACAACTCTCGTCCATAAACACAATCACGACTATCTTTTTGTGACCCTGGGCGACTCAGACGTGGTGAGCGTGCGTCCGGGCGAAAAGCCGGTGGCGCTGAAACTTAAGGACGGCGAAGTACGTTTTACGCCGGGAAACTTTGCTCACGCAGCCATCAACCAGAGCGACCGTCCATTCCATAACACCACGATTGAATTGCTGCAGTCTTCTGCCAACGTGAAGACCTGCACGGGCTCCTGCGACGATCTCTTAAATCCTTGCGCCGGGATCTGCACGCAGCGCAGGAAGCTCATCTCCTCTGACCAGTGGAGTGTCTGGCTGATCACTGTTCCGCCTACGGCGCATGCCGAGAAGCACCTTCACGCCGTTCCACAGCTGATTGTGCCAGTCTCCAATCTTGGTTTCGGGGTGCAAGACGGCTCTACTGACACGCCGATCATACGCGGTTCCGGTCAAATCGACTGGTTGACTGGCAGTCCCATGCACCCGCTCATTAACAACGCCAAAACATCTGCCAGCTTCATCGCTCTGGAGTTCAATCCGGAGAAGGCCAAGCCATGACCATTACAGAGGCCAACCTGCATCCGGATACTCCAGAGGCGCGCGCCTACAATCGCGCGCGGCGCTGGCTGGAACTTGGCGATCTGGCCGTCAGCTTCGGCTTCCTCATTGTGCTGCTGGCCACCGGCTGGACGAAAACGCTCAGCGGCCTGGCGACCCGCATGGCTCCCGATCGCTACTGGCTGGACCTGTTTTTTTACGTGATGTTTCTCAGCGTAATCAGCAAGGCACTGGGCTTTGCGCTGGATTTCTACGGCTTCCGCCTGGAGCACCGATTCAACCTTTCCAACCAGCGCCTTTTCTCATGGCTCAAAGACGAATTCAAAGGCTGGGTGCTGGGGCTGGTGATGGCAACCGTGCTGGCTGAGATTGTCTATGCGCTGATCAGGACGTCGCCGCAGTATTGGTGGATCATCGGCTGGCTGATCTTTATGGGCCTGTTTGTCTTTTTCGCGCAGATTGCTCCCGTGGTCCTGTTCCCGCTGTTTTATAAATTTGCTCCCCTGCAGAATGACGAGCTGAAGGCCCGCCTGATGCGATTAGGCGAGCGCGCCGGCACGCGTGTGCGTGGTGTCTACGAATGGAAGCTCTCAGAAAAAAGCAAGAAAGCAAACGCTGCGCTCACGGGGCTGGGCAACACCCGCCGCATCATCCTGGCGGACACGCTCCTGCAAAACTACAGCGACGACGAAATTGAAGCCGTTCTGGCCCATGAGCTTGGGCATCACGTGCACGGCCACATGGTAAAGATGATTGTGGTGCAGGCGCTGGTTACGCTGGCGGGATTCTGGGCAGCAAATTATGTGCTGCGCTACGCCATTGACGAGCAACACATGTTCCAGCACCTGGCGGACTTTGCCAACTTGCCGCTGCTCGCCCTGGTGGCCAGCGGACTCTCATTGTTGTTGATGCCCGCGCTCAACGCCTACTCACGCTTTACTGAGCGCCAGGCCGATCTCTACTGCTGGAAGTGCGTCGCTGACGTTACGCCTTACATCACCGCCATGGAAAAGCTGGCGCGCCAGAACCTGAGTGAAAGCCATCCTTCACGGCTGGTGGAATTGCTCTTTCACTCTCATCCTCCCATTTCCAAGCGCATCGCGGCAGCTGAAGCCTGGGCCAAAACTCGTCAGCCCGGTCTGGCTACCTGAGCAAGTCGGCGCTGATCGCCGCAGGTCAGGAGAATGCGCGAGCTGCGGCAAAGATTTCTTGCTACCTGCACGACGCTCTTACCATCTCTTCCACCCGACGCAAGTCTTCTTCTGTATCCACGCCCACGGTATTGAATGGCGTCTCTGCCACATAAATATCGATGCCATTATCCAAGAAGCGCAATTGCTCCAGCCGCTCCGCCGCTTCCAGTTTTGATTCCAGCAAATTGCAAAACCGATCCAACGCGGCCCGACGATAGGCATAAAAGCCCAGATGCTTGAAGTAGCTGACGCTGCCGGTCTTGTCGCGATCAAAAGGAATTGTTGACCGGGAAAAATAAAGCGCGCGTCCATTCAAGTCCGTCACGACCTTTACTGCGTTCGGATTATCGATATCCTGCGGCGGACACGGCGTCTTAATGGTAGAAACCAGCACTTTGGGGTCCTGCATGGGTTTTAGCAAAGTATCCAGATGCTCAGGACGCGCCAGCGGTTCGTCGCCCTGGATATTTACGTACACGTCGGCCGGAATGCGCTGCGCCACTTCATACACGCGGTCAGTGCCGCTGCGATGCTTGTCTGAGGTGATCTGCGCCTTCCATCCGCGCGCCTGAGCAAACTGCATCACCTCTTCTGAGTCCGTGGCAATGATCACATCCTGTAGCAGAGGGCTTTGCTTCGCTGCCTCATAGACGCGCGCGATCATCGGCTGTCCGGCAATCTCGCGCAGTACCTTGCGCGGCAGGCGTGTGGAAGCCAGCCGCGCAGGAATGATAGCGACAGCGGAAAATGAGCTGGGCATGATGACAGCCGCCTAGCGCTTCCTCATCTGTTGCAACTTTTGTGACTTCTCTTCCACGCTCTTCACCAGCTTGCCTTTCATCTCTTTCAGCTTGGTGGCAACCGTGGCATTGCTGAGCCCAATAATCTGCGCGGCAAGGATACCGGCATTCGTCGCCCCGGCCTTGCCGATGGCTGTGGTGGCAACAGGAATTCCCGCAGGCATCTGCACAATCGCCAGCAGCGAATCCATGCCATTCAGCGGCGTGGAAGGAATGGGCACGCCGATTACCGGCAATGTTGTTTCCGCAGCAATCACGCCAGCCAGGTGCGCCGCGCCGCCTGCTCCGGCAATGATGACTTTAACTCCGCGCCCTGCGGCGTTACGCGCATATTCTGAAGTTCGCGCCGGCGACCGATGCGCGGAGGTTACGTCAATCTCATAGGCAATGCCAAAATCATCCAACGCTTTGGCGGTTTCATTCATGATTTCAAGGTCGGAATCCGACCCCATCACAATGGATACAAGAGGGCTCTCTGCCATTAGTTCTTCACTCCGATTTAAGATCTAAAATTTCCAAATCTCGCATATCTTCCACGGGCGCGCCATAATAGGTGGTATCTTCCACTGTCACACTATCCAAGTTGGCCCCTTTCCAAATCGACCCGCATACCACGCATCCGCGGAAAGTTGCTCCGCGAAGATCGGTGCCACGAAAATCGGAGATCTTCACGTTTGAGTCGATAAAACAAGCGCCGCGCAGATCCGCGTCACGCAAATCAATCCAGTAAACCCACGAGTTCTTGAACGTCACTCCGGCAAGCACTGCTCCGCGTAGTGAGCCTTGCTCCGGAAGCTCTATATGTTCGAACGTCCGTTGCCCTGCCTCATAGCGGCGGAGAAATTCGTCAGTGGTCATCAGGGACACCACTCCGGGCACATGGTGTTCGCTCATTTCTGCGCTTTCAGTGCCCGCGCGCCAATATCTTTGCGGTAATACATTTCTTCAAAGCTGATCAGCCGTACGGCTTCATACGCGCGCGAGATCGCATCTTCCAGCCGTGGCGCCCGCGCCGTCACGCCCAATACGCGGCCACCGCTGGTATAGAAAACGCCATCGCGCTTGCTGGTACCGGCGTGGAAGACTTTTACATTGCTCAAGTTGCTTGCACGGTCCAGGCCGGAAATCTGCTTTCCCGTCATAAAACTTCCCGGATATCCGCCGGAAGCCACCACCACGCAGCACGAAGCGTCGCCCGACCACTTGAATTCGCCGGGGCTTACGCGGCCTTCCACTGCTGCTTCAATCGCATCAAGCAGGTCGCTATCCAGGCGCATCAACACTGCCTGCGTTTCCGGATCGCCAAAGCGGCAGTTGAATTCCAGCACCATGGGGCCACGCGCGGTCATCATGAGGCCGCAATACAAAATGCCACGATACTCCGCGCCCTCTGATTTCATCCCTTCAATCACAGGCCGGGCAATGTGATTCAGCAGCCACTCGGTCATGCCTTCGTCGAGCAGCGCACTGGTGGAGTACGCGCCCATGCCGCCGGTGTTGGCGCCTTTATCGCCTTCGCCGATGCGCTTGTGGTCCTGCGCCGGCACCAGTGCGGCCATGCGCTCGCCATCGCTCAGCACCAGAAAGGAAACCTCTTCGCCTTCCAGAAATTCTTCCAGCACCACGCTGGACGCAGGAGTTCCCAGCAGTCTGCCGTTCAACATTGAAATACCCGCGACGGCCGCTTCTTCCTTGGTGCCGGCAATTACTACGCCCTTGCCGGCGGCCAGCCCATCTGCCTTGACGACCACCGGCATGGAAAACAATCCCAGTGACTTGCGCAAGTCTTCTTCCGATGTGCAGACCGCGAAGTGTGCCGTCGGTACCTGATGCCGCTGCATGAATTCCTTGGCAAAGCTCTTGCTTGTCTCCAGTTGTGCGGCGCGTTGCGAAGGACCAAAAATCCTGAGGCCACGGCGCTTGAATTCATCCACCACGCCGACCGACAGCGATACTTCCGGCCCGACCACGGTCAAATCCGGCTGTATCTGGTGCGCCACCGAAAGCAGGCTGGCCAGGCTCTTGGGATCGCCCGGCATGCATGTGGATTCGTCACAAATGCCGCCATTGCCGGGCAGGCAATACACTTGCGACACGCGGGGCGACTGGCGCAGCTTCCACACCAGCGCGTGCTCCCTGCCTCCGCCGCCAATCACCAGAACTTTCATAGATAAAGTTGTACCAGAAATGTGCCTTGAGCAGACCAGAGAGGATATAGCATCCAGCCGCTATTCGTCAGCCACAGGAGGTGAATCATCCCTGCAAATATTCTAGACTTAAGCCATGACTGACACTACTTGCCCGGACTGCGCTGTTGAGATGGACCAGATCGAAAGGACCACGTTCACTGGCCGCGACATGCGCGAATATCAATGCCCTAAGTGCGGCCGCAAGCAGATTGTAGATTGCGGCAAGGCGCTGTGGCAGATTTTGTCAGAGGCGAATGAAGAATCAGACAAATAATAAGGTACAGGCGATGTGCGATGCCAATGCACTCAAGACTGCCCCGGGCTTGTCCTTAGAATCCCTGATTCGGGTCTTTCGCGTTGATTCGCGGCCAAGCCTGATCTGCGCCTATCTGCAGCGAAAATTCTTACCCCGCCATCGCCGGCGTTGGTTTTGTCGCCAGCAGCTGACGCAGCACATATTGCAGAATGCCGCCGTGCTCGTAGTAAAGAATTTCCTGCGGAGTGTCGATGCGTACCAGCGCGCTGAATTCACTCACGGTTCCATCAGCGCAGGTGGCTTTTACCTGAACCTGTTTCCCATTGGCAAACTTGGCAGCCAGCAACGCAGGCAGCCCAATGATTTCGTAGACCTCGTCGCCTTGCAGCCCAAGGGATTCTGCATTCTCTTCCGCAAGGAACTGCAGCGGCAGAATGCCCATGCCTACCAGGTTCGAACGATGGATGCGTTCATAGCTTTCTGCGATCACGGCGCGGATCCCCAGCAGTAGCGGGCCTTTGGCCGCCCAGTCGCGGGACGATCCTGATCCGTATTCCTTGCCTGCCAGCACAATCGTCGGCACGCCGTCCGCAATGTACTTTACTGAGGCGTCAAAGATCGACATGATCTCGCCGCTGGGAAAATGCTTGGTGATGCCGCCTTCAGATCCCGGCGCCAGCTGGTTGCGCAGACGGACATTGGCAAATGTTCCACGCACCATTACTTCATGATTGCCGCGGCGCGATCCGTAGGAATTAAAGTCGCTGGGCGGCACGCCGTGTTCCTGCAGGTATTTCCCTGCCGGACTGTTGGTCTTGATTGAGCCTGCGGGAGAAATATGGTCAGTGGTCACGCTATTGCCCAGCTTCGCCAGCACACGAGCGCCTTTGATTTCTTTCACCGCTGCTGGACGCGCCGGCATATCGTCAAAATATGGAGCGCGTTTGATGTAAGTGGAGTCATTGGCCCAGAGATAGGTCTCGCCTTCCGGAACAGACAGGCGTTTCCATTCCTGATCGCCCTCAAAAATTGTCTGGTAATTCGTGGTGAACATGCCGGAATTGATGGAGCGGCTCACCGCGTCCTGAACTTCTTTTTGTGTAGGCCAGATGTCGCGCAGATAAACCGGTTTGTCTCCAGTGCCTATGCCGATGGGATCGCTGGTGAGATCAAGGTCAATGCGTCCGGCCAGCGCATACGCCACTACCAGCGGCGGTGACATCAGATAGTTTGCGCGGACTTCAGAATTAATACGGCCTTCAAAGTTGCGGTTACCGGAAAGGACTGACACAGCGACCAACTGCTTTTCTGCGATGGCGTAAGAAACGTCCTGTGGCAACGGGCCGGAGTTTCCAATGCACGTTGTGCATCCGTAACCCACCACATGAAAGCCAACTTTTTCCAGATAAGGAATCAACCCGGCGTTGCGATAATATTCGGTCACCACGCGCGAGCCCGGAGCCAGCGAAGTCTTTACCCAGGGTTTGCGCTTCAGGCCTTTTTCTACGGCTTTCTTTGCAAGCAGTCCGGCAGCCATCATTACTGATGGATTTGAGGTGTTGGTGCAGCTTGTAATGGCCGCAATCACCACTGAGCCGTCATGCAGGTACTCAAAAACGTCTTCCCCCACGTCCTTAAGCGCGGCTGGAGCGTTGGGATCTTCCGCCAGAGCTACGGGCGTGCCGCCTTCACCTTCAAACCGTTCCACCTGCTGCGGAGCCACTTTGCGCGCAGGCTGCGCGGGTCGCGGCCCAATCAATGTTGGCATCGCGGCCTCAAACGATTCCTTGGTCTTGGAGAGCAAAACTCGGTCCTGCGGACGGCGCGGCCCAGCAACGCTGGGTTCCACCGTGCTCAAGTCGAGTTCCACGACCTGCGAGTACTCTGCGTCCTGCGTTTGCGCGGTGTGGAACAATCCTTGCTCTTTGCAATAGGTTTCCACCAGCGCGATCTGGTCTGCAGGGCGGCCAGTGGTGCGCAGATAGCCCAGCGTTGTTTCGTCCACAGGGAAGATTCCGCATGTCGCGCCGTATTCAGGGGCCATGTTGGCAATGGTGGCGCGATCAGCCAGCGGCAATGACGACAAGCCGGGGCCAAAGAACTCCACAAACTTTCCTACCACGCCGGTCTTGCGCAGAATCTCAGTTACGGTGAGCACAAGATCAGTGGCCGTGGAGCCTTCACGCAACTGCCCTCTCAACTTGAATCCCACAACCTGCGGCAGCAGCATGGAAACAGGCTGGCCCAGCATGGCGGCCTCAGCTTCAATGCCGCCCACGCCCCAACCGAGCACGCCCAGGCCGTTGATCATCGTGGTGTGCGAATCGGTTCCCACCAGTGTGTCTGGATACGCCACGGTCACGCCGTCACGCTTTTCAGAGAAAACCACGCGCGCCAGATATTCCAGATTTACCTGATGGACAATTCCCATGTCCGGCGGGACGACTTTGAAATTTCTGAAGGCCGATTGTCCCCACCGCAAAAACGCATAGCGCTCTTTATTGCGCTCAAATTCCAGGTGCGCGTTCACCGCGAATGCGCCGATGGTGGCAAATTCATCCACCTGCACGGAGTGGTCAATCACAAGCTCTGCGGGTTGGAGCGGATTGATCAGCTTGGGATCGCCGCCCATTTTCTTCATGGCATCGCGCATGGCCCCCAGATCGACAATGGCAGGCACGCCAGTAAAATCCTGCATGAGCACGCGCGCCGGCGTGAATGCGATTTCTTTGTCGGGCACGGCCTGGGGCTTCCATCCGGCGAGAAAGCGTACATCGTCCGCGGTAACGCTACGGCCATTTTCCGTGCGCAAGAGATTTTCCAGCAGAATCTTTAACGAGAAGGGGAGCCTTTGCGGAGAGCAATCATGCTTTTCCAGCGCGTCCAGGCGGTAGATTTCGTATTCCTGATTACCGGCGCGCAACTTTGAGCGGCTGCCGAAACTATTCATGAGTTCACCTTCTTATTTGGATTCATTTGCTGCGGAGAACGTTTCACAATCCTGGCCCGGCGCCACTAGAATTCGCCGCCAATCATGCGATAAATCAGCAGAAGATTCAGCCCGACAATAATGGCAGTGACCAGGTATGCCATGTAGTTTGTCCGCCGGCTGTTCACCAGATCAGACATCACGGCCTTGGAGCGGGTCAGCAGGACCAGCGGGACCAGAGCAAATGGAATCGCGAAGCTAAGCACAACCTGTGATAGTAACAAAATTTTCAGGGCGTCGAGGCGCAGCGCAATCACGACGAGCGCGGGGATGATCGTCAAAAGTCGGCGCAGGAAGACGCTGAATTTGATGTCCAAAAATCCTTCAATAATCACCTGGCCGGCCATCGTCCCGACAGTAGACGACGATAGCCCAGAAAACAGCAGAGCCAGCGCGAACGCCGTGCCTGATACTGCGGGCAACAAAGGATGCAGCGTGAGATGCGCCTCATCGAACGTGAAATTCACGCCTTTGCCGTAGAACACCGCCGCAGCCATCACAATCATGGCGGAGTTAATCAGCCATGCGCCGTTCATCGCGGCCAGCACGTCCCATAGCTCATAACGCAGGTGTCGCATGGTGAGCACCCATTTTTCAGGATGGTCACTGAGTGCGTCTTCTTTCACGCGGTGCTGCACCAGAGCCGAATGGAGATAGATCACATGCGGCATCACTGTTGCGCCCAGCATGCTCACTGCGATGTAAATACTTTCTGAATTGATCTTTGGCACCAGCACGCCGTGGGCAACCGCTCCCCAGTCCGGACGCACCAGGAACATTTCAAACGCATAACACGCGGCAATGGCGAAGACGAACACCATGATCAACTGCTCCAGCCGCCGGAAGCCGTAGAGTTCCACGGCCAGCATCAGAAAGACCACAACCGCAGTGATCAGCGCGGCAGGAAACAGTGGGATATGCAGAAGCAGGTAAAAGCCCAGCGCCGCACCCAGAAATTCGGCCAAGTCGGTGGCCAAAGCGGCCAGCTCCGCGGCCACCCACAAACCGAAATTGACCTTCTTGGAGAAGTATGCGCGGCAGTTTTGCGGCAGCGTTTTTCCGGTGGCAATACCCAGCTTGGCGGAAAGATACTGGATCAGGATGGCCATGGCGTTTGACCATAGAAGCACCCACAGCAACGTGTAGCCGAATTTGGCCCCGCCTTCAAAGTTGCTGGCGAAATTTCCTGGGTCGATATAGGCGACACTGGCCACAAACGCTGGGCCGAAGTACCGCCACATCTCGCCGCGCTTGAGCGTGGGCAGCAGCTTGAACCGAAATGTTTTGGCTGTCTCCGGACCTGCGGACGACGACATAAAGAGCATTCCAGTATAAGGGATGAGCGCCACATCGCACCTCAAACGCAAAAGGAGGTTGTTCATGGAAGGCCGATCTAAAGTTGACCCGGCAGAAGTAATTAGGCCCGCTGAAGTGCTTACCGTGCGGACTCAAAGCGTGACAAAGTGTGGCGTTGTGAAGATTGCCCACGCGACCACGGCATTCATGAGCGCCGTAAGCGCAGCAGCCAGCAACATGCCTTTGGCCGTTCTCGATTTTCCCTTTCGCCGGAGCAATCGCCAGAGGGGGACAGCATAGCCCACCTGCACAATGCCGACAGCTCCGACCAACACGTAATAGCCAGGAAGCATGCGCACGTCGGCTACCAGCAGCAGCCAGCCCACGCCAAGTTGCGCAACGTTGAGCAGCCAGCAGATCGCCATGCCCGCAAGAATGCTTCCGCGACCTTGGTCCATGCATGCAAGTTTATCCAAACGCAGAAATGGCCCGCCTCGAGGCAGGCCATTTCCGTTGGTCTTTGCTGAGCAACCTCGTGAACGGAGATTACTGCGTCAACTCCTGCGTCAGCAAAGCGCCGCCCATCGCGGGCAGCACCATGGTTTCCTTGACTGGCTTATGGGAATCGCGAGCCACCCAAAGCGTTTCTTTGTCCGCGCCGCCATCAGCCGATGTGATTTCGACCTTGTAAGCATCGAAGGTGCCTGCGGGCACTGTTACTTTCTCCACGCCAGTGACTTTCAACTGCATCAGCTTTACCGTTTGCTTCTGCACGTCAAAGTTCCGATAGGTAGTGGTATAGCCTTCAGCCAGCGGCAGGCATGAGATGGACTGCTTCGCTCCAGCGGCGTTCGCGAACAGTGGGCCGCCAAGATCGACTGCAACAGGTTTATCCTGTCCGCCCATGTTCACGTTGCCGGCAGCCTTGTTGCCGGCAAAATCGAGATCGATGGATGCCTGGCCGCCCTTCATGCTGATCTTGCGCGCAATCAGCGTTCCTTTTTCCAGCGTGGAAGTTGTTGTCACATCGCCACTGGGTGTATTCATCACATCCGTAGCGGCCCAGGCCCCGCCTTGTTCCGCAATGGTAGTGGAGATGCTGAGCGGTATCTGCTGGCCGCTCACCTCGATCGTGGCTTTGTATTTGTAAGAGCCGGGCTGTAGATCGGTCGCCGGCTTGGGAGAAGTTACGGTGCCAGCATCTACTTTTTTAGCCAGAACCACGGTCTTGGGATCGACCGTGACTTCTTTCAATCGCGCCACAACTTCGGGAGTTCCACCTTCCTGCGCGCGTCCGCCCAGATATTTGGCGAAGAACTTCTCCGTGGCCATAACGCTGGCCATGTTATTAAGCGGCCTCGCAAAGCCGTGGCCTTCATCGGGGATCAGCAGGTATTCCACGGGGAAACCGCGGTCGCGCAGCGCGACTACGATCTGCTCTGACTCCGCATGGTTCACCCGAGGATCATTCGCTCCCTGCGCGATCATCAGCGGCGTCTTGATTTTATTGGCTGAAGTAAGAGGAGAACGCTCTACCAGCAGCGCCTTTCCTTCCGGCGTTGTAGGATTCCCCATGCGCTGGTAGAACATCTGGCGGCCAGCTTCCCAGTAGGGCGGTATGGACTCCATCAGCGTGATCAGGTTGGAAGGACCGAACAGATCGACCGCTGCGGCGTAAAAGTCTGGCGTAAAGGCGACACCAGCCAGGGTGGCGTAACCGCCATACGAACCACCAAAGATGCCAATGCGTTTGGGATCGCTGATGCCTTCAGCCACCAGGTACTTTGCGCCCCAGGTGACGTCATCCTGCATCTTCTTGCCCCACTCGTTGTTGCCGGCGTCGATAAATTTCTTGCCATAACCCGCTGAACCGCGGAAGTTCATGCTTAAGACCGCGTAACCGCGGTTGGCAAAGAACTGCGCGTAACCGTTATAGCCCCAGACATCGCGGCCCCACGGCCCGCCGTGCGGGAAGATGACGGTGGGCAGGTTTTTGCCGGGGATGCCCTTAGGCAACGTCAGATAAGCTGGAATCTCCAGCCCGTCTGACGACTTATAGTGAACTACCTTCATCTCCGCCAGCGCTTCACGGGGAAGCTTTTCCCGGACTCTATATTGCAATGTGAGCTTATGGGTCTTGCGGTTGAAGAGGTAGGTTTCGCCCGGCTCCGTATCGCTGTTCACCAATACCACCCAGGTCTGTTCGTCTTTGGTCCATGAAGCGCGGCCCACCTCTTTGCCGGGAAACTTGGCCCGCAGCCATTGGAAACCGGCTTCAATGTCTTTGTCTTTAAAGTAGCGTCGCAGCTTGTCGTCCTGGTATTGGGTCAGGGCCAGTTCGTCAGTCGCCTCAGAGAAAATGGCACCGGTGAAATCCACTCTCTTGAGCGGATCGGATTCTACGATCTCCGTTTTTCCAGTTTCCGGATCCAGCAGCACCAGGGCGGCCAGATCCATATCCGGGCCCTTGTTCGTCGCCATGTATGCGCGTTTGCCATCTTTCTGAAAGCGGACCACGTTGCATTGCTCAAAAACGTTGCAGGAATAAATTTTGGTGAATTTGTCGGCGTCAACGCGAAGGATCTCCGTGTCGCCGTTCTCAGCGGAACGTTCGGCCAGGCGCAGATTGCCCTGCAGATCGAAGTCCCAGCCGGAAATGCGCTCGGTGTTCTTGCGCATCAGCGTTTTTTCGCCGGTGGAGATCTTCAGCTTATAGAGATCGTGCCATGCCTTGTCGCGGTCATTGAGGCCAATGTAAAACACATCCGGATCGCTCTTGGGGAGTTCAAAGGGAATCACCCGGATACCTTTGAGTCCAGTCAAGTCGCGCGAAGCAGGCGCGTCGGCGCCGGCAGCGGGCTTCGCCGCCGGATCAACGGCATAGACGTTGAAGTTTTCGTCACCATCGTTGTCTTTCACAAACAGGATGTACTTGCTGTCATGGGTCCAGAAATAGCCGGCGATAGGCCGCTTGGCTTCCGTAGTGAGGAGCCGGGCTGCGCCAAATGGCTCGTCAACGCCCTTTACGTAGACGTTGCGTGTGTCTTTCCAGGGTTTCAGGAACGCCAGATATTTTCCGTCGGGCGAAAGCTGCGGTGCGGCAATCTCAGGATTGCCAAAGATCAGCTCGCGGTCAATGATGGGAGGCAATCCGCTCGGGGTAGCGGTCTTTTTGTCTTTATCCGTCGCTCCCATGGCGGCGACGAACAGCACAAGGCACATGAGGCTCTTGAACAACTTATTCATGGCAGGAAAATCCTTTCTCTCTACAGAGAGCTTACGGCAATCGGAAGTGAACACAGAGAATTGTCAGCGCATAGGGTGATTGCTGTCCAGTAATAATGGGCCTTAACCTAAGCACAAGAACGAGATTTATCCCCAATAACATTACGGGGAAAGGCGTCCAGAGTTCCCTTGAAATCGTTCTTTTCTTCTAGAGGTCCTAAAGCAGGTTAAGTTAACGTCAGACTGCCGAAAATACAGACGGAGAAATGACCGGGCGACGCTTCTATTCTCAGCTTGCAAGCGAGGATTCATTTCCATGCGAAAAGGTATGAGACTAGCTCTGGACATCGTAATTTCGGCGGTGTTCGCCTTTGTGGCCGCAACTGTGGGACTACTCGTGGGCGCACTTCTTTCGCTCATCCTAGGGTTTGTTCTCTTCCATCTCTTCCGGGATCTGAGTCACTGGGTGCCTGGTTATTCGCGATATCTCTTATCTTATTTCCTTTGCTATGTGGCATCATTCAGTGGATTTTTTCGGATTTCCCTTGTGTGCCATTTGGCTCGACCAGCGACGCCAGGCGTTCCAATCCAACGCTCTGCCGCCTCGGCGTTAAGTCCGGGTTGGCTCGTGGGTGCAAATTCCCGGCGATTTTGGCAATTTTGGCAATCTTGCCAGCCCTTCCCAAAACCCGCGCTTGGCGGGATAATATCTGTTTAACAGGTACTTATCTTGTCCCGCTGGAGCCCCGGACCCTCTTGACCAACAGCTAGCAGTCCAAGTAGAACTCTTCCGATTCGAAATCGCCTGCTAATCTGGCCGGGCCCCGTTTGTTGAAGGAGGCACTTTGAAGGTTTACGAAGGCAAGGACATCCGCAACCTCGTCGTTATTGGTCATTCTCACTCCGGCAAAACTTCCCTGGTTTCCGCGATGCTGTACACCGGCGGCTCTACGCCAAAACTGGGCCGCGTTGACGACGGCTCAACAGTTACTGACCACGACGAAGAAGAGATTTCGCGCCAGATGACCATCTCCACCGCCATTGCCTCCGTGGAGTGGCACAACAGCAAGATCAACCTGTTCGATTCACCCGGCTTCACCATGTTTGCGCATGAGGCCAAGATCGCCATGTCCGCAGCTGAAGCAGCCCTGGTTGTCGTCGATGGCGTTTCCGGTGTTGAAGTGGTCACAGAAAAGGTCTGGCAATATGCCGACGAGATCGCCCTGCCGCGCGTGATTTGCGTTAGCCGCATGGACCGCGAACGCGCCAACTGGGAAACCGCGCTGGAAAGCCTGGTAAACGCTTTTGGCCGGCTGGTAGTCCCGGTTCAGATTCCCATTGGCAGTGAAAAGAGCCTGAAGGGCGTGGTGGATCTGGTGACCATGAAGGCTTACACCTACGAGATGGGCGGCAGCGGTAAAGGCAAAGAAGGCCCGATTCCTGCCGATCTGGAAGCGGCAGCCAAGGAAGCCCATGAAAAGCTGGTCGAGATAGTGGCGGAAGGCAAAGACGAGCTGATGGAAGAGTTCTTTGATAAAGGCACCATCGCGGAAGAACACCTGATTCCCGCGTTGCATGAAGCCATTAAAGAAGACAGAATCTTCCCGGTGCTGTTTGCCTCCGGACTGGGCAACATAGGCACCGACCATTTATTGGATTTCGTCGTAGATTATTTCCCGACCGCCGCTGAACACGCAGCAGTGCATGCCGATCCGGCGACCTCTTCCGGCAATGGCCACGGAATCGACCTTGAGGTGAGTGATAAGGCCCCTACCTCACTCTACGTCTTTAAGACCGCCAACGATCCGTTTGCAGGACGCATTACTTTCTTCAAAGTCTTTTCCGGCGTGGTGAAGAATGACGCCACACTGCAGAATTTCACTCGCAGCACGTCAGAAAAACTTGCGCACCTCTCCGTGCCGCAAGGCAAGAACCTTGTGCCGGTGCCGGAACTGCATGCAGGCGACATAGGAGCGGTGGCCAAGCTGCGCGACACTCTTACCGGCGACACCATGGGAGACAAGACCAATCCCATACGATTTGCCGGCGTTACGCTCCCGGAACCGGCTATTACGTTTGCCATTGAACCCAAGAGCCGCAACGATGAAGACAAGCTCTCCAACGGCCTGCACAAGCTCATGGAAGAAGATCCCATGGTGCGCTTCTTCCGCGATGAGCAAACCAAGGAATTCCTGGTTGCTGGAACGGGGCAGCAGCACATTGAAGTGATGGTATCGAAGCTGAAGCGCCGTTATCACACTGAAGTTGTTTTAAAAGCGCCGAAAGTCCCGTATCGCGAGACCATTCGCGGCAAGGCGGACGTGCAGGGCCGCCACAAAAAGCAGAGCGGCGGGCACGGCCAGTACGGCGACTGCAAAATCAAGATGGAGCCACTGGAGCGCGGCAAGAACTTTGAGTTTGTGAATGATATCTTCGGTGGCGCGATTCCCAAGAACTATATTCCGGCGGTGGAAAAAGGAATTGTGGAAGCAGCAGCGCGCGGCTATCTGGCCGGGTTTCCCGTGGTGGATTTTCGCGTGATCCTCTATGACGGCAGCTATCATGACGTGGATTCGAACGAAATGTCTTTCAAGACGGCGGGCCGCATCGCTTTCAAAAAGGCCATGGAGCAGGCCAAGCCCACGCTGCTGGAACCGATCATGAAGGTAGAGATCACGATTCCTGACGAATTTGCCGGCAGCATCATGGGCGACCTGAACTCGCGCCGGGGACGCATCCAGGGCATGGACAACAAAGCAGGCAAGACCGTGGTGAAAGCCGAGTGCCCCATGGCGGAAATGCTGACTTACGGCGCCGACCTGACTTCCATGACGCAAGGGCGCGGCAGCTTTAACATGGAAATGTCTCATTACGATTACGTGCCGGCAGTGTTCCAGGAAAAGATCATCGCGCACTACAAAGCCGAGCGCGGAGAGCTAGTGGAAGTGGAAGAGTAGGATTTTCTTCCTTGTCCCGAGCGAAGCGAGGGAACCCTATAACCACGGGAATTCGAGGCCGACTGATACACTAGAAATGGCATAGTCAGCGCAGATTTCCTGCCACTTATGTGGCTGTTTAGCCGCTCTTGCCATTGTCGCTGTCCGCGGCCCTCATCAATTCAAAGCACACGGCATTGGCGCACTTTGAGCAGAGCGGGAATTGCTCCCCGGCCTTGAAGCTTGCCCTGTGAGGCAAGCGATGTTCGGCGTGCGAGACCCTATAGATCCCCGCCTTGGGTACTACCTGACCAGGTTTGTAAACAGTCTTGCTGGAATCGGAAGCCATGCGCTCGACCGAGTTGCATGGGGAACGTAGAGGTTGGAATCTCCATTTTGTGCGAAGGGTTGTCCGTTTCAGGCGGATCTTCCTGGAAGTCTGGATCTTCAGAAATGTGCGGGACGAGTTCCAGAATTTTATAACGGACCATGTCTCCGCAGCGCCGGCAAAAAGGGAAGATGGTATTCCGCATCAGAAGCACGCTGGCGCGCGGCTCGTCCTGATGGCATATCTCATAGATCCCCGAATGCTCGATCAGTTCTCCTGGAGCCAGCGAGCAATCGCTTTGATCAAATATTTCGATGTGGGTGTCCTTCAATTCCATAGTGTCGCCTGTTTCTGTTCTTCCCTTCAGCCCCACAAGCGCGCCGCGCCCGGGAGCAACTCAGCCAGTCGGAAATGGGATGCGTTCAGGGTAGCCACAAGTTGGTGCTGCTCCAGATGAGAGAGAAAGTTTTGCTAGTTTCTTTTCAGGCAACCCCGCGCAATGCGTAGACAGCAGCTCTGCCACCATGGCTGAGCCGCGCAGAGCGAGGCCGCGCGAATTTCAAATTTGAAATTTTGTGATTACAATCATCCACTATGCCTGCAACTAATCATCAATTTCGTCTTGCCGCCCGTCCTGTGGGCCTGCCCAAACGCAGCGACTTCAACTACACGGAAGAGCCAGTACGCGATCCCGGCGCGGGAGAGATCCTGGTGAAGATTCTTTATGTCTCACTGGACCCGGCAATGCGCGGCTGGATGAATGAAGGCAAGTCATACATTGCACCGGTGGGCATTGGTGAGGTGATGCGGGCAGGCGCTGTGGGACGCGTGATCGCGTCACAGAATCCCGGCTTTGCCGTGGGCGACCACGTGGTAGGCATGTTTGGCATGCAGGAGTATGCGTTGTCAGACGGTAAAGGCGTTACTAAGGTCGATCCCAGGCTGGCGCCGCTGCCGGTTTTCCTGGGCACGCTAGGCATGCCCGGGCTGACCGCTTATTTTGGGTTGCTGGAAGTTGGCGCTCTAAAAGCTGGAGATACGGTGGTGGTTTCCGGCGCGGCGGGCGCAGTGGGCATGCCCGTAGGCCAGATTGCCAAGATCAAAGGCGCGCGCGCCGTTGGACTGGCCGGCAGTCCTGAAAAATGCGAGTACGTGGTGAAAGAGCTGGGTTTTGATGCCTGCATCAACTACAAAACGGAAGATGTGAAAGCTGCTCTCCGCCAGCATTGCCCCAACGGCATTAACGTGTATTTTGACAATGTGGGAGGCGAGATCCTGGATGCAGCCCTGGCCCAGTTGGCCCGTGGCGCGCGCGTGGTGATTTGCGGCGCAATCTCGCAGTACAACTCTACAAGCGGCGTAAAAGGCCCGCAGAACTATCTTTCGCTGCTGGTGAACAGCGCGCGCATGGAAGGCTTTGTGGTCTTCAATTATGCTACGCGTTATGCGGAAGCGTTGCGAGAGATGGCAGGCTGGCGCGCTGCCGGAAAACTCAAGTCGCGGGAAGATGTGGTCGCGGGGCTGGATACATTTCCGGAGACGCTGCTCAAGCTCTTCACGGGCGAGAATTTCGGCAAGCTGGTGCTTAAAGTAGCGGACAACTAAACTTTGCCGCCATCCAGCACGGCGCGAATCTGCCTTGCGAACTCCGCGCTCTCGCGGTCGCCGGTAACCAGTTCGATTTGCTTCGGGCTGCTCACGCCGATTTTCAATTGCACGGCCCGCGCAATCTGCTCCTGATCAAAGATTGCTCCCTGGCTCACTTCCGGCGTGGTGCCAAAGTGCCGCAGCAAGGCCACGCCCACCGCGTCAATGGCCACGCGGTCAGTCCCGGCAAGGATCACGTTGGACTGCACCATCTTGCCCTGGTCGGGCCCGCCATTGGTAAAGGCTTGAACTCCGTCCAGCAGAATCAAGTCAGGTTTATAGGCGGTGTTGATCTCGGCAATCATCCGGCGCTGGTTCGGCGATGAATGCAGCTCTCGCATGAAGTTATAAGAGTTTCCGGGCACCAGCTTGGCCGCGAAGCCGACTGAGTTCTTGAGCGACAGCGTAAAGTGTCCACCAAACCGATGCGTCTTAAGGCAGCAGGTCTGGACCACGCCTCCGGCCTTGCGCACCACGCGCGGCAAGGCAAAGCCCTGTTCCCAGTGGCTATCCTGCGGCTTGAGCAATTCCCAGTCGTCGGAGGTGAGTTCGTCAAAGACCACAACTTTTGCACCGAGTTCCTTGCCCATCTGGAATGCGCTTTTTTTGCCCATGACCTCGCGCGTATCGCCCATGCCGCTGCGGTCGCCAAGCGTGAGCGGCCCTGCGCCCATGGCTTTGAGCTGGCGCAGCAAAGCGACGAGAGTGTCTTCATGCGTGGAGCCGGGCGTTGGATCAGCGCTGTTGAAGTTCGGCTTGATGAAAAGATCTTTGCCGCCGAACTTTCCCATACCAAGCAAATCGATGGCGCGCTTTACACCGGCGGCGCGGTCCGTGGTCTTGACGAAAGCCACGTGAGAAACCGAAGGCGCAGCTTCAAACCCATGCAGCAGAGAAGGCGCAAACATCACCGCGCCGAGTGTAGTGGAAGCATCTTTGAGGAAGTGTCTGCGATTCATCGGAGTCTCCTCTTGAGATTCGCTCTGGTTATTGGACACCCATTGGCGGCGGAAAGGCAAGGGACGAATACAGATGTGCAGTTCCCCGAGAGTAAAAGCACGGTCTTATAATTCGGACGGCAATATGCAATCAGCCCAGGAGTAAGTATGTCTGATGATGCTGTCCTTTTTGAAGTGCGCGACAACGTTGCTCACGTGATACTCAACCGTCCGCAGGCCGGCAATGCGCTTGATCTGGAAATGGCGAAGCAGTTGATGGCGGCGGCCCTGCGCTGTGAAGCGGACCACAGCGTGCGCGCTGTCTTGCTGAAGGGCGCGGGCAAGAGCTTTTGCGCGGGCGGCGACGTGAAGGTCTTTGTGGCGCAGAAAGAGTTGCCGGCCTACCTGCGCGAAATTACTTCTTATCTCCACCTGGCGATCTCGCGATTTGCCCGGCTGGATGCGCCGGTCATCGCGGCGGTGCAGGGATCGGCTGCGGGCGGAGGCTTCAGCCTGGCGATTTCCTGCGATCTGGTGATTGCCGCTGAGTCGGCAGTGTTCCTGATGGCCTATTCCAAGATTGGCATGTCTCCGGATGGCGGCTCGACCTACTTTCTTCCTCGACTGGTGGGACTCAAGCGAGCAATGGAGCTGGCGTTGACCAATCGTGTGCTGTCAGCGCGGGAAGCGTGCGAGTGGGGCATTGTGACGGAAGTTGTGACGCCGGAAAATCTGGAGTCGCGCGGAGAAGAGTTGGCGCGGTCGCTGGCGCAAGGCCCGACGGGCGCATTCGGATCGGCCAAGTGCCTGCTGCATGGAGGTTGGAACCAGACACTGGAAACGCAGATGGAACTGGAAAGCCGTGCCATCACAGAGACCGGCGCGACCGCCGATGGGCAGGAAGGAATTAGAGCATTTGTGGAGAAGCGGAAAGCGAAGTTTGGAGGGAAGTAGAACCGTGCAAAGATGCCAATCTTCTTGACCAATCTTCGCTAATCTTTATTGGCAAGGAGTGCTGCATGTTCGATGATGGAGCGGGCCCAGAGACCGGCAGCGGAACAATGAAATACAGTTTCCGCGGAGGACTGAATGCGGCGGACCGTGCAAGCAGCCATCGTCGCGATGGCATTTATGACCTTGTTGATCGCCCCGTGGCTGAGTGCACAAGAGCCCACGGCCCCTACGCCGGAGAAGGTTTTCATCGCCAATGCCGGCGGCGACTTCGGGGTGGGTCCCAGCATCGTCAATGTGGTGGAGGGCGGGGCAGCCGAACGCGCTTACAACGAATTCATTTCCGGCATGAAGACCTGGGGACGTTACCAGCTTGTGGCCAACCCCGCTCGCGCGGACTGGGTTTTTGAAGTCAGCGTCAACAATCAGCAGACATGCGCGAGATATACCCCGCAAGCCGGGGACACAGGATGTCTCGGAGGCAAACGAGACGGCAGGTTTTGGCTCTGCCCCCGCAATGACTACCGCATTGAGATGGTCATGATGGACACAAAGACGTTCGGAACCCGCAAACGTTTTGTAGAGCACGTGAAGGAGGGCAATTTCTTTACTGGGCCGGACAAAATTTTTGATCGTGCCGTGGCCGCGGTAGTGACGGATGTCAAGGAGGAAGTTGGAGAGGTGCCCGGCAAAATGCCGGTGTTTAGCAACACTGCGCCGCTGCCGCCGATACCACCCTCGATCGGCCTGGCGCAAAACGTTTTCATCCAGAACGTATCTCCAAACGACGCAATTGCAGACCGATACAGCGGTGGCAAAACTGAGGTTTCCGATGCGCTTTCATCAGCCCTGCTCAAATGGGGAAGATACAAGATGGTTGCGGACAAAGCCGACGCCGACCTGGTGCTGCAAATTTCCTTTGCTGTGGAAACGTCCTGCACTGGCTTTGAGGACCCTCAACTCACTCTTCGGGTGCTGGATTCGAGAAGCGGCATTCTGCTGTGGACCTTTCTTGAGCACGTGAACATCGCTCTGCTCAGCAAGAACGCGCAAAAGAATTTCGACAGCGGGATAAGGAATCTAATGTCTCAGTTCCGCGGGGTAGCCGACACTCCAACCTGGGAGCTGGCCGTCGCCAGTACTGTTGTCCCGATGCGCGGTCCTCTCCGACCGCAGCTCGTCGGCGCTTCACCCATCAATGCAGCGCCTATTCCGGTTACCCTGAGCCTGACAAAAAATGTGGTCAGGTCTGGCGAGAAAATCAATATCCATGTGCGGCTGAAGAACAGCTCCAGACAGGACCTCAATTTTTCTTATCCTGAAGGTGATCCCCTTACCTGCATAGTTGCTGTCCATGATGAAAACGGAAACCCGGTTGCGGACACAAAGCTAGGGCTGGCGCTCAAGGCACAACACGCTCAACTTGAAAGACCGCCGGTGAGTTATGCGATCCATCCTGGAGAAGCCCAGACGCGCGACTGTAACGTGAATGACCTGTATCAGATGAGTCCGCCAGGAAAGTATTCAATTGAAGTCCAGCAGTTAGACGGCAGACCGGTACACTCGAATGTTGTTGCTGTCTCCGTGGTGCCGTGAGCCTAGCGCGCTTCCGGCTTCGGCTGCGCGCGGGCCTTACGGCAGTGCGGATCTTTTTCATGGGCGAAGAGTTTATTGCGTTTGAAGTAGCCGCTCAATACAGATTGAAAGCGACGCCAATTGGTTCCCTTACAGCTACAGGCTCTCCGTTTCGAGTTGCCGGCACAAACCGCCACGCCTTGATTGCCTGCATGGATTGTTGATCGAGGCCGTGTCCCAGGACTTTATCCACCCTGATTCTGGCAACATTTCCTGCCTTGTCCACCACAACACTCAATGTCATTTCGCCCTGAAATTTTGCTCTGCGGGCTTCTTCGGAAAAATCGGGTTCGGGTGTGTATGTGGCTTTGGGGGATGTAACCCCTTCTTGGCGATAGTCATAGATTTGATCATCGGGGATGTTGTCGTCGGCGCGGCGAACTTCAGGTTTGGCATGCTCAGCAGCGTCGGAACCCAGAAAGAAAATGCGGCCCAGGATGGTTTCCGCGTCCTCAAGCGATTTGAGCGGCTGGTCGAGATGGATTTCGATCCTTTGGGATTTGCTGAAGCGGACGAGAACCGGCTTGCCATCCTTTTTATCATCGGCTTTATCATCGGCGAATGCAGCTAGAGGACCCTGTATGAGCATAGTGTCACTCGAGAGGTTCAGTTTCTCGACATAGACTCCGCCGTAAATCAGCCAGGCCGAGTTAGGTGCACCATCGAGCGAGCGGCCAGCTGAATCAAATTTCTGGTCTGATCCGGTGAAGGGAGAGCGGAGCGCGAGGATGTGGTTCTTATATTTGTGATTGAGCGCGTCTTTGATGCTGTCGGCGTGGGCGGTTTGAGCAAGAAAAAGAGCCAGTAAGCACATGAGAGCGTTGCGAATCATGGCGGCGACTAGTTTAGCAGTCCAACGAAATTTTGACGTTTTTCTTGCTGCGCTCCGGCTGCGCCTGCGCGCGGGCCTACGGCAGTAAGGAGCTTGCTCGTGCCCGGACACGCGCGTCGCCAACGGAAGAACTTGTGGGAACATGGACCTCTCTTGTGTCGCCCGTTACGGGGCTCAGCCTTATTTTCCGCCTACCCACCCTTACGGCTCGCGAGAGCTCGGCTCAGGGTGGGCTCAATAATTTCGCGCCTTCGGCGCTTTAGCTCGGCGGCTGGAAATCGGAAAAACCTACCACGGAGACGTGGAGACGCGGAGAACAGCAAGGATCGGAAGGTCGGAACACAGGCAAGAAGTGCCTGCGAAGCAGAAATTCTGCTGCGCAGCCGAGGGCGGCTGCGGTCCACAGACGATCCGTTTGTCGAGTGCGCGAACAGATCGCTTGAAGGACATGGTCAGGTAGAATAGGCAGCACTGGCCGAATGCCCGGGTTGGTTTCCTGGGTGCTGGCGTTGACATATTTGGGCCAAGTTGGGTATTCTTAAACCTTCACTGCTCTGCAGTTGGCCCGCCTTGTGTCTTCCCTTCATGGAAGTAAGTGGCGTCATCGAGCGGTCTTTCTTAGTGCTTTTATTCTCAGGAGTTTGGAAATGGTAACCCGTTTTCCAGGCGGGCAGGACATTGCGCGCAAATGGTTTGTGGTGGATGCCTCAGGGCAAACGCTGGGGCGGCTGGCCTCGCGTGTGGCCAGTATTCTGGCTGGTAAAGAGTCGCCTCTTTACACACCGTTTATTGACGCCGGCGATCATGTGATTGTGATCAACGCGGGCAAGATCCGCGTGACCGGCATGAAGACCGAACAGAAAATGTATCGGCATTACACCGGCTTCCCCGGCGGATTGCGCGAAGAGCAGTTCCGCAAGCTGTTTGACCGCAGGCCGGACCGCGTGGTGCAAGAGGCGATCCTGGGCATGCTGCCCAAGAACAAGTTGGGCAAAGCCATGGGCAAGAAGCTGAAAGTTTATGTCGGCGACAAGCATGATCACCAGGCACAGAAGCCACAGGCTCTGGAGTTGGCTGGGCGGAAGCAGGCGTAAAGGTTTTCGATCGCAGCCGAGGGCGGCTGCGGTCCACAAAGATTAGGTCCACAAGATTATTTGGAGCGATTGAGAAAAGATGGCTGAACAAGTTCAGTATTACGGTACCGGACGACGCAAGTCGAGCGTGGCCCGGGTTTTCCTGCGTCCCGGCGACGGCAAGTTTGTGGTCAACGGGCGCGAATTTGATAAATATTTCCTGACCGGCGCGCAGCGCGTTGAAGTGAAACAGCCACTCGTGACCAGCGAGACCAGCTCCACCTTCAACATTACTGCTACCGTTTCAGGCGGTGGAATCAACGGCCAGGCCGGCGCTTTAAAGATGGGCATTGCCCGCGCGCTGCTGGAGTTCAACCTGGAACTGCGCAAGAAGCTGAAGGCCGAAGGCTTCCTTTCCCGCGATGCACGCGGCAAAGAGCGCAAAAAGTATGGACAAAAGGGAGCCCGCAAGCGCTTCCAGTTCTCCAAGCGATAACTTTTCAGCAGGGACGGCATCGGCCGTCCCCTGTTTTTGTACAAGTTTAATTTTGCTCAACCGCCGTGGGGTCCCGAAGGCGGAGCTGAGCGGTTGATCACCGGGACCAAAATCTTCCCTCCCGCACCAAACGGGAGCGGAGCAGGGAATAAATCCCGAGCGGGCAAGCTGGCCGCGGAGGATGCAATTCAATAAGGAGGTATTTTGGCTAACATCACCATGAAAGAGCTGCTTGAGGCGGGTGTCCACTTTGGCCACCAGACCAAGCGCTGGAACCCCAAGATGAAGGAATACATCTTTGGGGAACGCAACGGCATTTACATCATCGACCTGCAGAAGACGCTCAAGATGTTCAAGGACGCGAGCAAGTTTGTGCAGGACGCTGCCGCGGACGGCCGGACTGTGCTGTTCGTCGGCACCAAACGGCAAGCCCAGGACGCAATCGCTGAAGAAGCCGGACGCTGTGGAATGTTCTATGTGAACAACCGCTGGCTGGGCGGATTGCTGACCAACTGGGTCACCGTACAAAAATCTGTGAAACGGCTGAAAGAGCTCGATGAGATGGCCACGGATGGCCGCTACGAGCTGCTGCCGAAAAAAGAAGTCATCAAGCTGGAGCGCGAACGCAAGCACCTGCAGGCCAACCTGGCCGGCATCAAGAGCATGACGCGCCTGCCTGACGTGGTTTTCGTGATCGACTCAAACAAGGAAGCCATTGCGGTGAAGGAAGCACGCAAGCTGGGAATTCCAGTGGTCGCCGTGGTGGATACGAATTGCGATCCCACGGAAGTTGACTGGGTCATCCCGGGAAATGACGACGCGCTGAGAGCGATCCGGTTGTTTGCTTCGAAAGTTGCCGACTCCATTGCTGAAGGCGTACAGGCTGCCACGGACAAGCAGGGCGCAGAAATCGCCGATGCTGCTGCCGCCGGTGAAGCGCGCGCTGCCGCTGCCAATCAGGGCCAGTCTGCTCCCACCTCTGCCGATCTGGCTGAAGAAGAACAGCTGAACATGGAAGAAGTCCTGGGCGGCAAGGTGCGCAAGGCTCCGGAATCGGAAACTGCGACACCGGCGGAAGTTCCGGAAGCGGACGTGGCCAAGACCGTTTAGCTTCTTTTTTGTCGCTTCGCTCCAAACCGCTTGAGGGTGTTTCTTTAGCCGAAGGATCCTCTAGCTCCTGAGACAAGCGGCTCGGCGCGCAAGTCGGCCTCGCCGCAAAACAGGAAATGGAACTCATCGAAGCGGCGTACTGCAACGGAATCATGGCCCGCGTGAGAAATGCAGCACGCGGGTCAAATGTTATAGATCGAAAGCTCTTATAGAAGGAAACAAGAGAATGAGTACAGAGACGACCCCAAGCATTTCAGCGGCACAGGTAAAAGAACTGCGCGAGCGCAGCGGCGCACCCATGATGGACTGCAAGAACGCCCTGTCTGAGGCCAAGGGCGATATTGAAGGCGCGCTGGTATGGCTGCGCAAGAAAGGCATTGCCACAGCGGCAAAGAAGGCAGCCCGCATGACGAGCGAGGGTTCCGTGGCCAGCTACATCCATGCCGGAGGCAAGATCGGCGTGCTGGTGGAAATCAATTGCGAGAGCGATTTTGTGGCGCGCACCGACGATTTCAAAGACCTGATCAAGGACATTGCGATGCACATTGCGGCGGCAGACCCGAAGTTTGTCCGCAAAGAAGATGTGACGCCTGATGCCTATGAGAAAGAAAAAGAAATCTATCGCGCACAGGCTGCCGCAACCGGTAAGCCGGCCAATGTGGTGGAGAAAATCGTGGAAGGCAAGATGTCAAAGTTCTACGAAGAAGTCTGTCTGCTGGACCAGCCCTTCGTGAAGGAACCCGGCATCACCATCCATCAGCTGATCGCCAGCAAGATTGGCAAGCTGGGTGAGAACATCTCTGTCCGGCGCTTTGCCCGTTTCAAGGTGGGCGATGTCGGAGAAACGATTGCGATCACCAAGCCACAGCAGGAAGCAAAAGCAGAATAGCTGCTGGCTCCTGGCTCATAGCTTCTAGTCGAAAGGCGATGATGAATGTCATCGCCTTTTTGCTTTTTTGTGGGAATGGCGGCCCGGGCAGCTCGAAAAATAAGTTGGCCGCGAATTCACGCTAATGATCGCGAATTTGTGAATGAGGCTTGTGTGTTCTTGGAATCCTTGGTTGTCAAAGGGTTCCCTCGCTGGCGCTCGGGATAAAAGAGAAGCGCCCCTTCAGTAACCAGCGTCTAAAGAGGAGGAGACGTACAATAACAAGATGACCGGACGTCCGCTGGTAGAAACCGCGCGCAACACGATGCTCTTTAGTGAGATCGTTACGCTTGCGGTGGACTCTTTCCGCACGAGCAAGTGGCGCTTCGCGCTGACGGCTCTTGGCATGGTGATCGGGACGGCTTCGCTGATTGTCGTCGTCACAATTGGCCTCACGGGCAAGCAATACGTGATGAACCAGATCCAGGGAATCGGGGCCAACATGATCATTGCTTACTATGAAGGCGGCGGCAACGCGTCCGTGAGTACCAGCCCTCGGGACGATCTCACCCTGGATGACATGCGGGCGGTACAGCAGGAGGTCCCGGGAATACAGGCGGCGTCGCCCATGACCGAGCTTCACGACCGGATCGGTGTTGGCGGAGGCAAGGAGCGCGACATCCTGGTGCTGGGTGTCTCCCCACAGTATTCCACGGTACGTAATCTGCAAATTCTGGCGGGACGTTTCTTTGACGAGGAAGATTCCATGTCGCGAGCCCACGTCGCCGTGGTGACCCAGCAGTTCGCGCAAAGGGTTTTCGGCGGCCAGGAGGCGGCGAAGGACAAAGAAATCAAGTTCAATGGCCTGCCGTTCGTCATCATCGGGACCTTCCGCGAGCGAGTGGAAACTTTCGGACAGTCGGAGATTGCCGGCGACACGATTCTCATTCCTTACAGCGTGAGCCGCTATTTCATCGGCACTGACGCAGTAAAACAAATCTTCTTTTCGGTTTCTGACGCCGGTGAGGTGACGCACGCAACCGAGATGATTCAGCAGGTACTGCAATCACGGCATCGCGCAGCGTCTGTCTATCGGGTGGAAAATCTCACGCAGTTGCTTGCGGTGGCGGCCCGCGCAGCCAATGGGCTTACGCTGATGCTGCTGGGAATTTCTTTGCTGGTGCTGATTGTTAGTGGTGTGGGAATTATGAATATCATGCTGGCCAACGTGCGAACGCGCATTCGCGAGATTGGCATACGCAAAGCCATCGGCGCAACCAGCCGTGAAATCCGGCTGCAGTTTCTCACTGAAGCTGTCCTGATCTCTCTGGCTGGCGGGGTCATAGGAACGATCCTTGGCCTGGCTATCCCTTTCTCCGTACGCTTTCTTACCGAATATCGAATCCCAATTTCAGGGCTTTCCGCCATCATTGCAATCATTGTTGCTGTACTGGTGGGTGTGATCTTTGGAACGCTGCCGGCAACACGCGCAGCGCAGTTGGATCCGGTGGAAGCTTTGCACTACGAATGACAACGCAGTTGTGCGAATCTCTCAGTTGAAAATAGCTACTGAATATATGGCAGGGGATTTACTTTTCCGTGGCCTTCTCCCTGGCCGCCTGGATCTCTGCCAAAGTTTTTTGATAGACGTCATTGTCGGGCTCGAGAAAAGAAGCATTCCTCTCCATCTCGACCGCATGATCAAGATCGCCAAGTGCGATGTAGACGTGGGCCAGCGTATCCAGCGAATAAGCGTCATTCCCTCCGCTCAATGCGACTGCCTTGACGGCGTAAGGCAGTGCTTTCTTCGGATCGCGCACCTTGACGTCTTCTGCTGTAACGAGCGTCCAGGCCAGCGCGTTATACGCCATCGCAGAGTTAGGAGCAGCCGTTATGGCTGTTTCGAGGTAGCCAACCGCTTTGACTTCATTTCTGCTTACGCCGTCTCCACGCGTGTACATCCTGCCCAGCGCCAGGAACGCCGGAGGATAACCCACTTCCGCGGACTTCTCCAGAAACTTCAGAGCGCGCGCAGTATCCCTGGGTATGGCCTTGCCTTCAAAAAGACTCTGGGCGATCTGGTAATGGAAGAATCCTGAGCTGACAACGTCGGCGTTTGCGGGCGTTCGGACTCCCAGCTTGACCTGGGCGGCGTTTGATCCGTCCAAGGCGGCATTCAGCAGCCAATTTCTTGCCTGGGCCTCGTCGGCGCTGCCGCCAAGACCTTGTTCGAACAAGAGAGCAAGCCGGTATGCCGCATCGGCGTCTCCGTGCGTCCCCGCCCACTCATACCACTGGCGCGCAACGGAGTAATCCTGGGAAATTCCGCGGCCTTGGTCATAAGCAACAGCCAGATTGTAAGCGGCAGGCCGGAAGTCCTGCTTTGCCGCAGCCTGAAAAAGCATTGCGGCCCTGTTCTCATCGCGCGCTACCGCGTTGCCTTCCAGCAAGATCACGCCCAGATCATTCTGTGCCCGCGGATTGCCCTGAGCAGCGGACTTCTCAAACAACTCGATCGCCGTTTGCAGGTTCTGCCGGACTGGCCCGCCCTTCTGGTACGTCTTGCCCAGCCTGAATTGTGCGTGGGCGTTTCCCTTGAGCGCAGCGCTAGTCAACAATTCCACTCCTAGGACCGGATCATTCTTTTCCGGGCACTCTGAAACGTGTTGCGTTCCAAGTTTGTCCTGGGCCTCCACGTCTCCCAACCTGGCGCGCTCCGCCAAGTTCGCCCGTTCTCCTTCAGGCAGGCAGAGGATGAGTTCGTTGCTCTCTTTATGCAGAGGTGTCCAGACAAGCTGTAATTGCCCACGCGCGCTGAGGCAGGTTGCGAACAAGGTGACCAGCGCAAATTCCGTGCATCGAATGGAGAAGATTTTCATTCGTGGGTCTCCCGCAATGTTTGATGAATGATTCTATAACTGTTTTGAACAACCACATGTAGAAAGGTTCGAAGGCTTGCTTTCCTTCAGGCGCGGACGAAATTCCGGCGGTCTTGTCACAAGAAAAAAGCCGGGCTGGTTTGCCCGGCTTCTTCAGCGTTCATGATGCGGTTACATCACTAATGCCAAACTCTCAAGTTCTTTGTGCAGGGATTCCACGTTGCAATTAGCGCATTCGATTCGGCCTGCTGCATCGAGTGCATTTTCCGGTGAGACACCGTATCCGCGCCCGGCTAAAAACATTTTCAAAAGTTCCGCTGTCTGGAATGAATCAAGTCCGCCTTGCAGGAGTTCATTCCGAAGCGCCGCCACTTCAGCCACCGAGAATTTCTCTCCCATAGGTCACCTCCGACCTTTATACCTTCCTTGCTTTATTAGACACGGATTACCCCGACTTTGTTGCAGAAATATTTATTTGTTCTCAATCATAAGTAACACGACGAAAGTAATTCGGGCCTGCAACTTATTGCAGGCCCGGACACAATCATTTCTTGACGTTTCCTAACGTAACTTTTGCGCCGATTTTACTGGCAGAGCCTTAGTCCGCCATCTTGCTCAAATGCAAATCAAACGCTTCTTTCGCCAACAATGACGTCAATTGAAAGGCCTTGAACTTATCGCCAACCAATTCACGCTGCCGATACAATCCCGGTTCGCTATCCACCACTTCATGCCGGGCCTGCCAGTTCTGCAGGAACGTCTCTGCTTCTTTGATGCTGGTTTCACCGTGCGCGCCAGGCATTGTTAACGCCTCTGTGGCGTAGGACTCCAGCAATTTGGGCCAATATTTGGCCAGCAAAGCGCTGCTGGCAAACATGTCCGCCCAAACAATGTGTCCCTTCACTGCTACTACGACGCCAACCGCATTCTGGTTCCGCAATTGTTTGATCACGCTTTCATACGATTTCTGCATCGGCTCGGTGATGGCTTCCACCTGCTGCTTGACGGCTTTATTCTCCACCGACTTGGCGTAAGAAGTAGTGCTGTCGAGTTCCCGAAGCCGATCTGCGCGATTCGCTATGCCGAGCTGTTCTGACCCTAAGCCCGCTCCGTCACTTACCGAAGGAGCAGCAGCGACGGTGGCCGACATCGACGCCTTGCTTTTTCCAACTTCGTCCCACACTTTTTGCTGGTCCTGATCCGCCATCGCTTTCATACGTACGCTCGGCTGCAGCATTACGGATGCATGCGTATCGAATTTTGTTGAGGTTTCAACCCAGCGCCCGTGCTCGACGCAAAAAACAGACAGATCTACGGGATCGCTTTCCGCCGGAACAATGCGATCTTTTCCCACCACGCGGTCCTGCTTGCCGCCGGTAACAACTTCTCCGGCCAGCAATATCAGCGGATGCTTTGAGTTATTCACCAGCACCAGCCGGTTGACTTCAGCACCTTGGTAAGGACGCGGCTGATAGGGCGGACGACGCCGCATGCTGGAATGCAGATTGCCGACTTCAGTTACTACTACATCGCCGGACCGGATACCTTCATCCAAGGTAATGAAATCGCTGGTGTCATGTGATTTGCCGGATACCACCGGAAAGATTGTCAGATCACCATGCGTAATAGGCGCAAGGATCTTGTAATCGTTAGACGTGGCCGGAAGGCTTCCAGCATCTCCCGCGTTGGCCGCAGATATGACTAAGAATCCGGCAAAAAGAACCGCCAGGATGGGCAGAAAAGAGCGCTTCATATCAACTCCCTTTCACAACCAGGCCCTTGTTTTCACTATAAGAATGTAAAATGGCAGTATTCTTGCGGTTAAAATTGGTACTATCCGAACCATGAGTTCTGGGCCCAGGCCGGCTGAAACAAACGTACTCTCTCTCCGCGTGCTCTTTGAGAAGAGCGGAGGCGAGCGCTATGGCCTTACCCTGCAAGCTTTTGGAGTGGTGCTGGAACAAGTCGCAGTCAAGTACGTGCCACAAGCATCTCCGCAGCAGAAGCTGGAATTCTGGCGCGACCTGAAACTGGAAGAACTCGCCCTTGCCCGCGCCTGCGCCGCCGGACACGACGCTGCCTGGCAGGCGTTTCTCACGCGCTTTCGCGAAAAGCTCTATGACATTGCCCGCGGCATTACGAAAGAAGATTCCAGCGCGCGCGACCTGGCAGACTCCCTTTATGCCGATCTCTATGGCACGTCAGAGAAGGATGGCCGTCGTGTTTCCCGGCTGAATTTTTATATGGGCCGAGGCTCGCTGGAAGGCTGGTTGCGGACAGTACTGGCCCAGGAATTTGTCAATCGATACCGCAAAACCAAGCGCCTGGTAAGCCTTGAAGAACAGGCGGAAGAAGGGGTACAGTTCTCCGCGACGCCCTCCAGCGTTCCCGTGAGCCCGCTGGATAGCCGCCTTGGGGCTGCCTTGGATGAGGCCCTGGGCCTGCTGAGCGGCGAAGACCGGCTGGTTCTGGCATCGTATTACCTGGATGACCGTACGCTGACCGAGATAGGCCGTATGGTAGGGGTGCATGAATCCACTATCAGCCGAAGGCTGGAAAAGCTGCTTAAGGGCTTGAGAAAACAGGTGTTGGCCGGCCTGGTTTCAAGGGGCATGAATCGGGTGCAGGCGGAAGAAGCCCTGGACGCCGATGTGCGTTATTTACAGGTGGATGTAACCAGAAAACTGCAAGAAAATCGTCCTGCTGCGTTCCAACAGGATAAGGGATCAGATTAGCAATGCCAGAATTACCAAACTTGTTGCGCCACAGGCTCGCCGCGACGAAAAATGGCGAAACCCAGACGCATCCCGATGCCGATACGCTAACCGCTTACATGGAGCAGTCGCTGCCTCCGGCGGAGAGCAAAACCGTGGTTGCGCACCTTGCCGTATGCGAGCCCTGCCGCGAAGTGGTGACGCTCAGCCAGGCGGTGATGGTCCAACCGGCCATACAAACCGTCCTTGCGCCTGCTCCGGTGGCACGCTGGCGAAGGCTGTTTACCCCGGTTTTTGGCGCTGCTGCCGCAGTCGCAGCCATGGCAGTAATCGCCGTTATGGTGCTTCAGCTGCCACAGAAAAATTCGCCCCAGTCTTCAACTAGTGCAACGACAAATAACGCGACGAATCATCCGGCGAACATCCCAGCTTCACAACCCGCGCAAGAAACGCAGCAGGCAAAAGCGAATGTGGGGGACCAGGCTGCGCCAGTGGAATCGAAAGCAGCTGCATCGGCGCCAACACAGCAAGCAGACGCGCGACTGAGTTCAGCACGATCCAATTTGGCTGCATCAGCCGATTTGGCTTCAGCCAAAGACAAAGAAGCAAGGCTTGAAAATTCCGCCGGGGCCAGAGCAGCAAAAAAGCCTGGCGTCGAAATATCAATGGCTTCTGCCCCTGCGGCTTTGCCCACGAAGACATCCGCCCTGTCCAGGAAAGATTACGTCAATACGAATTTCTTTGATTCAAGCAGCTCTGACAGAGTGGCGCTGGATAGCCAAGGCAACAATTTGCCTGCTGCTCCCCAGCCGCAACTTGGCGCTACCAATTCAGGTTTTAGCCCCGCAAACAATAAGATCACGATGTTTGCTGATCTCCCGGCCAATGCCGCCGGCAAATCGAATGTCCGGCTGATGACTCCGCCTCCGCCGCCCGAGCACCTGGGTTGCACCATCTGTAAATTCGCGCAATCCACCGCGCATACGCTTGGGCTCCATTCTCCAGTAAAGGCTCCGGCCCTGCGCGCGGGCGCTCTCAGCAGCAGCGCATTAGGTGGTCCGGGCATGTTCAGTGGCGCGATAGAAAAGAACGAGCCTGCTGAAATTTCCGCTGCACCCGCAAGGGCCGACTCTGACAGCTTTGCCGCTTCAAGTTCCCTGAGTCCCAGTGCAATGGCTCCAACGCTTCGTAGGGCTGAGTCTGCCGCGCCAACGTGGAAGGTAGCTGGCGGCAAGCTCATGAAATCCAGCGGCCAGTCTCAATGGGAAGACGCTTACCCGATCGCCAGCAGCGCCATGGAATTTTCTTTCGTGAGCGCGCGCGGGAATGATATCTGGGCCGGCGGCAGCCGTGCTTTACTGATCCATTCGCGCGATGGCGGCCAGACTTGGGAAACGGTGAAGCTTGGCGACAATGCCACGGGAACGATTGTAAGTATTATTGCCGGGACCATGAGCGTGCAGGTAAAAACCTCCGACAACCAGACTTGGGCAAGCGCCGATGGCGGCAAGACCTGGACGCAGAACTAGAGTGCAGTTTTTTCTGGAATCCCGACCCTGAGCTTGCCGAAGGGGAGGGAACCTCCTTTTCAAAAATCGACTTCAAAAATCGACGCAATTACGAAGCATGTTGTGTCAATAGGGTTCGTTCCCCATCCGCGTATGAACTATCGAAGAGAAGCGCAGATTCTTGAAGGCGCGATTCGAGGATTTGAGAAGAGCGTCGGCCGCTTTATAATCCGCCAATGATCCTGAAATTCGCCCTGCTTCTGTGGTTCGTTGCTTTCGTGCTCATGTTGACCGCGAAAGCGAAAGGGAACGGCAGGGCCTGGATGGTTCGCTTTTTCCTGGGCGGCTTCTGCTTGTTGGTGCTGGGCTTCTTTTTAAAACTTCTTTCCCGAGTCTTATAAGCATGGCAAACCGCAGCTTTGTTCTCCGTTTCGTATGCGTATCGTTATTGATCTGCGCCTGCATTCTGGGCTGGAGCCAGAATCAGGCTCCGCCTGCGGCAACTCCGCAGACCTCACCCACACCTCCACAAAAGCCCCTCACAGTGCCACTAGACGTCTCGATTCCGCAGGCCCCAACGGCCTTTCAGGCGGACGCCAAGACGCACCTGGTCTATGAGCTGCACCTCACCAACTACAGCGGGCAGACTGTGTCGCTGGCCCACCTTGAAGTGGTGGACGAAAAAGGGACCGAGCTGGCGCGGCTGGGACAGACCGAGCTTCTCTCCAGCGTGCGGATCCTCGGCACTCCTGAGGCCACGGGCACGGACAAGCTGAACATCCCAGGAGGAAAGACGGAGCTGGTTTACATGTGGGTCACGCTGGCGAGCCCTGCTGCTGTCCCCGCGGCATTGGAGCACAAGCTCAGCGTGAAGGTGGGCTCGTATCCTGAGGAAATCAGCATACGGTGCGCCCGCGTCGCCGTGGGCCGCGATCTCCCTGTGCTTTCTGCTCCTCTGCGCGGCGACAACTGGCAGGCCGCTAACGGGCCTTCCAATGCCTCCGGCCACCGCCGCTCCATTATCCCAATCGACGGCCGCGCCCGCATCGCCCAGCGTTTCGCCATCGACTGGGTCCGGATCAACCCGGACGGCCAGGCTACCTACACCGGCGATCCGCTGGACAACAAGAATTATCGCGCTTACGGCAGTGAAGCTCTGGCCGTGGCAGATGGAACGATTGTGGCGACCAAGGACGGCATTCCGCAGAATATTCCGGGCGAGAACTCGCGCGCTGTGCCCATCACGCTGGAGACAGTCGGCGGCAACCACGTGGTCCTCGATATCGGCCACGGACGCTACGCCTTCTACGCCCACCTGCAGCCCGGCAGCCTGAAAGTCAAACTGGGCGACCATGTAAAACGAGGACAGGTGCTGGGATTGGTCGGCAATTCCGGAAATTCCACCGAGCCGCACCTGCATTTCCACGTTGGGGACAGCATCTCGCCGCTCGGCTCCGAGGGCATTCCTTACGCGCTGGATTCGTTCGACGCTAAAGCCAAATCCGACGGCGCTGCGACAAAACATAAACAGGAAATACCGCTGGAAGATGAGGTCCTGACGTTCGCGGAGTAGCACTCAGCAGTCAGAGATCAGCCAAACCCGGATTCTCACCGCAAAGGACGCGAAGAGCGCGAAGGAAAAAGTTCCACCTCAGAGGATGCAGTAGAAAAGAAGGGTTTTATAACTTAAGTCGAAACCAACTTATTTCTTCCTTTGTGTATTCTGCGATCTCTGCGGTAGTTTTTTTAGATAGCCGATGACCCGAATCACCCGATTGCCTTTGCGCTCTTAGCGTCCTTTGTGGTGAATTGTTTGGCTGAGTGCTGAATGCTCTCTAGGCTGATACCAGCGATCCTACCCTTTCGCCCGTGACTACGCGCTTGATATTGCCATGGACATTCAGGTTGAAGATTATGATCGGAAGGCTGTTTTCCTGGCAGAGCGAGATCGCGGTGGCATCCATCACGCGCAGTCCGCGCTTGAGAACGTCAAGGTAGCTGATGGATTCAATCATCGTCGCGGTGCTCACCAGTTTTGGATCGGCGTCGTAAATGCCGTTCACCTTGGTGGCTTTCATTATCACGTCAGCTTTGATTTCCATGGCGCGCAGTGAGGCTGCTGTGTCGGTGGAGAAGTAGGGATTGCCGGTGCCTCCGGCAAAAATCACGACGCGACCTTTTTCCATGTGCCGGAGCGCCCTGCGCCGGATAAACGGCTCGGCCACCTGATTCATCTCCAAGGCCGACATTACGCGCGTATGCACGCCTTGTTTCTCCAGCGCATCCTGCAATGCCAGCGAATTGATCACCGTGGCCAGCATGCCCATATGATCGGCGGAGACGCGGTCCATATCGCGCGCCTGCTCGGCCACGCCACGGAAGAAATTGCCGCCGCCCACAACCAGCGCGATTTCCACGCCAAGATCATTGACGTCCTTGATCTCCGCCGCGATGGAGTGAATGCGGCTGGTTTCGACGCCGAAGCCTTTGTCCCCGGCCAGGGCTTCACCGGAAAGCTTAAGAAGAATGCGTTTGTATGCAGGCATGCTGGATAAGTATAGAGCACGCAGCATGCTTTCCGTAGTCCCGCTCCGCTTCGGGTTTTCAGAAACCCTTTACTCGCACCTCAAGGCCTCCATCGGATTCACCTTCAAGGCACGGCGAGCCGGCAGCAGTGAAGCCAGCGCTCCCACGATGGCAAGCAATATCACCGTTCCCACATAACTGACCGGATCAAGATTGCTCAGGCCGTAAATATACTGGCGCAATATTCCGGAGAGCAACGCCGCCAGCACAAGACCCGCAGCCATGGCAATACCGAGCGGTACAAAGAAGTTGGCCACCATGCTCTGCATCACGCGCGATGAAGAAGCGCCCAGCGCAATGCGGATGCCAATCTCGCGCGTTTTTTGGGACACGTTGTAGGCCACTACGCCGTAGAGGCCCACCACGGCCAGCAGCAGCGCCAGGGTCCCCATGCCGCCTACCACGCCGGTCATCTTCCGCGCCTCTGAGAATCTTTCCGCCAGGATGCTCTTGAGCGGCTGAACGTTCGGGCTCAGCACCGGATCAGCGGCGCGGACCAGGCCGGCCAGGTTTGCCACCAGGTCTTCCGGCGGGCGCGACGTCTTCACCAGAATGACCGCGTCGTTCACTTTTGCATCGCCGATCGGGAAGTAGATTTGCGCATCATCGCCGTTGCGCAGTGCGGTGGTGCGCGCGTTTCCGGCAACTCCGATTACGGAAAACTTCTTCTCGCCCTGCGTCCACGTCTGCTGCAGCGGATCTTTTCCCGGCCAAAGGTTGCGGGCGCCAGATTCGCTCACAATGACCACGCCCGTGTCTTGCGGCGTAAAATCCCTCCCGCGGAGAAGAGGAATGCTCATGGTCTTAAAGTACTGCGGGGAAATGTCATTCATGTGGAGATTGACCTTGAGTTCGCCGCGGGCGCGCTGCATCGTGACCCGGTTGCCCAAAGGGGGATTTTTCACCAGGGAGGAGGCATCGACCCCGGGCAATTGCCGCATCCGCGACTGCAGCTCCTCCATGAACTGTGCAGCTCTGGCCGGCTCATAGCCGTGGGCATAGAGTTGCGGATCGACCGTGACGATGCGCGCGTAATCAAAGCCCGGGTCATAGCTGTACCCGCGCTGCAGGCCGCGGACCATCAAAGCCGACACTACCAGCAGGACGCAGCTTGCGGCGACTTGCGTTGCCATAAAAATGGTGCGGGCACGTGACGCGTGACGCGCGGGACGCGAGGCTTGCCGCGCCGGCGACAGTCCAAAGAGCACCGAAGCCAGCCCGCCGATTGCAAACGCGAAGAGGATGGTCCTCCAATCGGGAGCAAGGTCCATCCTGCTTGGTCCTCCCAGCCACGCTACCAGAGGGCGTGAGATTACCCAACTAAGGAACAGGCCGGCCGCCGATCCCAGAAGCGCAAGCAGAAGGCTTTCCGTCATCAACTGGCGGACGATTCGCCTGCGCGTTGCGCCCAGCGCCATGCGAATGGAAATCTCACGTTCACGCGTGACGGCGTGTCCTAGAAACAGGTTTCCCAGGTTAGCGCAGGCAGCGCCCAGAATCAGCAGCACCAGGGCAGCAAAAAGACCAAACATGGCCAGGTCGTTCGCCTCAAATTGTGCCGCATAGGCGCCGGGGGACAGAACCAGCGTGTACCCCTTAGGCAGATCGTCAGGGTGCTGCCGCACGAGATCCTCTGACAACGGTTTCAGAGCCGCGGCGGCTGCCTGACGGGTAACGCCCGGCTTGAGACGCGCGAACATGTGTACGCCCGATTCGCCATCGTCAAACTTGGTGAGCAACTTTGCGTCGGGAACGAAATACGCAAAGCGCGAAACCATCAGCCATACTTCATCTGTCTCGCCATGTTCCGGGTCAAGGCCAATAAAGTTGAAAGGAACAACCCCGATAATTGTGGCCGGATGCTGGTTGATCCTTATCGTCCTGCCCACCGCGGAAGGATCGCCGCCAAATTGTTGTTGCCAGAAATTGTAGCCCAGCACCACTACCGCCGGCGCATCAGGCTGGTCGTCGGTTGTCGCGTCAAACAGACGTCCGTAGGCGGCCGAACTTCCAAGCTCGCTGAAGTAATTGGCTGTAATCAGGCTGGCGCGAATCTCCTGGCTAGTCTCTTCGGTAAAAGTCACTCGCGTGCTGGTCTGTGCCATCACTGCGGAGAGCGCCGCCGACTGCTGGTAAAACACCGTTGCCGGGTAGGAAACCAGGTTGGAAGAGCTTATCGGCGATATTGCGTTGAAGCGGACCAGCGAGTGCGGATCACGCACGCGCAGCGGCTTGAAGAACATCACGTCCACAAGGTTGAACGCCGTTACGTTCACTCCGATGCCCAACGCCAGAACCGTAATCGCGGTGAAAGCCAGGCCGGGCGCTTTCTTCAGCAGCCGGGAACCGAAACGCACGTCCTGCATCAGGCGGTCCAGCCAGCCCCAGCCCCATGCTTCATGCGAGCGCTCGCGCACCAGAGCAGGATTGCCAAAGTCTCTGCGGGACTCCACAGACAGCATCTCACGGTGGAAGTCGATGTCATTCTCAAGTTCGCGATCTGCCTTGCTCCGGTTCAACAGGTAGTAAATGCGACGAAAAAACTCGCCCATAAGACCTCCTTCAGGCCTTGGACATGACAGACTGAATGCCCTGCAGCACCCGGTCAAAGTCTTCAATCTCTGAGCGCAGCTGCTTCCGGCCCTCGGCCGTAAGCTTGTAAAAGCGCACCTTGCGATTGGTTTCAGAAACTCCCCATTCCGCCTTAACCCAGCCTTTCAGCAGCATTCGTTGCAAAGCGGGATAGAGTGATCCCTCTTCCACCTGCAGCAATTCTCTTGAGAGCATGTGGATGCGCTGAGCAATCGCATACCCGTGAATGGGCCCCGGCTGGAGCACCCGCAAGATCAACATGCTGAGTGTTCCGGGAAGCATTTCATTTCTTGCCATAGACAAAGAAGGCCTAAGCCTAGTCTTTCAACGCATAGATTATCTATGCCTATACCATTTGTCAAGACCATGATTTGGACAGATAGTCCGGGCTTTCACTCAAACGTGATCAGCACGATTTCTGGCCGTGTTCCCAGGCGCAATGGCGGTCCCCAGGTGCCGGTTCCGTAGGTGGTATAAACCTGAAGAGTTCCGAACCGTTGCAAACCGTGATTGAATTTGTGCCAGACGCGCTTTGCAATCAGCGTCCAAGGGAAAAGCTGGCCGCCGTGGGTGTGGCCGGAGAGCTGCAAAGAGATGCCTTCTTCTTCACTGATGGGCAAGCGCACCGGAGCATGCAGCAATAGAACGCTGGCGCGTCTGCGATCGAGATTCATGGCGCGTAGCATCGAGCGGTATCGGTCGGCATTGGCCGCATCACCATAGTGGACGCCAATAAGCTGCAGCTCATCGACCTCAACTTTTTCATTGTTTAATACGCGAACGCCCGCCCGCAGCAGCGGAGGCAGATATTCTGCATTGCGATAGAACTCTTCATGATTGCCCGCAATGTAATAAACGCCCAGAGCTGCCGCTTGTGGCGACGAAACCAGGTCTGCCCATGGACGCGCCAGTTTTTCAAAGTCGGCGGCAACACCGTCGTAGAGATCTCCTGTCACAAAGACGATGTCGTTCTGAAGTGCAAGCAGCTTGTCCACCACACGCCGCACAAAGCGGCCATTACGCACATGTCCCAGATGAAGATCGCTGACCAGCGCAGCCGTTCGTCCGCGCCACTGCGAAGGCAGGTTGGGCAGCGCCACACTGATGCGGACGACGCGCGGCCACGCCGCATTCAGCAACGCATAAAGACCAGCCACTACAGCAACCGCAAAAGCCGAGTCGGCGATCCAGCCTGGTCGCCAGCCCAAACCGGCGGCAACGCTTACTCCGTAAATGATCCAACTGGCAACGGAGGCCAGCATAAGGAAGCTGGCAAATCCAAGCCAGAGCGCGGAGATCAGGTAGAAAAGACGGACCAGAGGCCGATACGAGTACCAGCCGCGCAGGGACGCCGCCACAAAGCTCACGGAAAGCAGCCCGAATGCCAGTTTGGCACCCCAGGACGTTGCCAGACCGCCCCAGAAATGTGCAACGGTGGCATACACGAACCAGTGCGCCAGAAAAAGAATCGCCTGTATGATGCTGATAAAGACAATGAGCCGGGATCGCAACCTGTGTGAATCCTTTATGAAGAGAGAAACACCGCAATTTGAGTCTATAAGGTTAGACGGCCCGCGCGTGAGAGACGATTCACAACCCGCTGTTAGGGGCGGCTACCTGGTGCTTCGCCCAAAGTAACCTGCGGTTCCGGCTGTTTCAGAAGGTCTTTTTAACTCATTCATGGGACAATGAGATTCGCCCTTTTCCCCGGTGATCGGGCGGACCAGGTGCTGCCCTCCGGCTGCCAGATCCGTCCAACGGAAATGTATGATTGAGGGCAAGCCCGTGCTGACATGGAGTGCTGATTGAATCGTTTAAGAATGGTTATTCTCGCTGCTGGATTGATTTCACTGGTTGCGTGCGAGAGCAAGGACACGAAAAAATCGGCACAGCCGGTAACGCAGGCATTGGCGCCAAGCATTCAGCAGAAGGAAGCCAGACCCGCTTCTTTGTCAGCGGAGCCACAGGAACCGAAAGCCGCACCCGCGCAAACTCCACAGCCGGAAAAAACCGATCCGGTCCCCGGAATGATCGCCGAAGCCGAAAAAGCCTTCGCCACCGGACAGGAAGACTCTAAAGCCGGCCATCTGGATGCCGCCAAGCAGGACTTTAACCACGCCATGGACATACTGATGCAAGGACCCGTGGACATAAAGTCCGATGACCGTTTGCAGCAGGAATTCGACAAGATCACTGAGGAAATCAATAAGCTGGAAACAGCCACCTCAAAAGAAGGCGATGGTCTTGCCGAACAGCAGCCTGAGCCTGCCCCGATTGATGAAGCGAACCAGGTGACGTTTCCGGCGGATGCCAGTGTGACGGCTAAAGCCGAGGCCGATTTGAAGAATATCCAATCTGACCTGCCCTTGATGATCAATGAATATGTGGCGGGCTACATCAATTACTTTTCCACGCACGGACGCGGCGTTTTTGAAGGCGCGTGGGTGCGTTCAGGCCGATACAAGGAGATGATTCTCCGGATTTTCCGCGAAGAAGGCATTCCACAAGACCTAATCTACCTGGCGCAGGCTGAATCCGGCTTTAAGCCTCTGGCGCTTTCACGCGCACGCGCCCGCGGCATGTGGCAGTTTATGGCCAGCCGAGGCGTAGGTTATGGCCTGCGACGGAGCTTGTGGGTAGACGACCGGCAGGACCCGGAAAAAGCCACGCGCGCGGCTGCAAGACATTTGAAAGATCTCTACAACCAGTTTGGCGATTGGTACCTCGCCATGGCGGCGTATAACTCCGGCCCGGGAAATGTGCAGCAGGCGGTCCGGCGCACCGGTTATGCCGATTTCTGGGAGCTTTACAAGCGTAACGTGCTGCCGGCAGAGACCAAAAACTACGTCCCTATCATTCTGGCCATGACCATCATGTCAAAGAATCCGGCCCAATATGGCCTGGATGCCATACAGCCTGATCCGGCGATGAAATATGACGTGGTGAAGGTAAATTATCCGGTGGACCTGCGGCTGGTGGCGGAATGCGTGGACGTGCCGATAGAACAAATGGTGGACTTGAACCCTAGCTTGCTGCGCCGCACAACACCCAAGGACCAGCCTTTTGACCTTCGGCTTCCAGAGGGAATGAAAGACAAATACGAAGCAGCCATCGCGGCCATTCCGGTAGAAAAGCGTGTGGCGTGGCGATACTACAAAGTGCAGCCGGGAGACACACTGGCTGGCGTTGCGCGCAAATATCGTATGACAGAACGGGCCATTGCACAGGCCAACAACCTGGAACCGGGACCACTGGCGGCGGAAGCCAAGCTGGTCATCCCAGTGAATGGCACAGGTTCCGGTAAGATCGTCTACTCACGCTATGCCTCACACTACAAAACCCATACCGGTGACACGGTGCTGACGGTGGCAGAGGATTTTGGCGTGCCTCCTGACCGGCTGAGACGCTGGAATGGATTGAAAACAAATAACTTACGCCGTGGTCGAGTATTGATTGTCTATAAGCCTTTGGCTCCCGGAGAGGCCGATAAAGCGCCCGCCAGACGGCGCAAAAAGACGGCGCACGCTGCAACAAAGCCGAAATCCAGCACTGCTGCCGCAGCGGCGGAGAAGACTACACTCAACGCTAAAAGCGACTAATCAGCGTAATTCTCCATCAGATTATTAATTTGCTGTGCGAATGTTGACAAGCAATTCATCCGGCTTGATATAATCCGCGCCTGTTATTCTTTTATTGATGTGCGTTTGCCGGCCTTAATTTTCTGGAGGAAACATGAGCTTTTACGACGAGACCCTCAAGGCAAGACATGAGGACGATATGGATGATGAATACGGCGAAACCGGCGGTTACGGCAGCAGCTCAACCGAAGAGGATTATGACGAAGAAGAAGAAGAATCCATCGGCGCTGAAACCAATGGTGGCGCTGAGGAGTCAGGAGGCGGCGAAGCTCCAGCTCCAGTGAGCGCTCCGGCCCCCGCGCGCAAGAGCGGCGGTGGCGGAGGCGGCGGTAAAAAGAAACCTGCAGCGAAAAAAGCTGCGAAGAAAAAACCTGCTGCAAAGAAAAAATCGGCCAAGAAGAAGAGCGCCGGCAAAAAGGGCGGCGGCTCTCGCGGCAAGAAAGCCCCGAAGAGAGCAGCAAAGAAAAAAGGCGGCAGCAAGAAGAAGGCCGCTAAGAAAAAGAAATAGACGCTTAGAACTTTCACGCGAAATTGAAAAGGCCGCGAGCTGATCGCGGCTTTTTTGCTTTTTCTTGACGTTCCAAACCTATTTTAGAAATCTGATCTTTCGTTAATGAAAGACGAAAGCGTTGTCTGCGCGACCTGATTGTTACACGTCAATTCGGGGGACTCTCCTCGCAAAGTCACGGTTGATGTACTCTTATACGTCGCTTTTCATCTTGGAAAACGGAAAACATGAACCCATCCTTACGACGGCTTGTGGCAGTTCACTTTCTTTTTTGGGGTTTCGTTTTAGCATCGGCGCAACAGAGCGTTCCTCCATCGGGACTTGTAAATGATCTGCGTGAGCTAGTGGAAACTCCTGCTGTGCCGGGATACGAGCACCAGCTTGCCACAAAAATTGCGACGAAGCTGAAGGGTTTTTCTCCGAAAGTCGATGCGCAGAGCAATGTGACGGTGACAATCGGCAAGGGTACGCCACATCGGCTGATTGTGGCTTCAATGGATGAGCCTGGGTTTGTAATCAGCGGGATTACAAACGAAGGATATTTAACCCTCCAACGCCTTCCTCAGGGCGGCAATCTACCTTTGTTCAATGAGCTTTATTCGGCACAGCCGGTATTGATTGGCACGGCGCAAAATAAATGGATCAATGGCGCAGTTGCCGGCCTCTCAGTCCATTTGCAGCCGCAACGCCAGCATCCTCCTGCCGCATCCGATCTGGACAATATGTTTGTGGACGTGGGCGCAACTACTGCTGCTGAAGCGCGGGCTGGTGGCGCAGATGTCCTCGGTCCTATTGTCATCGAGCGCAAATTTTATGAGATGGGCTTCGGAAAGTGGACCGCCCCCGCTATTGGCGACCGGTTCGGAGCTGCGGCACTGCTTGAAGTTCTCCGCAATCTGGATCCAGCAAACGTTCAAGGTACGTTGACGTTCGCATTCGTGACTCAGCAGTGGGCAGGCGCCCGTGGCTTGCAGCGACTGCTCTATCGACTCTCTCCCGATGAGGTGATCTACGTCGGTCGTCTCGTTCGCGCGACCGCGGCCCCGGGACAACGCGAAGCGTTGCCTACTTTTAAGGAGTCACCGGGCAGCGGGGTTTTGATTGCTTCTGAAAAACCAGAATCTGAGCTGGCAGGATTCGCTGCTGAGTTAAAGCAACTTGCAGCGCAGAGCAACATCCCTCTAAAAACCGATTACTCTGCGCCATTATGGCCGCGCGGCGGCTACATGCTTCAGCCAAAGATGCCGGAACGCAGCGTCCATCTTGCCGTGGCGACTTCCTGGCCTTCAACACCAGGCGAGGTCCTCCAGGGCAAGGATGTGCTGGCTGCAATCTCATTGCTGGAGAGATATCTTTTTGGCAGGAGTAAAGAGATAGAACTGAAATCGGCTGCTCCGCTACCGGAGCCGGTTATTTCTCATAAGCCAACCGTCGCGCCTTCCACTGAAGAAATTATCAAGCAATTGTCAGAGACTTATGCCGTCAGCAGCCACGAAGAAAACATGCGCCGGGCAGTCACGCAATTGCTACCGCCATGGGCCAAGCCTGAAACGGACGATGCGGGAAACCTGGTGCTGCATTGGCCATCTCCCAAGGGCGGCAGCGGCCCGCGCATTGTGGTAGTTGCTCACATGGACGAGATTGGCTATGAAGTGCGTTCCATTGGCCAGGATGGCCGCCTGGAACTGGAAAGTAAAGGTGGCGGCGTGCTGGCATATTTCCTGGGGCACGCCGGGTTAGTTCACTCCGCAAATGGCATGCACCCCGGAGTCCTTGAATTGCCGGAAGGCTGGGAAAAGCCGGATTTCCAGTGGCCTCACGGCCCACGACAGATGTTTCATATGGACGTAGGCGCGCAAACGCAGGAGCAAGTCAGTGAGTTGGGAATCAAGGTGGGTGATTTTGTCACCATTCCCAAGCAATATCACAAGCTGCTGCACAACTTCTCCAGCTCCCGCGCTTTTGATGATCGCGTCGGCTGTGCCGCATTGGTTGCTGCTACTTGGGCATTAGGACAAAACGTTGACCAGGCTGGAGCAGCGACTAAGAGCTCATCGAGCACAAGCGGCCGGGACATCACCTTTATCTGGTCCACGAGGGAAGAACTCGGATTGGAAGGCGCTGCCGGCGCTGCCAAGAACATGGCTGCGCAAGGTCGCATCCCCGACTATGTTTTTGCTATCGATACTTTCGTCAGCTCAGATTCTCCATTGGAATCCAAACGCTTTGGCGATGCCATTCTGGGGCGCGGATTTGTAGTTCGCGCCATTGACAACTCCAATATCGTGCCGCGTGATCTCGCCCAGAAAGTCGTCTCCATTGCACGCTCCAGCAACATACCTGTTCAATATGGAGTGACTGGTGGCGGAAATGACGGCGCGGCATTCCTGCTCTACGGCTCAACAGACGTCGCCATGGGCTGGCCGTTGCGCTATTCGCATTCTCCTGGCGAGGTGATTGATCTTCGCGATCTGGATGCATTGGGCAGGATCGTTGCAGCGATTGCTCGGCGCTGGTAGCGCAAGAGGGAAAGCCCTACAGAATAAACGCTCCTGTAAACTACTATCAGATGTAGTAAGCGTGACGTGCGTGTATTCTGAAGAATATTCGTCGCCTTATGATTCGCGCTCAAATAGCCCCCATTCTCGCTTCCGTGTGTCTCCTGATCGGCTGCGGACGCTTTCAAAATCAAGCGTCCGGGGGTACGGAGCAGCGGATCGTATGCATTGGCCAGGCGTACAACGAGATGATTTATGCTTTGGGAGCACAGGCAAACCTGGTGGGCGTCGATTATTCGAGCACGTATCCGCCTGAAATCAAGAAGCTTCCGACTGTCGGTTATCACCGCGCCCTAAGCGCGGAAGGAATCCTGTCGCTGAAACCAACGCTGATCATCCATGACAACAACATCGGCCCGGACAACGTAGTGCGCCAATTGCAAGGGCTCAACATCCCAATGAAAACGTTCCAGACTAAGGGCGATTCGGTTGAGGGAGAAAAAGCTCTGTTGCGTGAAATGGGCACGTTCTTCCATAAGGAGCAGCGCGCCGAAGCGCTATGTGCGAAGATCGACCGCGACATGGCCGCGGCTGGCGAAGCGGTGAAAAAGTATAAAAATGCTCCACGCGTGGCGGTTGTTCATTTCGGTCGCGCCTCGAACGTGTACTTGATCGTCGGGAATGGCGGCGGTGGCGACGCAAGCACTGCGGGCAAGATGGTTGAGTTGGCCGGCGGCAAGATGGCCATCCAGAAGCCCGGCATGCAACGTATGGCTTCTCCGGAAATCATTGCGGAGAGCAACCCGCAGGTGATTCTGATGACCGAATACGGTTTCGACCGTCTAGGTTCGGCTGAACAGGCCAAGACGCTGCCCGGAATGACGGAAACCGAAGCCGCGAAAAATAACAAGATTTACCGCATTTCAGAACATGAGCTGATGTATTTCGGTCCGGACACCGGGGAAAATATCCTGAAACTCGCCAAGCTGATTCACCAATGAAGGCCCGGCGCGCCGATCGCTTCTGGCTGCTCTTACTGTTTGTCCTGATGATCGCCACGACCGTGGCTTCGATACGCTACGGGGCCATCGACTTCTCTTTGCAAGATATGGCGGCTGCCGTTTCCGGCAAGCTTGCCGGCAGCAATGATTTAACGCTGGACCAGAGAATTTTCATTCAATTGCGCGTTCCCCGCGCCATCCTGTGCCTGCTGGTGGGTGCATGCCTGGGCGTAGGTGGAACGTTAATGCAGGCACTGTTCAGGAATCCGATTGTTGAACCGGGGCTGGTCGGCACATCGAGCGGCGCTGCGTTTGGCGCTGCGCTGTTTTACGTGTTCGGAGCGTTGCTGAAATTGAATCTTGGCGGCTGGACGCTGCCGCTGGCAGCCTGCGCCGGAGGAGTAGTTTCGACATACATTGTTTTTGCACTTGCGCATACAAAGCATGAAGGCCGAAGTTCAATCCTTCGCCTGTTGCTAACTGGATTGGCGATTAATGCACTCTTCATGAGCGGTATTGGATTTCTTTCGTATGTCGCGCGCGATCCGCAGGCCCGGTCAATCATTTATTGGAACCTCGGCACGCTCTCCGGGGCTGATTGGAACGCGGTGCTGGTTGTGGGGGCGGCGACGATTCTGGGACTGGTTCCGGCGATTGCCTATGCCAAGCCGTTGAACGCGCTGATGATTGGAGAAGAGGAAGCGGTGGCCCTGGGCGTAAATGTCAGACGGCTGAAATGGATCATCCTCACAATCAATGTGATGATGGTGGCGATCGCTACGGCATTCACCGGTGTCATCAGCTTCGTCGGGCTGATTGTGCCGCACATCCTGCGCATTCTTCGCGGCCCTGATAATCGTTTTCTGATCCTCGGTAGCGCGCTGCTGGGCGGAACGCTGCTGAGCGTTGCCGATCTTATTGCCCGAGTGTCGCTCCGGCCTGCCGAATTGCCAATTGGCATAGTTACCGCTGTTGTTGGCGTGCCCGTCTTTGTATCTCTGCTGCGCACCCGGGAGTACCTTTCGTAATGCTCAGCGCCAACAATCTCACGTTCCGCGTAGGCAGCCGGGCACTAGTCGACGGTGCGACCGCAAGCTTCGAACCTGGACGACTGCACCTCATCGTGGGCGCGAATGGCGCAGGAAAGTCAACACTAATCAAGCTGCTGACACGATTGATGCGGCCGCATGAGGGTACGGTTGAGTATGACGGCGCCGATATCGGCGGCTGGAGCGAGCGTCAACTCGCTCGTCGCAGGGCGGTACTGTCGCAGGCCGTCGAAGTTGCCTTTTCCATGCCGGTCCGCGAACTTGTGATGATGGGGCGGTATCCCCACTTTGGCGCGCGTCCCGGCGCAAGCGATCTGCACATTTGCGAAGAGGTGATGCGGTATTTTGAGGTCGACGCCATGGCGGACCGCAGCTACGGAACGCTGAGCGGCGGCGAAAAACAGCGCGTGCAGTTCGCCCGCGTACTGGCGCAGATTTGGCGTCCTATGGAAGGCTTGGTGCGTTATCTTTTCCTGGACGAGCCGCTCACGTTTCTCGATATACGCCACCAGATCGACTTTATGAATAAGGTGAGATCGTTCTCATTGCAGCCGGACGTTGTGGCGGTGGGCGTACTGCACGACCTCAGCCTGGCCGCCAGATTTTCCGACCGCCTATTGCTCCTGCACCAAGGGCGCATTCTGGCCGATGGCAGTCCCGCTGAAGTTCTCAGAGAAGAGCATTTGCGAACCGCGTTTCAGGTCTCTCCGGTACTGCTTACCAACCCCGCCACCGGCGAGCGGCACGTTGTATTCGAGCCTGCCGGGTCACGCGTTGTAGACCGAACAGATAGATAGCAGATCGTCCCCAGCTCAGCCGCCGTTAGACGGCCATAGTGTTTGCCAGGTTCATCACCTGCAGCAGAGGTTTCAATACGATAACCGAAATGAGAACTGCAATGAGCGCGCCGGTAGCTGGTTCGTGATGCCGGTAAGAGGCTGCCCGAGTCCGGCAGGCGGCGTTGGTCCGTTTCCGAACGTGCCGCTGTAACCCACAAAGTTAGGATGATTCAAGACATTGAAAGCCTCAGCGCGCAGGCTCGCCCGCAAATTTTCTCCAAACGGAAACACCTTTTCCAGAAACGGCGAGAAGTCATAAATGGCCCGGCCGCGTCCTGTGTTGCGCCCGACCACAGCGCCGTTGATCACCGGACGATCCGTTGTGGCGCCGGTATCGCCGCTATTGTTGGTCCCAGTCACAAGGTTGAATGGCAGTCCTGAAGCAATCGTATTGATACCGCCAAAATTGATTCCGAAAGGAGCATGGAAGGTGCCGCTCAGCACAAAGCGATGGCGCTGGTCGAAGATTGCATTGCCAATTTCCTGGGGACCAATGAAGTTAGGATCGTTCGGATTTCCGCCCGGAGCGTCAGGATCGACGTTATCAATGGCGTGCGAGTAAACGTAGCTGGCAAGCATGGCAAACCGGTGCGAGAACGTGTGGCCCAAGTTGACGTTCAGCGAGTTGTAACGCACAAAACCGTTATTCACGTCAGTGGTAATCACGCCGAACGCAGGTTGGGGAGGATTGGGGGCCGCTGGGTTGCAGGCACGGCCAGCGGCGGCATAGAACGCCACCCACAGCGGCCGCGTACAATTGGCTGCCTGCGCGCTCCGGGTTTGCCCTTGCGCGGTACGGATGAACGGCGTGGGCGAATCGACATCGAGCGGGCGAACCACTCTCACCGTGTGCGAACCAACGTAGTCGACGCTCAACACCCAGTTATGCCCTAACTGCCGCTCCACACCGAAGGTCCATTGCTCCGAGTAAGGATTGAGCAGCGCATCCGGGTAGCCCTTGAGAAGCGAAGTATCAAAAAACTGGCTGTAGAACGAGGCCTGTCCGGGACGAATATAGATAGTGCGCACCGGAGCAACTGCGCCCGCGGGGAAAGCAAGTAAAGGCACAGCGGCGACGCTGGCCGGGAAGCCGATCTGGCCTGGAGTTGCGCTGAAGTTAAAGACGCCGGTGGGCCCGCTGAGCGCGTAATTTGCTTCTGAATTATCGACCACCTGGGCGTAGTAAATACCAAAGCCGCCGCGAATGATCGTATTGTGGCGATGCAGCCAGTCATAAGCAAAGCCGACACGAGGAGAGAAATTAGAGCGTCCATCGGTGAAGGTCTGCTGCTCATAACGCAGCCCAAGATTCACAGTAAGGTCTGGCCGCACGCGGAAATCATCCTGGGCAAATAATGACCAGAGAGTGTCATCCACCGTGTAATCGCCATTGCCGTAGCTCTGCGTATAGCTGGCTACGTTCGCAATGTTATCCAGGAAAGCCGGACTCTGGCATGCGGCCACTCCCAGCGCACAAGTTTTGTAAGTGAGCTGCCCGAGGAAAATAGGACCGCCAAATTCCTTGCTGTTGCCGCCATTGTGCGCGTGCAGGAGGTCGGCACCGAATTTGAACTGATGTTTTCCGCGGGTGGCGGCAAGCGTATCGCTCACGCCGTATTGCCGGTTCAGCAACAGGGCTGATTGCGAAGTGCCGGTGGTAAACGTCCCTGAGCCTGCGATAGGCACAACAAATTGCGTGCCGAAGACCACGGGATCGAATTGAGTAATGGGCGAAGCCAGTTGGAACTCTCCGCGCACGCTGTTCAGCAGCGTGGGCGAGAGTTCAGCGGTCTCACTGAGTTCCATGGAATAGGTGCGGCGGCGGAAAATGCGGTCTACGGTTGGCAGGCTGTTTCCGCCAACCGCGCCATTGGGATTGGTATCGTGGAAACTATCAGTATTCAGGCGTAAGAATGCGTTGTTCTTATCATTGATGCGGTGGTCCAGCCGGAGGAAGGTCATCCAGCCGGCGTAATGACCAACAAAGACGCCGGGAGCCACCGGAGAGGTTACGGCTGAACCGCGGTTTTCGCGCGTGTATTCCCCGCCAAAAAAGAATTGGGTGGCCTGCGTATGAGGTACGGGACCGGAAAATGCCGCGCTCAATTGCCCCATGGAATCAGCCACCACCTGGTTGCCATTGCTAGCGCTGGTGGATGTAAACCCTGAGAGCTTGGCTGAAGTATCATCGGGCCGCCATGTGCCGATCAGATCACCGTGATAGTGCATACCACCCGTTCTTGTCACAATGTTGACCACGCCGCCGGTCGTCGCGCCGAATTCAGAAGAAAAGGCATTTTCCAATACCGTCATTTCCTCTACTGCCACGCGAGGAACATTGCTGAAGATGGTTTGTCGTCCCCAACTGTCATTGCCGGTTGCGCCATCCACGACCCAGGATGTTTGCCGGCGTCCGGAACCGTTCGTGGTAAACAGGTTCTGGTTCATGAATATGTCGCCCTGGTTGATCGCGGGCCGGTTGGCGGCATTGAGCAGCGGGAGATATGTAATCCTGCTGTTCAACAAAGGCATCTCCTGCACCTGTTCAGGACCAAGGCGATCTCCGAGTTGTGGCATGTCAGCACGGACTTCGCCCGCCGTTCCGGTCACGACGACCTCTGTTTGAACATCTGAGACGCTCAATTGCAGCGTGATATTGGCATCCGTGCCGCCAATCAGGGTGAGTTCGCGGTGCAGGTCAGCGAATTGGTCTTTATGGACAGTCAGCGTGTAAGAGTCGACAGGCAGCCCGGTAAAAGAAAAACGTCCGGAAGAATCACTGTGTGTTGTCCTCTCCGTGCCTACGCGGGTATTGGTGATCTTTACCTCAGCTCCGGCTACCACGGCTCGTGTCTGGTCCAGCACCTGCCCACGGATGCTAGCTGCGTCAGGCGTTTGGGCCGCCAGAAAAGCAGCGGATAGGAAAAGAGCAAGAATTGGAAACAGTCGGGGCATGGTTTATCACCTTGGTAGCTGATGGATTCGCTGCGAAGCAGACAAGCACAAAATCATAGCCGCAAGAAACTGCTACTACCATGTATCGTAGGCCTATTTCCTATCTTGACCGCCGAGCGGGGTGACCAAACTGAAGCAGTCCCCGAATAGGCTTGAAGATGCTTACCACTGATTCACACTGACGATTACAGATGAGCCGCTTGAAAGCGTCGAAAAAAGACAGTCAAGAAAAAAGGCGGCAAGAAGAAATCTGTCAGGAAAAAAAGTAGCCGCTAGAGCGGCCTTTTTGCTTTGTTACTGCTCCAGACCGATGGAGAGTGTTATTGCGTTTGAGCTCCTGCTGCGCTTGTTGCAGGCCCACGCCAGGACGCAAGGATCGTGCGCCTTATTTGTCTTTGGGCTGCATGCCCCAAAGACCCTGATAATTGTCTTGCATAATATCCGATCCGCAGATTTCACAAATGGATTTACGTAATGCGTGGCTTGTGCCTAGGCCTGAGCGAAGGAACCAGGCAAAATATTCCGGCCCCATGCGAATCATGGCCTGGGGTTCTTGAAAAAGTGCTTGGAGAAAAACGGCTGCGAGGAGCACTCCCGCCGCGACGGAAACGAATCCCACAGACCAGTCTGTTTCGCCTCCCCTGCCCAATTTTGCCACCAGCTCTTGGCCGACTCCACCACACCCAGGGTCATGCAAGTATTCCCCAATAGCTGCTCGCTCACGAGCATTGACATCATGTTTATCAAACCAGTTATTTAGCTCCTGAGAATTCATCGCGAGGAGGCTAATTCGGAGTTCCTCAGTAGCTGGAATCATTGGTACCGGGTGATTGCACCCCAAACATTCACACTCTCCTTGCATCGAGTAGACCGCAACTTGAGCAACAAAATCATGAGTACTTCCACCAAAGACAAATCTTGGAAGATAGACAGCAATGTCCCTTCTATGAATATTGCGATCAACACACGAAATTACCCACTCATAGCGAAAATCCTTTTCGATCTTGCGGATGCGTTCCGGGGTTTTCCGATTGGCATCTGTGGTGTAATTAGGCCAAAGGCCTACATACGGATAGACGCTCAACGCTTTTCCTACGAACAGCCGTTCAATAAGAGTGGCTTTATTTTCGAGATCGGCATACGAAATCGTTAAAAGCCGATTTCGGCTGGTTTCATCGGATGGTTGTGGATCTATAGCTACAATTTCGCCCTTAACGCCCTCAATCGTAGCTAACGTAAACGCAAATGCTGCCCCGACGGCACCACACCCGATCAGATATGTCGTGGGGAGAGTCAATTGCAGTGGGCTTTTGCCAACTGCCAGATCGTCCCATTGAGCTTCAACGCAATTCCACAAGCTGGCACAGAGATCGATTTTTGCATCTAACTGCCAAAAATATTTGAATATGGTTCCCGCGGCATAACAAGCGGCGATGTAGGGACCAAAGGGATTTGAGTCAGTCCCTTCGGTTTCTTGCGTAGGTCGATGAGTTGCGCAATCAAATCGCCAACCATCTGCTACAGCGCTAATACAAAAAACGGCACTTTTGCTGGGATCAAACGCGCCAATGTAGACGATGCAGTCTGGAGTGATAGCAGTATCCGTCGAAGCCGAAATTGCGATTTCACCGCCAGAGATTGCCTTTGCAAAACCTAAGATCTGGGAGCGCAACTGATCAGAAACGATAAAAGGCTCTGGAAAAATATTGGGCAGCGTTGGAATCTCAGGGATTTCCAAAATTATTTGCATTATGACTTCATATTGACGAGCCAACAGATTAACGATCATCTGCAACAGGTGCTGTCCCGCATGCCGGGAAAGGTAATCTGGATTACCGCGCACGAGGACGGATCGCGGCCCTGGGCGGAGATTTCGGAGCCTTTCCTCACTATCTCCACGCATATGCCGATTTGCACTTCTGCTAACACTCATCGTGTATCCACAAAAGAGGCAGTGACTCGGATGACTGCACGCGCAGTCTCACGGGAAAGCCGCTTCCAGCGATTGGTTTCATATCGATGTACTCCGATCGAATCCAGAGAAATGGGCACTCTGCCATAATTTGGTAGGACGAGCGAATATACGTTTCTTGAAACAACCTGTTGGTCGTCCCAAGGTGAATGTCTGACATCAATACCGGGGTGTATATGCAACTGAGCGACAGCCACTAGCCCTGTGGGATCACATACTTTGCTGACAAGAAGCGCCAGGGAATCAGCTGAAACTGAAAAATTTGTACGGCGATTAATTTGTCGCGGCATTCCTAAAACCATTGCGCATGCTACATCCTTCGTGCGAACCCCATACCAGAAACAGCCAGCCTCTAACTCCTTTTGCGTGTATTCCTGAAAGAGAGTGAGTGTCATCTGCCACAAAAGATCCGGGACCACCAACTTATCAGGTGCGCTCACGTCTGCCGGCCTTGATAAAAAGGAGAGTTTAGATGGTCTATTAGCTCCGCAATTGTTGCAGCAAATGTGTGTGCATTTCTATTCCAGTGAATATCGGCGGATGGACTATGATTTCCCCAAAAATAGTATTCAAAAGTCATGCTGTTGCACACCAGACCTGCGGGAGCGTCACCATACTGAGGAGTAAAAGCAAGTCGAGGGCTTCCCGCAATCACAGGCCAATGGCGGCCATCATATTGTTTCGTTTCAGGATTGACGAAAGTTACACTGGGGGGCCAATCCGGATAATGGAGAAATGTCAGCCGAATTAAATATTGATCTGTCTGGCCAGTGCTGGTTCGAGCATCAAGCCACAGGTAAATGGTGCGATCATCATCATATTCATACCGCAGCCCTTCGAGGGCCTTCAACATGTGCTTTCGAAGGGCGTTGCGTGAAGTAAATGGGTCGACGGCTTGTGGGATCGGCCTATCAGGCAAGAGCTCCTCCAGATGGGCCCTTAATCTCAAAGTGACGATTCTCGCAGACTTTTTTCTCAGCCAGTTGCGATAGGGTATCGCTTAAGAAGGAAGTCAGATCTTCTCCCTTAGCACATCTAAACGTATCCCCGGGGTTGCGTGTCTCATTCAAATGGTCCTTGGACAATGCCGTGTCCCATACCGTCTGCAAGGTAACCGAATCATTTATCTTGAATTTAGCGATTTCTGCGGTCTTGAGGCTTTTAACCTGCACTTCCACTTCATGTTCAGATCCCATCTCTAACCTCCTTCTATAGCGCGCTGCTTGCACCTGGGCTGCTTACGTCGTTCATATCAAAATTAATTCTTATCCTTGGCCCGAAATTTCACATGCACAGGCACTTTCGTTGGCTTCTCCGCAGTAAACCGAACCTTTTCCCCTTGCTTGGTAGTAAAACCGACTGCAGTTGGCCGCTTAACGGTTTTGTGTGCATTGAATTCAACTTTATGAGTCTCTCTCTTCATCACCGCCTCCAAAATATGTTCGCCGGAAACAGGCCGTCGAATTGAGAGCACGATACGCTGTCCATTTCTAAATGTCAAGTTATCAGTCATTATAATATGTTTCTATCGCTGACATTGTTTCTTTCGTTGACATGCGGAGCTGATTTCGATACAAACTATGCATGGCTATGCCACAGGGGCCTTTCTATACAGCCTTGGGTAAACGTATTCGGGAGGCCCGCCGCGCTAAGAAATTGACCCAGGAGAAGCTTTCGTATTCAGTGGGTCTGTCCCGAACCTCTGTAACAAATATTGAAACCGGTCGCCAACCGATTTATGCGCATACAGTGGTTCAAATCTCACAAATACTTGGTGTGCAAGTTAGTGACATACTCCCTCCTCCATTCGTTCCCGAGCCCACCGTGGCAGTTCAGCCCCAATTGCAACAGTTAGAATCCACCAAGCGCGATTGGGTAATTCGGATCATTGGAAAGCAGTCAGAAAGATCGGGAGATCACCATGGCAAGAATTACCGCAGCACAAAAACAAGCAATCGTATTTCTGAAAGAAGCCAAAATAAGAAGCGCACCCGTTCCGGTCGAAAAATTGGCTAGGTTGCTCAACGCTGAAATTCACCTTGAACCATTTGCCGGCGAGCTGTCTGGAATGGTACACAAAAATGCTGATGGTAGTGCAGTCATTGGTGTCAATTCACTGGATGCGCCGACCCGCCGCAGATTCACAATCGCCCACGAAATTGGCCATCTTCTCCTACACGGTGATGAACATCTCCACATAGATGAAAAATTTCCGATCAGATTACAACGTGACGCGAAATCAAGTCTGGGAACTGATCGAATAGAAGTAGAAGCTAATCAGTTTGCAGCGGAGCTGCTGATGCCTCGCGAGTTATTGGCGAAGGATATTGCAGCCATGCCGGAAAATATTGATGCCGAGCAGGCAATAGAACTGTTAGCCCGTAAATATGAGGTGAGTCCACAAGCGATATCACTACGCTTAACTGTACTAGGATTTATTAAATAGTGTGAACTCACGGGTGCTCTACCTGGCTGAGCCAATACTTGAAGACGCAAGAGACAGGGCTGGAACGTTTCTGGCCGATGTGCTGATTTCTGACGCAAGATGCTAATACCGCCGCGGGAAAGTGGACAATGAGCAGGTATGCCGTAATGGGCTGGCGAGTCCAATCGACGCTCACCGTGCTTGCAAGGCAGAATTGCTGGCAAGGACTGGGCGGCGTGAGCGTTCTAGCGCGCTTCGCGTTGCTGGTCTTTTTAGGTCACTCCGCTGCGCTACGTCGTTTTTTTTGCACGCTCCGCTGCGCTACGCGTGGGCCTGCAGCGCAAGGAAGTGACTTCTCTATCATCTTTTCGCGGCGCTGAAGCGCCGCTCTTCCACCAAGCACAGCCGAGGGCGGCTGTGCCACACGGGTATGGCTGCGCGCGGATCTCCACCCCGCCACGCGAAGCGCGCGTCGGGGACCCGGGCCTGCGGCGCAAGGAAGGGGGATCCCAGGATTTCTTTTCACGGCCCTAAAGGGCCGTTCTTCCACCGAAAACTAAAGGAGTCTTTTTGCGCCGCTCCGCCTTCGGCTACGCGCGGGCCTGCGGCGCAAGGAAGTGACTTCTCTATCATCTTTTCGCGGCGCTGCAGCGCCGCTCTTTCACCAAGCACAGCCGAGGGCGGCTGTGCCACACGGGTATGGTTGCGCGCGGGGCTCCACCCCGTCACGCGAAAATAGCGCGCGCCAGGGACCCCGGGCCTCTACCCCGTCACGCGAAAATCGTGCGCGCCGGGAACCCCGGCCTCCACCCCGTCACGCGAAAAATCGTGCGCGCCGGGGAGCGCGGGCCTGCGGCGCAAGGAAGGAGAGGTTTGCTGGCATCTTTTCACTCATTCGCTTCGCTCACCCCGGACTGAAGTCCGGGGCTTAAAAGGGCCGTACTTCCACCGAGCGCGCTCCGCTGCGCGGGCCAACACAGCCGGGGGCGGCTGTGCCACACGGTGAATGGCTGCGCGCGGCCCGTTTTCGACTCCTTCCCCTTCGACTCCTTTCCCTTCGACTGCGCTCAGGGTTTCGGCCTGCGGCCTCAAGCTGAAGGACTGGCATCAGCGCTTTGCTCCACCCCGTGGGAGCGGTGGTGTTTTCCGTCAAAAGGGCGCCGATTTCTCTTGACTAGAGGGCGAACAAAATAGTAAAATCCGGCAACTAGTCAAGAAACCAAGCCATTTTTACCACAAGGTCGAAAAACCAATTTTCATGCGCTTGCGCGGGCCGAAGGCCCTGGATGACAAAGGACACGAAGAACCACAAAGGAAAACCTCGCGAGATCGGAAAGGCAAAACCTACCACGGAGACGCGGAGGCGTAGAGAACAGCCAAGGGCTGAAGGATCGGAAAAGGAAAACCTTACCACCGGGATCGGGACATCGGGTGATCAGGACATCGGGAAATCTAGAAATCTGAGCATCTGGGATCGGGAAATCTGAATATCTGCTGATCCGGAGAGTTCGCTCCAGAATGGAGCACGGCAGTCGCGGATTGCGAATGCTAAAAATCGTTCTTTGACAACTAAGCAAACAGCAGGCAGCGCTCAGAAGTCAGCAGTCAGCGCTCAGAAGTCAGCAGTCAGCGCTCAGCCTTCAACCCCAAGGAGTGCACAGCTCTGGAAAGTTGATGATCGCGGAGATTGTAGAGGCAGGACACAAAAACCGCCTGACGGCGGGCAAGCGGTGTCTTTTCTTGTGTCGCTCCGCTCCAAACCGCTTACGTGTCCTCTCGCCAGTTATCCCTTCCGCTCCTTGCATAGGCCGCTCGCCGCCACACGGGGCTCGCGGCCGGTGTTTTTAGGCGTAAATTCCGCGGAGCCTGATCGTATGAGCGACGCGCGAAATTGCCAGCATGTAAGCCGCGATGCGATTGTTGACGCCGTGCGTGTCTGAGAAGTGCACCACTTCTTCAAAGGCCTCGCGCAGCATGAACTCAAGCTGGTCATTGACGGCGGATTCTTTCCAGAAATATCCCTGGCGGTCCTGCACCCACTCAAAATACGACGCGGTAACGCCGCCGGCGTTGGCAAGAATGTCCGGAATCACGAAGACCTTTTTGTCGGCCAGGATTTCATCTGCAGCCGCCGTGGTAGGACCGTTTGCGCCTTCGCAGATAATCTTTGCCTTGATGCTCGCCGCATTCTGGCTGGTGATTACGTTTTCAGTGGCGGCGGGAATCAGGATTTCACAGTCGGCCAGCAGGAGCTCACGGGGATCGACGGTGTCAGCGTCTGGGAAGCCGACGATTGTCTTGTTGCGATCGCGGTACTGCAGTAGCGCGTCAATGTTGATACCCGTACGGTTGAACAAGCCGCCATCGTATTCCGCAATGCCGATGATCTTGTAGCCTGAATCCTGCATCAGCTTGGCCGCGTTGGAGCCCACGTTGCCAAAGCCCTGAATGATCACGCGCGTCGATTCGCGGCTCATTTCAAATTTGCGCAGAGCTTCATCGCAGTTGATCATCACGCCGCGGCCAGTGGCTTCGCGGCGGCCACGTGAGCCACCGATGTTAATGGGCTTGCCGGTCACAACCGCCGTCACGGTCTGGCGCATGTGCATGGAGTAGGTATCCATCATCCACGCCATCGTCTGTTCGTTCGTGTTGACGTCAGGGGCAGGAACATCTTTTTCTGGGCCTAAAAATTCGATCAGCTCAGCGGTATAGCGGCGAGTCATTTTCTCAAGCTCTGACTGGCTCATCTTCTTGGGGTCGACAATAATCCCGCCCTTCGCGCCGCCAAAAGGAATGTTGACGACCGCGCATTTCCATGTCATCCAGCTGGCCAGGGCGCGCACTTCGTCGAGCGTCACGTCCGGCGAGTACCTCACGCCGCCCTTGGCCGGCCCGCGCGCAATCGAGTGCTGGACGCGGAAGCCGGTAAACACTTCCAGCGTGCCATTGTCCATGGCCACCGGGATATGCACGATAATCTCACGCTGCGGATAGCGCAGGATCTTCACCAACCCGTCATCCAGGTTAAGTTTCTGTGCGGCAAAATCGAAGCGGGCTGCCTGCGCCTCCCAGGGATTCAGCTCCTGCTCAAGCGATATGGTTTTCATCTTTGCTCCAAAGGGATTATTGCGAAAAAATGCGGGCGTACCTGATGTTATTCATGCTGCGGGAATCCGGCAACCGGCTAGTCTTGCTGCGTCTCACGATCCTCGCATCATGTGGACCGCGGCTCCTGTTTCCCAGCGTATTCATTATTCTTATCCATTATAGCTGGTTTTCCGATCTCGACCTTTGGCGAACCAAAGGCGTCATTTCCGAATGAAAAACATTTCAGCTGAGCGTTTCTTCCGGATCTTTTCTTCTCAATCCTTTCTTGCCCCGATCGTCTCTTCCTGAAACCAAGGTCCTTTTCGCCGATCGCAGACGCTTCCCGGTACATTCTCTTTCTTTCTACTAGCCGCTCTCGATCAGTGAAAATCCGTTTGATCAGTGTTATCAGCGGTTAGGTTTTGGTCTGCCTCCCATTCCGCTATCATTCCTTCGTCATGACTCCTCACTCCCAAACGCCCATCGCTGCAATGTCGCCCACACAAAAAGCTGCTCGACTCCTTGAACTGCACCACGCTTCGCAACCGCTCGTCCTGATCAACGCCTGGGACGCAGCCAGCGCCGCCATGGTTGAGCATTGCGGCTTGCCTGCCATGCCACCAGCAGCGCCGCCATGGCCAACGCTCTCGGCTTCCCAGACGGACAGTTCCTTCCCTGGGCGCAGATGCTTGAGGCTGTCGCCCGTGTCTGCCGCGCCGTCAAAGTGCCCGTCACCGCCGATATTGAGTCCGGCTTCGCCTCCAACGTTACAGCGCTGGAAACTTCCATCAAGCAAATTATCGACGCGGGCGCCGTGGGCGTGAACCTTGAAGACGTGATGTCCGCAAACCCCGCTCATCAAAATGCCGATCTTCAAAATGTCGATCCTAAAAATGCCGATCCTAAAAACGTCGACCCCATACGCCACGGCAGCCCGCTGTTTCCCTTGCCGGAGCAAATCGCGCGCATCCAGGCCGCCCGACGCGCCGGTGAAACGCAGGGAATTCATCTCGTCATCAACGCCCGTACGGACGCCTATTGGCAGGCCGGCGTCGAACCCACAGAAGCCATGAGCAACACTCTTGAGCGCGGCAAAGCTTATCTCCAGGCCGGAGCCGACTGCATCTTTGTTCCCGGCCTGCGCAACCCTGACCACATCCAGACTGTCGTCGATTTCTTGCGTGCCGCTGATCCACAAGCAGCGGTAAATATTCTGGCTGGCCCGGGCGTCCCATCGATCCCCGAACTCGCTAAGCTTGGCGTCAAGCGCGTGAGCTACGGCTCCGGTCCGCACCGCGCTGCTATGGGCCTGCTTCGCCGCATCGCCGACGAAGCCAGCACCTCAGGAACGTACACGGCGCTGACCGAAGGCGCGGTGCCGTACGAGGAAATCAATGGTTTGATGGGAAGTTAGGGGCAAGGTGGAAACTATTGGCGATTATAAGCAATAGCAGACCAGGCCTGAGTTCCGCAGAGCCCCAAGATAGCCTAATCGATAGCATTTCGATATGTTAATCAAAGCCGAATAGTATTCAGGACAAACATTCCCACTAACGATATGTTCTCCTCCGACAGTCCGATCGAAACCGCTGCTGATGACAGGCTCGGGCGAACGACCTTCGCACAAGCACTTGCTAAAGCCCTTGCCGGGTTCTCTGCAGGAGACAGCTTTGTTGTCGGCATACATGGTAAGTGGGGCTCCGGAAAATCTTCAATTTTCAACCTTCTAGTTGAGCAGATTGATAAAGACAACGCAACGAAGCCGCAAGGCGAGAAGCTTTTCGTTATGCGTTTTAATCCTTGGAATTTCTCAGATCAAAATCAACTGGTATTCCAATTTCTAAGGCAATTCCGCGCGCACTTAAAGGGCCATCAGAGAGAATTTAAGGACCTATTTGCGTCGTTGGATGATTATGCTGAGGCACTCGCGCCGCCTTTG
>DASXKZ010000172.1:0-26367 GCA_036496525.1 Candidatus Angelobacter sp.
GATTTCCGACTGGGCATTACAACATCCTTGGCAATTTCAGGAATGGACGGCACAAGCCAACGGAACAAGAGCGTAGCGGCAGCCGCACCCAAAAGCTGAGCCAGGATAAAACCCAAAGCATTTCCCGGCTGGATGCCGGCGAACGTATCTGTTACGCATCGGGCCAGCGTGACCGCTGGATTGGCAAATGAGGTTGAGGCAGTAAACCAGTACGCGGAGACGATGTATAACCCCACTGCAAACGGCACTGCTGCGGATCGCAAGCGAGCGCAGCCCCAAATGACGGCCAGCAATCCAAACGTTGCCACAAACTCACTGAACTGCTGGGATATGCCGCTCCGCGCATGATGCGACACGGAGAACAGCGGCAGCCCAAACATTAAATGTGCACAGACAGTACCAAGAAACGCCCCGACAATTTGGGCCAGGACGTACACGGGAACCTCTTTCCAGGGTATCCCGCCCTGAGAAGCGTCCGCGAGGGTAACGGCAGGATTGAAATGTGCTCCGGAGATGGGACCGAAGGTAAGTATCAGGGCGATGAGCGCGGCTCCGGTCGCCAGCGTGTTTGCCAACAAGGCAATCGCCACGTTGCCGCCGGCCAGCCGCTCTCCCATGATTCCAGAGCCGACAACGGCAGCGAGCAGAAGCGCCGTTCCAATCAATTCAGAGACTATGCGACTCCGCAAATTGAATTTCATTGGCGTCCGATGTTGTCCATCTCTCGCTTGATGGCCAAACTGTCCAAGCTCGCGAGAGGAAGGCATAAGAACAAGCTGATTCTGCGGTCGAGCATAAAATACGCATCTCGAAACCCTTTCGCAATTTGCTCCGCAGAACCTATCACCGCAGCCGGATCGGGAACGCCCCAATGTGCGGTCATCGGCTGTCCCGGCCACACAGGACAAACCTCATTCGCGGCGTTGTCGCAAACCGTAATAACAAAATCGAGCTGGGGAGCGCCGGGACGGGCAAACTCATGCCAATTCTTGCTCCGGGCGTTGCTGAAGGTGATATGCGCGAATTCTAGCTGCTTTAATGCCTCTGGCCGCACTTTGCCTGAGGGATGGCTGCCGGCACTGTACGCAGTGAAATTCGGTCTGCCCTTATGGTTCATGATGGCCTCAGCCATGATCGAACGAGCAGAATTTCCAGTGCAAAGGAACAGGATATTGTATGAGCCTTGCATGTTGAGCCTCAGTTGCAGCAGGTCGTTTCACAGCAGCTTTTCGGCTTTACCGCCCGGACAAAAGCACTCATGAATTTGCCGTCAACCTGTGGCGCAATCGCATCGATATCAACCTCATGGCTGGCTAGAAATTCTCTGGCATCCTGAACCCGATAAACCCGCGTAGGCTCCAAAGTGATCTGCTCAAATCCAGCTGTGCTGAGTTTGGCGTGATATTCGGTTTCCTGAAGTGCTCCGGCAATGCAGCCAATCCAAAGCAAGATGCTCTTGCGAATTTCATCCGGCACTTCGCCGCGTACGACCACATCAGAAACGGCAACCCGACCGCCGGGTTTCAGCACTCGAAACGCCTCACGCAGTACGCGGTCTTTATCAGCAGACAGGTTGATAACGCAGTTTGAGATGATTACGTCCACCGAGCTATCGGGCAGAGGAATGTTCTCAATTTCACCTTTGAGAAATTCCACGTTCTCGATACCAGACTTCTTCTGGTTCTCCCGCGCCAGTGCCAGCATATCGTCAGTCATATCCAAACCGTAGGCTTTCCCAGTTGGTCCGACGCGCCGTGCTGATAGCAGGACATCAATACCCCCGCCAGACCCAAGGTCAAGCACTATCTCGCCCGGATTGAGTTGCGCCAGTGCTGTTGGATTTCCGCATCCCAAGGACGCCTTGACTGCCGCCTCTGGAATCATGCTGGTTTGTGAACTGTCATACAGGTCGCGGGTAATGGGATCGGTCTCTGCGGCACAGGCAGACCCACAACAAGAGCCTTCCCCACCTGATGAAACGCGACGGGCTGCATCCCCATATCTGGCCCTGACTGCTTCTTTTATCGCTTCACTCATAATTCTCTCTCAACGGCAGCAAACAATTTTCTTAGGCTCAATGGCCTTGTTGCGTGTACAGCATTCGGCATACAGGAATCCCAACAGCTCTTCCAATGCTTTCGTGTTTGCGCGATAGCGGAGAAACGTGCCCTCGCGTTCGACCGCAATGAGTTCTTCGTTCTTCAGCTTTTCCAAATGGTGTGAAAGAGTGGAATTGGCAATATCAAGTTCCTGGCCGATTTCCCCCACCACCATCCCGTCAGGATGTGCCGACAACAGCAGCCGCATAATTCGAAGTCGTGGCTCCGTTCCCATTGCGGACAACATGTCAGCGAATCTGGTTACATCCAGCCCTAGCTTCGTTTGCATCGCTGCTCCTATATTTCTACAATAATCGAAATATATTAAAAATGTCAACCGGCTATTCTTTCTCTGCAGACTTAGAGCAAGGCCGAGTCGAACATACAGAGGTTGCGTCCATTAGCATGCTGAGTCAGGGTGGGTCGCTGAAAGAGACAATATTGAAAATTTATCGTCGCACCGGCCTTCTTCCAGCGCGTTAAATTAATAACTAATTAATGAATTTTGGGCTACAATACTTGGCATGTCGTTCCGCGCAGCCGCACCAGCCTTTGCCAAAAAGACCACCAAAACGCCGCCTCCAGACGATACGGGTATGGAGTCCTCTTACCTGAAAGCCCTGGGCGAGAAGCAGACGCCGGTCACCGTTAAGCTCGTCTGCGGAGAAGCCCTGCACGGCTGGATTGAATACTACGACGTAGGCATGGTCCGCCTTACCCGCGAAGGCTCGCCTAATTTGTTCATCTTCAAGCACGAGATCATGTACATTGCGGAAGATACCGGGCGCCGCGCCCGCTGATGCCACGCGGAGAAAACTATATCCATCCCATGCAGGACCTGGCCCGCGAGGCCGGTGCTCTGCTCATGTCATTTTTCGGCAAAGTTTCCATTGAATATAAAGGCGACGCCGATCTGGTGACCAAGGCCGATCGCGCTTCAGAAAAATTGATTGTCGAACGTATCCGCGAGCAGTGGCCTGAGCACGACCTGATTGGCGAAGAAGGCAGCCGTCGTGAAACCGGCAGCGATTTCCGCTGGCACATTGATCCGCTGGACGGCACCACGAACTTCGCTCATGGCTACCCGGTGTTTTGCGTGTCAATGGCGCTGGAGTACAAAGGAGAGAGAATCGCGGGCGTGGTTTACGATCCTTCACGCGATGAAATGTTTGCAGCGGTAAAAGATGGTGGCTCATTCCTGAATGGTCGCGCGATTCACGTTTCATCCGTCGCAAAGTTGAAAGAGAGTCTTGCGGCCACCGGTTTTCCCAGCCACAAACGCCACAAGAACCCGAACATCCACTTCTATCACCAGATCACGCTGCGTTCGCATGGAGTGCGCCGCGCCGGCTCAGCAGCGCTTGATCTTTGCTACCTGGCGTGCGGACGCTATGACGCGTACTGGGAATTCAATCTCAATTCATGGGACACCGCAGCGGGTGTTCTACTGGTGCAAGAGTCGGGCGGAACTGTCACCAATTTCACCGGCGGGCCATTCAATATTGATAGCAGAGAAGTTCTGGGCAGTAATACATTGCTCCATGCCGAACTGCTGAAGGAATTTCAGGCAATCATTGCCGGACGCGTGGAAGGCCTGCCGCCCGTGGCGGAATCGTTTCAGCAAAAGTGACCATCTGGCGAGTTACGCCTTTTCAGCTCTGACTACTCTCAACCAGGGATATGTAAGAAGATTGATGCCTGTGCGACTCACCTTGAGCCCACAGGCTGCGAATGTTTTCTGGTAAGTGCCGGTGTTGATGAAGTCTGAAATCAACGCGGTACCTCCGGGTTTGAGCACGCGCGCAATTTCTCGACAGGCCTGGGCCCGGCCTTCCGCTGCAGAGATGTTATGGATGCACAGATTTGAAAGAATCACATCGAAACTGGCATCGGGGAAGCTAAGCTTGCGTGCGTCATCACTCCTGAGGTCCACTTTGTCACTCGCGCCTTCGATATTCACGTTAGCTTGCGTACGTTCAAGCGAATTTCCAGAAAGATCCTTGGTGCTCCAGATGTCAATGCCTGTGGCTGTGCCCGTTTTCAGCCGGCGGGCTGCAGCAATCAACAGCAAGCCGCGTCCGGTGCCTACATCAAGCACGCGTTCGTCGCCGCGCCAATTGAGCATATTCAGCATCATGTCACGATGGCGAAACTTGCCCCACTTGGCATAGATCAACATTAAAATCCCGGTTAATAAACATGACCCACCAGGCCAGAACGCGCTGCGGTTCCAGAGAATTGTTACGTTACCAAACCGAATCGTGGGAAAGACGATGCCTGAGACGATGAGCGCCGTGCCGATCACCAACAGATTGCGGACGACTCCGGGCGCGTCAATCCCATAGTCAGGTTTTTGCGGCATGGACGGATTAGATCATAGAAGGTTGAACTGGCAAAGAAAGTTCACTTCACTTTTCTGGCGATCGCTTTAATAATCATCTCAAGTTCGAGCATGATGTCATCTTCAAAATTCAGTCCGGCTGCACGCATGGCGCCCAGTGGGTCGCGACGGAACAGGTCCGCGTTCTTCTTTGAATTGCCGATCCATTTCTGCAGGTCCTGCTCGACTTTGCTCAAATGCTCGAGAAGGCGGTCTGGTTCAGCGGCGGGTGGCTTGCGTCGATGCACAGCAAATACCTCAACTAGCATGATGGATAAATAGTAACCGCACACCCGCCGGAATTGTCTACTGGCAAGTTTACTAATCGAGTAACGTTAGCGATTTCCTAGCGTCTCGCTGCTCCAGCCATCTGCGGTGACGACACCGCAGTAAACGCCTGGTCCATGATGCGGATAGCCTCGTCTACATCGCCTTTCGAAATATTCAGCGGCGGCGATGTGCGAATCACGTTTCCGTAAAAGCCTCCTTTGCCCACAATCAAACCGCCTTTGCGGCATTGCTCCATAAACTGGTTGGTGGTTTCCGGCGCAGGCTCTTTGGTCGCGCGATTCTTTACCAACTCGATCGCCTGCAACAAGCCCATGCCGCGAACGTCGCCAATGAGTTCGTGTTTTTCTTTCAGCGCCTCAAGCCCATCGCGATAGTAGCGGCCAACCGTCTCCACGTTATCCATCAGGCGGTCTTCTTCAATCACATCAATTGTGGCTTTGGCCGCAACCGCGGTTACAGGATTTCCGCCGAAAGTCGAGATGTGCAGACCCTTAAAGCTGGCGGCAATTTCCGGACGAGTCGCCGTCAAGCCCACCGGAGCGCCATTCGCCAGCCCTTTAGCGGCAGTAATAATGTCCGGCGTTACTTCCCATTGCTCAATTCCGAACCAGCGTTTGCCGGTACGTCCCCAGCCGGTCTGTACTTCATCGGAGATAAACAGCCCACCGTAGTCCTTTACGATCTTGAAAACGATTTTGAAATATTCCTTCGGTGGCGTAATGAATCCGCCCACGCCCTGGATCGGCTCGGCCAGGAACGCCGCAATCTGCCCGGAGGTGGAGGTCTGGATCACGGCTTCAACGTCCTTTGCGCACGCCACCTCGCAACTTGGGTACGTCTTGCCCAACGGGCAGCGATAGCAATACGCATTCATGGCATGGACCACGCCCGGTGCCGGCGCGGGCAGTGACTTCCGCCAGGTACTGTGCGCCGTGAGCGACTGGGCCAGTTGCGAGCGTCCGCTATAGCCGTGGCGCAACGCCATAATTTCAAAGCGGCCGGTAAACATGCGCGCCAGTTGCACCGCCATCTCATTGGCCTCAGTGCCGCTATTGGTAAAAAAGCTCTGGCTGATCTCGCCCGGAGTGATCTGCGCAATCTTTTCCGCCAGCGCCACCACCGCTTCATTGGGAAAGACCGACGACGCATGCTGCAACTTATCTACCTGCGCCTTGATCTTGCCGGTCACGCGCGGATTGGCGTGGCCAACGGAAATCGTCACAATCCCGCCAAAGAAATCCAGGTACTTGTTTCCCTCCACGTCCCACAGGTGCTGCATGCTGGCATGGTCGGTCACCAGCGGATCAGAGTAATAGGTAAAGACGGAAGGAAAGAGATATTGCTTATGCTTTTTGATGATCTCGTCTTTGGTCATAGGTGCGCTCCGTTCGGCGACAATAGCGATAACGGGAGATTGTAATCCTTTGTCCTCCCCCGGTTCATCATCGAAAAATAAGATTTGAGTTGGCTCTCCTTGTGTTGTTCCGATCTGGAATTGCGATCTCATGTTCTGTGCTCCCACTGCTCTCGCGGTGAGATTTCCGGTTTCGGCGATGTCGGCGATAGGCGCGTTCTATGCGCCCCCTCCCCCTACCTTCATATCCCACTGCATTCCAGACCATCCCATATTGGCGTGGGTTTCAGCGATGCTCGTGTGGCACAGCCGCCCCCGGCCGTGCGATTCCCTGCATCGTCATTCGCAAGCAGGCCTCATAAGCCTCTCTGCCTTCCGGCGTGTCGGTTCTGTACATATCCGGTGTAGGTCTCCATTCCACTGGCTTTATGCCTCTCTCCGCTCTGCGATCATCCGCGTTCATCAGCGGGAGGTTTTTCTCTTCTCCTGGCTGTTCTCCGTGTCTCCGTGTCTCCGTGGTAGGTGTGTCGCTTTTGCTAACTGCTGATCGCTGATTGCTGATTGCTTCCTCCTCATCCACCGTCTCCCGCACCAACTCCTCCGTCTTGGCCTGCCCAAATGTTGTCTGCCCCACGTTCTGCAGCGCCAACTGCATTGAGTACAACAGCAGCCCCGCCTTCTTCGTAGAGATCGTGTCTTCAATCAGCGCCTTCTGTATCCGCATAATCCCAATTTGGATCGCGTTTGCGTCCTCCTGCGCCGGTAGGCTCAACGCCAGGGCACGCGCTTCCATCATCTGCCGGTGCGCAAAGCAGTAGATGTGCTTCTTCATTTGCGGAGACCCGCACGCTGTTCCGTCCTGCCTCACCCAGCGGCACCGCGGCGCCGCATCAGCCATCTGTAACCGCGCCTTCAGCCGCAGATAAGCGTCTGTGTGCTCTTCCGCGCCATGCGTCACCCGCCCTACCAACTCCGGATTCTCCTCCGCCAGCCTCTCCAGTTCATCGCAGGTCTCTCTGATCCTCCTCACCAAAGCCTCCGCCCGCTGGCGGATCCGTTCTTGCTCCAATCTCTCTATGTCCTCTGTGGTAAAAGGTCTTTGGTGTTGTTTTTGTTTGCTTTCCTTTGCGTCCTCTGCGCCCTTTGCGGTGAAAAGCTCTTGCTTTTGGCTAGTTGCTGAATGCTGACCGCTGAATGCTGCTTCCATGGCACTGTCACCTTCCACATTCCCCGCAGGGAGATTAATGATCGAAGCTTTTGAGCAAAGTTCGACCATTGTGCATCTTAGGGCATAATGACCAAGCAAATAAAGCACGAAAACGGTCATCGTTCCTTTTCGCGTGCTGAGAAAGGCCATTGGCCAGAATTCTTTGCGACTTCCGGAAGTACAGTGCCCATGTTTCGCGGAAGTCGCTTGCCGCTTTTGCGGCAGCTGACGGTGGGAGTTCTACGCCTGTCGGCAAGGTTCGTATCAGCTTCTTCCAGATATGGGCTTCAGCCCTGCGCTCACCGCGCCACTCCTTGCTTCGCAAAGGAGCGGGGCACCCACACTGTCGTGAGAACTAGAATGAAGATGCGGAAAGGTAGGCCATCCGCCCAACGGCCGAAGACGCAAGAGAAAGCGGCGCCCGAAGGCGCCGCAGAGTAAACCAGTTATTCGGCGTTTAACGCACGGTGAGAGTAATTAGTGTGGAGTGGACTAGACCGCTGCTGCTTGCCAGCACGGTGATATTAAAAGTTCCGCGAGGCGACCTGCCATTGCCCCCTGAGGTAGTCGTGAGAGCAAGAGCCGATGAAGCAGACGTTGCACTAGGCGTGACTGAAGATGGTGAGAACGAGCATCCTGCACCGGTCGGAAGACCGCTGCAGGTCAAAGTCACCGGAGAGTTGAAACTGCCGCCCAGCGCTGTAACCGTAATGGTCGAGCTCGCCGTCTGCCCGTTCTTCACACTTATTGTGGCGGGTGAAGCTGAGACCGTGTAGTCCGCCCCTATACCGCTGAGGCTGCTTGACAGCGCGCCGCCGTTGCTGGATACGACCAGAGTCCCGGTTCTAACTCCCGTGGCTGCTGGTGTGAACGTGACCGCAATGGAACAGCTCGCGCCCGGAGCCAGAGAAGCAGGGCAGTTATTGCTCTCGGTAAAGTTACCGGAAATGTTGATACCACCCACCTGCAAAGCGAGCGTGCCGGTACTGGTGAGCGTAACAATGTGTGCAGCGCTGGTTGTGACCAATGGCTGGCTGCCAAAGTCGAGGCTGGATGGTGAGAGTGTGGCGGCCGCTGTGCCTCCCTGTCCCGTGAGGCTGGAAGACAGGTTGATGCTGCCGGAGCTTGTTGTCAATGTGCTGTTGCGGGTCCCTCCTGCCGTGGGCGAGAAGGTGACCTGGATACTGCAGCTGGCTCCTGTTGCTAGGATTGAGCTGCAGTTGTCGGTCTCATGATAATCGCCGGAGGCCGCGATGGTTGGTTTGGCCACGCAGCCCTGTGTCGCTGCCAATGTGACAGTTTGTTGGTTGCTTGAGGTTCCAACGGCGATGGTCCCGAAATCGAGCGCGGCCGGCGACAAGGTGGCCGAAGGAGTGCTTGTCAGGACAAATTCGTATGCTCCCATGTCCACGGTGCTGCTGCACGTGGCGGCGCTGCCAAAAGCGATGCGCGGATTGCCGTCGAGGTCCTGCTGCGGAAGATTGGGCGCGTTGTTGTTGCCGGCATCGATCGCGGGTGAGCTTGCCTGCAGGTGGAAATCGTTGCCGGTAAGATTCACAAACTGCGGATCGGCGGCGATATTGCCGGGGGCGCCATTCAGATTTGAGCAGAATCCTGAGAAGCCAGACGCAACTGGGCTAAAGACGTCATTCGAAGAAATAATGGGCAGGATTCCATTGGAATTGCCAAAGCCATTGCCGCAGGCAACGGGACTGGCATTGGAGTTGAAAAACACGTTATTTACTAACTGCGCTGCCGCGTCGAATCCGTCCGCGAATACTCCCGAACCCGAGGCGGAGGTGTTATTAACAATGGTGTTATTGACCAGAAACGGTCCGCGGGCGCCAGAAGGCACAAGAAAATATACTCCGCCGCCCTTTCCACTGGCGCTGTTGCCGACAATCAGGTTGTTAAAAATGTTGGCATCAGATTGGTTCACCATTGCGATGCCGCCGCCGTCCTCGCTGGACGTATTGCCGCTAATGGTGTTGCCGGAAATCGTTGGAGTTCCTGCTGCGAAAAGCGAGATGCCGCCGCCATCGGCCGTGCCGGGAATACTGTTGTTGGCAATCAGATTGTTCAAAATCTGCGCACTTGCGGCTCCGCGAATGGAAATCCCACCACCTCCAACTCCTCCGGTGCAGCCTGCCCGGAAGTTGTTGGTGATGGTATTGTTACGCACAATGGCCGAGCTGAATGCAATTTGCAGTCCCGCACCGCTGTCGCAGGTTTGATTGTCAGTGATTACGTTTCCATCAATCGTGGGCGCCGAGTTGCTGACCTGAATTCCTCCAGCATTGAACATGCTTTTCCCGTGCGTGATGGTGAACCCTTTGACTACCGCCCCATTGCTCTCACCGCTGGTGAACTTGATTACGGAATCAAGATTGCCGCCGTCAATCGTGGTGATAGCCGGCCCGTCTGAACTGGCGACAGTAATCGCCTTGCCCAGGAAATTAATGTTTTCAAAATATGTCCCCGGAGCCACGAGAACAGTGTCTCCGGTTTGTGCAGCCGTAATAGCAGCCTGGATCGTTGGCTGGTCGGCAGGAACGTGGATGGTGCTCTGAGCAATCGCAAACTGCATGGATAGCAAACAGGAAAATACAAGCGCCATACAGAACCTTGGCGCTACAAGGCCATAAGATTTAGTCATTCTTTCACCGATAGATTGGGAATGGACAGCAGCTTTGGATAAGCATCATGGAGTCTAGCAAGGGCGGGTCTCTTGTAGTAGTAACTAACGATGGGCACTGAATAGCGTCTTAGGTAACTTCTAAATATTTTTCTAATTGCCTGAGACGCGCTCGGCAACACCACTACTTACACGAACAATGACATCTTTTGTGCAGAGTTGTGCAGAGTGAACATTATTTTGTTTTTTGGCTCGGAGCAAAGACTGGGATGACTAGGAGCCTGACACACCAAAGCTGTCCGCCTCAGGGTCCCAAAAGGAATCTTTCAATCCGCAACGCGCGAAGATCTCACGCATCTCTTTAGGTTGCGGTCGCCGTGAATCAGGCTGCAATCGAGTGCCATACCAGCATTGCGATGCTCACGCATCGCTGGAAAAGCTTTTGCTGGCCTTCCCATCGCACCTTCTTGGGCGTACCATGATCCGGGGCCAGCAGTTGGCTCTGTTCTCGTTGTTCAAACCCTCAGCTACCGTGGATGGCTTTCTTGCCCGAGCGGTCCTCCCGGCACTACGTCACACCAAGCTTACGTCTTTTGGCGCCCACGACCAAAGACCCAAGCAAGAGTGAATCGATTCGCAATCATGGCGGCGCAGCCGTCGGTTGCTTCTTTTGAATCGAACGCGCCCGCCGGACGGGCACCTCAGCACGCAAATTTAAGAACGACAACCAAAAAGAGAGAGACCGGCCACCAAAGACAGAGCTACGCCTCTGCCCAATCCACGTCCGTGGAAATCACGATGTGAAAACAAAAAATCCGAACTAATCAATAAGGAGTACACCATGACTCAAGCCAGTGCTACACAGCAAAGCAGCAAGCAGGATAAGAATGCGATTCGTCCTTTTCAAGTGAATACTCCTGAATCGGACCTAACAGAATTGCGCAGGCGTATCAACGCAACCAGGTGGCCGGAACGGGAAACAGTCGCGGATGCATCCCAAGGCGTGCAACTCGCGACGACTCAGGCGCTCGCGCGCTATTGGGGATCGGACTACGATTGGCGCAAGTGCGAAACCAAACTGAACGCCCTGCCACAGTTCATCACGGAGATTGATGGGCTGAACATTCATTTCATTCACGTGCGTTCGAAGCATGAGAATGCGTTGCCGCTCATCGTCACCCACGGCTGGCCTGGCTCGCCCATCGAGCAGATGAAGATCATCGATCCGCTGACCAACCCCACAGCTCACGGCGCCAGCGCGTCGGACGCCTTCCACGTGGTGATCCCGTCGATGGCCGGCTACGGGTTTTCAGGCAAGCCCACTACGCAGGGTTGGGACCCCGATCGCATGGCGCGTGCCTGGACCGTGCTGATGAAGCGCCTGGGGTACAGCCGATTCACGGCACAGGGCGGCGATTGGGGTGGATTCGTTACGAACGCAATGGCTCAACAGGCACCTCCGGAGTTGATCGGCATCCATGTGAACTTCGCCGGTACCGCGCCCTCTGACGTTGCCAAGGCGCTTCAGTCCGGCGGACCGCCGCCAGCGGGTCTCTCGGCTGAGGAGCAGCGGGCATACGACCAGCTCACGTTCGCCTTCCAGCATCTCCCTACGCAACTGATGATGGCCGCACACCCGCAAACCCTGTACGGGTTGGCGGACTCACCCGTTGCCCTTGCCGCCTGGATGATCGATCACGACGTGGCGAGCTACGGGCACATCGCGAAACTCTTTGTCGATGGTGAGCCCTACGGCGACCTTACACGGGACGACATCCTCGACAACATCACGCTTTCCTGGTTCACGAACACGGGGATATCTTCGGCTCGGCTCTATACAGAACTCAAGGGCGGCTTTATCCACGACCTGAGCATCTCCGTTCCGGCTGCCGTTAGCGTTTTCCCTGAGGAGATCTACCAAGCTCCTCGGAGTTGGGCTGAGCGGGCGTATCACAATCTAATCCACTACAACAGACTTCCCAAAGGCGGGCACTTCGCGGCCTGGGAACAACCGCAACTCTTCTCAGAAGAGGTGCGCACTGGCTTCAGATCACTACGGTCAAGCATTGCGAAGTCAGCAGCTTAATTTGATCTGGCCAATGTTCGTTAACTATGCATAAAACATCAGGAGAGCCTCGATGCGTAGAGGCTCTCCTGTGACGATGAGAGGAAAGATCAATACCAAGTCTGAGTTTGCATCTCTATCTTCTTTAATCCGCGATCATCCGGGCTGATCCGCGGTAAGACTTTCCGGGTTTAGAACCTCCACACTACGCCGCCGGAATAGCGGAAGTTGTTTTGGTTGGTGCTGGTGCCGGTGGTAAGGCCGGTCAGCGAGTCGAGCGTGTTGAAATTTGTGCGGATGTAATCCACCTGCGCCGCGCGAATGGCAAAGTGGCGCGAGAGGCCGATGTCGATGCCGCCGCCGAAAGCCATGGCGAACGCATTGGAGTTATCCAGCGGAGCCGATATTCCTCCCAGGATCGGCACGCTTACGCCTGCGCTCAGGCTGGAGAGCGCCGCGCCGAACAGCGCGTGTCCAAAGACCGAGCTTTTGCCGAAATAGCCGGTGACAGTGGGACCAAACAGGAAGTCATACATGTGCTGTTGCGTGCCGGCGGAAAAGCCCAGCCCGGAAATGCCGGCCAGTTGTTTGGAGTTGCCGCTGAAGTCGGCGGTGACGCCGAAATGGCGCGTGAAGTTGAATGTGCCCTGGCCTTCCCATCCGCCAAGACTGCCGCCGAGGTTGAAATTGGTGCCCCCGAGGCTTGTGCTGCCGAGGTCATTGCTGGAATGAAGCAGGGAGTATCCCCCGAAAACGGTTCCGCGTGTAGCTACCTGGCTGGTCTCCAGTTGGGCAAAGCTCAACATGGGGAGACACAAAATGGCTGAGAATAAAATCGCGCGTAGGCGCATGGATGGCTCTCCTTGATAAGGTGGGTTCTTAATGAATACAAACACGCGCAGAAGAAGTTGTTGCGGCAGCGGAGGTAAAGAACTGTGGCCTCTCAGAGAGAACGCTAGTAAAGAATTGTAAGAGTGGACGTGAAGATTGCCCGGATCGCCGGAATTGCCAAGATTGTCAAAATTGAAGATCTAACCTTAGTACGAATTAACCAGATGAGGAATCGCGGATTGCGAAATGGGAAGAATCGCTCCACTGAGGTCCTCTGCTTCCTCCTTTCCTCTGCGTTTCAAAGGTTTGAATTGGCAAATTTCCTGATAGTGTCATCAGTGGTAAGAAGTTTCGGTTTTATGCGATGGCTTTCAGCATATCCGTGGGCGCGGCGTTATCGCCAAACGTCTCGCTTATATGGACGAAGAGGTCTTTGTTGCCCGGCGCAAACACAAAGCTGCCGCCTAGCTGCAAAGGATCTTTGCCCAAACGATGTTGCTTATGTCCTGCGGCTTTTGCGCGTTTGCGGGCCTGCAAATTGTCTTTGCGCAGCAAATGAAGGAGGGTAGCTTGACGCAGTCCTACAGTTTTATAGGCCTCGCGTTTGTCATCGATGAGAAGAGGGAACTGGATGCCGGTTTTCTCACGGAAAAACTTGGCATAGCTGGCGTCGCCCAGCCCAACAACAGCAAGATGAGCGCCTTTCTTCTTGAACTCGGTTTCAAATTCGCGCAACTGCGCGACGTGCTCTCCGCAAAAGATTCAACCGTAATGGCGAAGGAAAACCACCACGGCAGGCTTCGACTCCCACAGCGATCCGAGACGCGTCGGCTTGCCGTCGACGTCTGGGAGTGTTATTCCAGCCAGCTTGCTGCTGAGCGATTCGCGCATGCCGGACATTCTCTTGGCCGGACAGCAGGCTGTCAAGCGGCATTCTTGGCAGATGTATAACGGGATAATGTGCGGGCGTTCACAAGATCTAAAATTTCAAATTTAAAATCTCGAACTTTGCTATTCTTTCCGCTTATGCGTGAAATCAAAGGTGCGGTTGCAGTGGTAACGGGAGCGGCTTCAGGGATTGGCCGCGCTCTGGCAGTTGATCTGGCGAAAATGGGCGCGCAAGTCGCGCTGGCCGACATGAACTCTGCCGGCCTGGAAGAAACGCGTGCGTTGCTGGGAAATGCTACCGCGCGCACCTACACGGTGGACGTTTCCAAAGCGCCTGCGGTTGAAGATTTCGCTCAGGCCGTGCAGCGCGATTTTGGTCGCACATCATTATTAATCAATAATGCCGGCGTTGCGCTCATGGGCATGCTGGCTGAAGTTTCGTTGGAGGACATGCAATGGCTGATCGGCATCAACTTCTGGGGCGTGGTGCACGGTTGCAAATTCTTTACGCCACTGCTTCAGCGTGAGAGTGACGCGCATATCGTGAACCTTTCCAGTATTTTTGGTTTGATTGGCCCGCCGGGGCAGACAGCTTATGCCGCCAGCAAATTTGCGGTTCACGGGTTCAGCCAATCGCTGCGGGAAGAGTTGCGCGCTACCAGCTCCATCAAAGTCACGTCAGTGCATCCCGCTGGTATTGCCACGCCAATTGCTCATAGCGCGCGCGCCGGAAGCGGCGTAACTTCGGCCGCTCGCCAGGAAGCAGAAGAGTACTTCAAGAAAGTAGCGACCATAACGCCGGAAGAAGCGTCGCGCGTGATCATCAAGGGCATTCTGGCAAACAAGAACCGCGTGCTCATCGGCGCGGACGCTTACAGCGTTGATCGGATCCAGCGTCTTTTCCCGGCGCGTGCCAGCACAATGTTTGCTAGCTTTCTGGAAAAGCGAAGAGGACCAAAGTCGCAGGCGGCGAAAAGTACGTCGAAAGCAGTTTGAGCGGTCGCTGCATTCGGAAGGCAAAGTTCGGGACGAAATGCAGCAACTCTAGTAGCGGTTCCGGAAAATGGATTCCTTCGCGCATTTTGACAATTCCGTCCCGGCGGAACATAATTCATCGCCATTTTCTATCAAAGGACAATTGCGTTTGCTGGTTCACACGGCAAGAAATCTGATGTACGAATAGGATTTTTGCCATAAAGTGTCCCTGACTAAATTTTTAGCGTCCCAATTTTGCCCAATGGCCTAGGCTGCTTGAAAGATTGTTTCAAGGCGTGGGTCGATGGTGGGAACGCAGGAATGCAGGCAATGGTTAGTTTATGAAACTGCGTTCAATGCAATCATGTGGCATAATACTCAGCCAATAAAGGATAGTCGAACTATTCGTCACATGAATGAGCACTCATTCACGCTTTCACTGGCCTCTCCGCCCGATTCCATCGGACGACACCGCCAGACAATTTCCTCATGCTTCGCCACTGCAACCTGGGAGGGTTTATGCGGTTTGTTCATTTGTTGAAAATCTTTCTTGCGTCCATGCTGCTTACGGGCATGGTCTTTGCGCAGGGTATCGGCGCTTCCGGTGACATCCGGGGAACGGTCACAGATCCATCCGGCGCCGTTGTCACGGGCGCGAATGTAACAGCCACCGATATTGCCAAAGGAATCAAGCACACCGTAGCCACTGATGCCAACGGCCAATATCGGCTGGCAGGATTGCAGCCGGCCACATACAGCCTCAGCGTCTCAAAATCAGGCTTCCAATCGGAATTGGCAAAGAATGTAGTGGTGAACGTCGGTCAGACCTCGACCGTTGATTTCCCCATGAAGGTATCGCAGGTTTCTGAGCAGGTGGAAGTCACGGCTGAGCCGCCGGTCGTTGAAACTGAAAGAGGCGCGCAGGCCAATGTCGTTACTGAACAGACCATCCGCGATCTGCCCATCAATCGCCGCGATTACCTGACCTTTACCCTGCTTGCCCCGGCGGTTTCTGACTCTACCCGGCTGGCCTCTGACCAGGACTTCCGCGTAAAACAAACACCCCAGAGCGGTCTTTCTTTTTATGGCAGCAATGGACGCGGCAACAGCGTTACAGTCGATGGCGGTGAAGTGAACGATGATGCCGGCGGCGTGCGCCTGAATATGAGCCAGGATGCGGTGCAGGAATTCCAGATCAACCGTAGCAACTACGGAGCCGATCTCGGCGGCGCCAGTGGCGCCACAATCAACATCGTTACCAAATCCGGCGGCAATGATGTTCACGGCAGCCTTTTCGGCTATTTCCGCAATGATGCTCTGGACGCAGCCAATCCTTTTTCCATCAGCCAGGCGCTGGCCCCGAACCAGGCCTTTAATGTGAATGCGCCGGATGTCCAAGGCACCCATGTGAAAGACAGCCTCACCCGCGAGCAGTTTGGCGGCGCGATCGGCTTTCCTCTCAAGAAGGACAAGACATTCCTGTATAGCTCTTTTGAAGGTCTTCTGGGCGACGCGCAGAACGCAGTGCCGCTGCTGACCAATACCAACATCTTTCGGCCTGACACCGGCCAGTTTAGCGGCAACAATCAGGCTGCAATCCTAAGCGGATTGGCCGCTCTAGGCGCGACTTCAGTCCCATGCATATCCCACAATAATCCCCCAGCTCCGCCCACGTCCTTGCCTGCGGCTGCTTGCGCCAGCGTATTGCAAAGCCTTCTCACCGTAGATCCGTCTGCCAATCTAGTACCTATTTTGGGTCCAGTTCAGGGGCCGCTCCAGACTGCCCGAAACGGTTTCATTGTGGGTCAATTTGAGAACAATGGCGGCCTGTTTCCTTACAATAATCGGCTCTATCTTGCCTCAACCCGCTTGGACCACCAGTTCAGTGATCGCAACCAGGTTGCGCTGCGCTATAGCTTTGGCCACGATTTGGAAGAAAACCCAGACGTCACCTCTCTAACGGGCTTCTCGCGCGGCAGCTCCGTAAAAGCCTTTGACCACACATTGCTGGGTTCATGGTTCCACCAGTTCAGTCCAACCACCTTGAATGAAGCTCGCGTCCAGTGGAATTATTCCAATTTCGATGTCAATCCAAATGTTCCGGGCCAGGTAGGGCTGGACATCCCGGGGTTTGGCAATGTTGGAACACAAATTTTTCTTCCCAGCTTTACCATCATGCGGCGTTATGAGTTTGCCGATAACATGACTTTGGTTCGCGGCAAACACAACATCAAGTTCGGCGGCTATGAGCTCTATCGCGGCAATCACACTGAGTCCCATACTTTCTTCCCCGGGCGGTTTGTATTCGGCAACCTGCCTGGCGGCTTGTTGAGTCCATGCCTGCAAGTTCCGGCCGCGTGCGGCTTGGCCGCGAATCCTGCTGCCATTAACTCAATTCAGTCAGTGTCACTGGGATTGCCTCAGTTCTATCAACAGGGTTTCGGTGATCCCATCTATAACTACCCGCGTCCCTTTACCGCCGCCTTTGTGCAGGACCAATGGCAGATGACGCCGAATTTCACATTGAATGTCGGCGTGCGTTACGAGCTCGACTCCCAGTATGGAGCGTTGGCGACGGACAAGAACAACTTTGCTCCGCGCCTCTCCTTCGCCTGGGACCCGTTCAAAGATCATAAGACGGTTGTCCGCGCGGGTTATGGAATCTTCTACTCGCCTATCTACGGCCAAATTGCTGACGTCGTCCAGACCCTCGGACTAGTGAACGGTGTGCGTCCCATTGCTCAAACATTTGTGCCGCTCACCGCTTCTCCAGTTAGCTCTGCAACAATCTTCCAGACTTTGTTTTTCCAGAACAAAGTCCAGTGCACCACCGCCGCCGCCGGGAACGCAGCCTGCATTACGCCTGCGGACCTCACTCAGTTTGGCATCAATGTCACTCATACCGGCCCCGTTCCTCCATTGAGTGTTCTCTTCAGCGGCCAGCCCAATTATCAGAACCCCTATTCTCAACAGGCTGAATTTGGCATTGAGCGTGAAATTACCAAGGGTTGGGCCGTGTCGTTGAGCGGTATTTACGTTCATACCATCGGTTTGCCGGTCGCTATTGATATCAATGCGCTGCCAGCGCCGTTTACTTCAGTGCCGCTGGCCAATGGCTCGACTGCCACGTTCCGCAACTGGGCAGCTCCGCAATGTTCGGGAGCAGGCATTGTCAACTGCTTTGCCAACCCCCTGCTGCTCCAATCGGACCAGTACTCATCCAAGGGGTCCGCTTTGTATGAAGGCGCCATTCTGGAAGTGAAAAAACGCTTCAGCTCGCACTTCTCCGTGCTGGCAAATTACACCCTGAGCAAGGCCTTTGATACCACCACCGACTTCAACAGCGACTTTGGTCCGGTCGATAATACGAACTTGGCGGGCGAACATTCATTGTCTAGCTTTGACCAGCGCCACAAAGTTGTCGTTGCTACTGTTGTGGATACCGGCAATTCCGGTGGACACATTTTCTCGAACTTCCAGTTCGCCCCAATCTTCCGCTATAACAGCGGCCATCCTTTTGATCTATTGGCTGGAACCGACGTGAACGGCGATCGCCACAGCACCAATGATCGTCCTATTGGCGCCGCCCGCAACACCGGTCAGGGGCCTGACTACATGGACTTCGATATGCGTATCACACGCCGCTTTAAGATGGGTGATCGCGCGAATCTTCAGTTGTTGGCTGAAGGCTTCAACCTGGCCAATCGCACCAACTATGCCAGCGTAAACAACGTTGTGGGTCCTAATTTCGGTCTCCCCGTCGCCGCAGGTGGGCAACCAGGCTTCACTACGTTTAATGTTTCCGGCAGCGCAGCCCGGCCTGTGAGTGCACCGCTGGGCTTCACCTCGGCTTTCCCGATGCGCCAGCTGCAGCTTGGCATTCGCATCGGCTTCTAGCTCTTAACCTTAACGACGGAGGCGGCATCGCCTCCGTCGTTTTCTCTTTTAGCTCCAATTGTCTGTCTAGATTTCTTAGTGCCAATGTCCGTTGCTTCCCCAACTACGCCCAACTTGAGCCCGATGACCGGCGCGCAAGCCGTAGTCACCGCTTTGGTGCGGCACGGCATTACCGCGGGCTTTGGCATCCCCAGCATTCACAATATCGCGGTCTATGAAGCGCTGCGTCAGACGCCTCAGTTTCATCACTGGGTAGTTCGCCATGAGCAGGCCGCAGGCTATGCCGCCGATGGGTTTTATCGCCGTAGCGGCCAGATAGCCGCGATCTTTGCTTCCACCGGCCCCGGAAACCTGTTTACGCTTGTCCCACTGCTGGAAAGTTTGCAGAACAATATTCCGGTTCTTCTCATAGGCACCAACATTGCATCTTCTATGCTGGGCAAGACGGGCGGAGCGCTGCATGAAACGCCGGACCAGTTGGAGATTATTCGTCCTCTCACGCGCTTTGCGCGGCGGGTATCTAATCCTGATGCGCTGATTGAAACGATAGCTGAGGCCATGGGAGTCCTACGCGGACCTTTGCCGGGACCTGCTTTCATTGAAATTCCGCACGATCTTTTTCTTGCGACAGTGAGCGCGGATTTATCAAAACATGGAGCGAAGAATTCCGCTTCGCATCAAGCTCTGCCGGCCCAGGAAATGGAAGATGCTCGTCGTCAAATTGCCGCCAGCCGCACGCCCACAATCCTTGTTGGAGCCGGCATCAAGGAAAGCGCTGCCGCTGTCCGCGCGTTTGCTGAATTGCTGCAATGCCCGGTTTTTACCACCACCAGCGGCAAGGGAATGTTTCCCGGCGATCATCCTCTTTCTTTGGGCTGCATCTCGCGTCTTGGCGCGGTGCAAGAAGTTTTCGAGCAAAGCGATCTGCTCATCTCTTTTGGCGCTCGTCTCACCGAATTCGATACCGGGCGCTTCGGAATGCAGCTTCCGCCGCAGCACATTCAGGTTATCGAAGACGCTCGCTACGCGGGCGATCGGATTCCTTCCAGGAAGATTGTCGGCAAAACCGCCGAGCTTGGAAAGGCCTTTGCCCAGAGTGCTACCGTACGCTCGCCCTGGTGCGATATCGCGGCAATTACGACCAGCGAATCACAGCGGCTGGAAGCTTTAGCACAAGATAGTTATGCCGCCCTTAAGCTCATTCGGGCAGCCATGCATCGTGATGACGTGCTCGTCAACGATCAATCTATCCTCAACTACTGGGCCTCTGCTTTCTTTCCGGTGCTGGAACCGGGAACATTCCTTTATCCTTCAGGGTCTGGGACGCTGGGGTATGCCCTTCCGGCGGCCATTGGCGCGGCCTGTGCTGTTAAGCGGTCTGGTGAACAGCGCAAGGTCATCTGCATCGCCGGCGATGGAGGCTTTCAATACACGCAGCACGAACTGGCTACGCTGGCGCAGTATGATCTGCCGGTAAAAATCCTTCTGGTAAATGATGACTCTTACGGCGTGATCGCCTTTCTGCAGCGAACAATGTTCGGCCAGACACATGAAGTAGCACTCAAGAACCCTGATTTTTGCCGCGTGGCTGAAGCCTATGGCATCCGCGCCGAGCGAATCACATCGATTGCCGCCCTGCAGCAGCGTATACCGCAATGGCTCAGTTCGCCGGGACCCGCGTTGCTGGAGTGGCACACACAGTTGAACGCGCCCTGGGCGGTGGGCGCTATCCCGCGTCCAACCGGCATCGCCCAGAAAAGCTCATAATGTTTTCGAGCATCTTTTAAGGAGATAGATTGCCTATGTCCGAGCAACCACTCTACAGAAGCGTAAAGCAACTTTTCGATCTAAAGGGACGCGTCGCCATTATTACGGGGGGATCGATTGGGCTGGGCCGCCAGATGGCGGAGGCCCTGGCTGAAATGGGTGCAAATCTGGTTCTATGTGCGCGTAAAAAAGTACGCTGTGAAGCGGCCGCGCATGACATGGAAAAACTTGGCGTCCGCGCGATAGCCATGGCTTGTGAAGTAAAAGACCAGGCCAGCGTTGAGCAGCTGATCGCTGGTACGGTGGCGGAGTTCAAGCGCATCGATATCCTCATTAACAATGCCGGCATCTCATGGGGCGCTCCTACTGAAAAGATGACTCTAGCGGAGTGGAACAAGGTGATGGAAACCAACCTCACGGGAACATTTCTCTGCGCCCAGGCTGCCGGCAAAATCATGCTCAAGCAACAAAGCGGCAAGATCATTAATATGGCGTCGGTCGCGGGCATCAGGGGCGCACCGCCTGAGACCGTGGAGGCAATCGCGTATCACGCCAGCAAAGGCGGAGTAATTTCCTTTACGCACGATCTGGCGGTGAAGTGGGCGCGGCATAATATCCAGGTCAATGCGATTGCGCCGGGATGGTTTCCCACGCACATGTCAGATAAAGTGATTGAATACAAGCGAGACTACCTGCTCAGTCACATTCCCGCGCGCCGTTTTGGCTCGGACTATGATTTGAAAGGCGCGGCGGTCTTTCTCGCTTCTGACGCTTCCGCCTACGTCAACGGCCACGTGCTGGTGGTGGATGGAGGCCAGTCCGCCTGAGGTCATCATGATTATTCCTCTTACACCATTGCGATTCTTGCGTTATTCCAGCCAGCAATTTCCTGGTCGCACGGCCGTTGTCTGCGGCGATCAACGATTCACCTACGCTGAATTTTCTGATCGCACCGCACGTCAGGCAGGGGCCTTGCGCTCGCTGGGCGTCAAGTCCGGAGAGCGCGTCGCCTTTCTCGGCGCCAATTGTCATCGTCTGCTCGAAGGTTATTATGGCGTGGTGGAAGCAGGCGGGATTTTGCTTCCGTTGAATATCCGCCTGGCTTCTCAGGAGCTGGCATATATTCTCAACGACTCGGAAGCAGATGTGCTTTTCTTTGAGGAACAGTTCATTCCGCTGGTTGAGTCATTCCGCAAAGACCTTAACTCGGTAAAGCATTTTATTCCGCTGGATTTCAAACCCAACCAACCCTGGATGGCCGCGCAAAATTATGAAGAAATGCTGGCTGCAGCCACGCCTTATCGTGCTGACATAACGCGGATCGATGAAAATTCCGTCGCCGAACTTTTCTACACCAGCGGCACCAGCGCCAATCCCAAGGGCGTGATGCTCACGCATCGCAACATCTATCTTCATGCGCTTAACGTGGCCATTGCCTTTGGCGGCAATAGTGAGTCAGTGGAACTGCACACTATTCCTTTATTTCACGCCAACGGTTGGGGTGTGGCGCATTCGCTTACATACGTCGGCGGCAAGCATGTGATGATGCGCAAATTTGAAACCACGGAAGTCTTCCGCCAGATTGAGCGTGAGGGCGTGCAGTCACTTAGCGTAGTTCCCGCCATGGCAACCGCGCTGGTTAACTGTCCTGACCGGCCCAAGTTCAATTTGAAGACTCTGGAGCGCATGAGCCTGGGCGGCGCGGCATCGTCTCCAACGCTGGTGCGTGAAGTTGAAGAGAAGCTTGGCTGCGCCTGCTATTCCGGTTATGGCCTGACGGAGACGGCCCCCGTCCTGACCACGGCCCGGATGAAGGCCGGGCTCGATTGGGAAGGGAATGCTCGCTTTGAGAAGCAGGCAAGCACAGGTCACGCGATTCCCGGTGTTGAAATCCGCGTGGTCGATCCTGATGACAAAGACGTTCCGCGTGATGGCAAAAGTATCGGCGAGATCGTCGCCCGCAGTGACGGCGTGATGGCCGGCTATTGGAAGCAGCCGGAAGCTACCGCGCAGGTCATGCGTAATGGCTGGTTCCATACCGGTGACATGGCCACCATCGACGAAAATGGTTATACCCTGATTGTTGATCGCAAAAAAGACATTATTGTGAGCGGCGGCGAGAATATTTCTTCATTGGAGGTGGAGAAGGCGCTGCTTGCGCATCCCGGCATTTATGAAGTGGCCGTGATTCCCGTGCCCGACGAGCGTTGGGGCGAAGTGCCGAAGGCCTTGGTCGTGATGAAGCCTGGCGTCAGTGCCACGGAGGCCGAGATCCTGGAATTTTGCCGCGGCAATCTCACTCACTATAAATGCCCTCGTACGGTGGAATTTCTCGATACGCTGCCGCGGACAGGGACTGGTAAAGTGCTGAAGAAAGAGCTACGCAAGAAGTACTGGTCAGGCACAGGGAGCATTCGTCCGGAGCTGGCGAGTAAGAAATGAGGTTTTAAATCCCGAGCGCAGCGAGGGACCCCTATTGCAACCGATGCAGTATAGGGACAGCACGAATGTCTGATCGCAGCCTCGTTTGGCTTTGGTCAGCAAATAAGCTCATAGTGATCCCTCGTTGCGCTCGGGATTACACAAAACTATGCCCAAACGCACCCTCGATTCTCCTGAAGCTCTCAAAGATCTCGTCGGCCAGGAAATCGCCGTTACTGACTGGTTCAACGTTACTCAGGAGCGCATCCAGCAGTTCGCCGACGCCACGCTTGATCATCAATGGATCCATGTGGACGTAGAACGCGCGCGCCGTGAATCGCCGTTCAAAGCGCCGATCGCTCATGGCTTTCTCACACTGTCTCTGTTGCCGCACTTCATGCATCAGGCGCTGGGGATCCGGCAGGGAATTCGCATGGGCGTGAACTACGGGCTGAATCGGGTACGCTTTGTTTCTCCGGTACGTGCGGGATCAAACATTCGCGCCCGCATCGTGCTGCAATCTCTTAAAGATGTGCCGCCGAACGGAATGGAGGCGGTGTTCAACGCGACAGTCGAAGTTGAAGGCGGCGAAAAACCTTGCTGCGTGGCGGAGTGGGTAGTGCGGTATTACCGGTGATCTAATCCCGAGCGTAGCGAGGGATCGCTATAGACTTCGATGAACCCACCTGTCGTGCAGAACTGGGCGAAAATTTCCTAAGTAGGCAATCTACGGTGATAGGATTCCCTTGCTGGTGCTCGGGATTTCAGAGAGCAGTGTTACAACCTCGCTCTCTTCGTTGCGTTCAACCCTACCCTCATCAGCGTCTTTGCCACCTCGCCTAACGAAGCAAAGCGCTCGTCTTTTGTCAGGCCGTGAAAATAGCGGTAATAAATCTGTTGAATGATCACCGCCACCTTGAACATGGCAAACACATAATAAAAGACGATGTCCGAAAGATCGCGTCCGGTTTTCTCCACGTAGCGTTGCGCCATTTCAGCGCGGCGCAGCATTCCCGGAACAATCGTTGGTCCCCACCGCACCATCTGCATCTCCGGAGGATCCTCAGGGTCGATCCAATAGGCCAGCGCAGTGCCCAGGTCCGTCAGCGGATCGCCCAGAGTGCACATCTCCCAGTCCAGAACCGCCTTGATCTTTGTGATGTCCGTGGGGTCAAGCACCATGTTGTCGTACTTGTAATCATTGTGGATCAATGTTGCGCCGCTCCGCGCAGGCATGTGTTCGCGTAGCCATGCGGAGAGCGGTTCCACTTCCGGCAGGTCGTGGGTCTTCGATCCCTGATAGCGCTCCATCCACCCTCGCACCTGCCGCTCCAGATAACCTTGCGGTTTGCCCAGTTCGCCCAGGCCAAGCGCGGTGTAGTCAAGGCCATGCAGCGCAGCCAAATTGTCGATAAAAGATTCACTGAGCTTCCTTGCTGTTTCCTGTGGTAATGCCAGACCTTCCGGTAGGTTGCGGCGCAGGATTAGGCCACGCACGCGCTCCATCACGTAAAACGGCGCACCAAGAACAGAATCGTCTGTGCAATACAACAGTGGGCGTGGGGTTGGATACGCGTCGTGCAGCTTTGCCAACACATTGTATTCACGTCCCATATCGTGTGCGGACTTCACTTTGCTGCCGAACGGCGGCCGCCGCAACACCATTTCTTTTTCGCCCAGGGCAACGGAATACGTAAGGTTCGAATGGCCGCTGGGAAATTGCTTTACCACCAAATGGCCGCCGAGATCGGGAAAATGGCTGCGAAGATAAGGCTCAAGCCGGGCTATGTCCAACTCCTCGCCCTGGCGGACTGCCTTGGTGCCATCCTGCAATTCTTCCGCGATAGAAATATTTTTTGTGGCTTCGGCTGACATCGGCGCAGTTCCTTGTTTTGCTGATCAAAGGTTTCGCTGATTCACAGGCCGCTGGTTCACAGCGGGTCAATCCCGCTTGCCTTACCGATGCGTAAGAAACTCCGGATCAGTAAAGTGCGGAGTAGCATTATACGAGCTTAGGGTAAACCGTCCGGCGGAGAAGAGAAACTCGCTGTAAGAACAATTGCGCACCATCCACGCTGCTTTTAGCGTTGCTTCAGTGGAGAGGTCCAATGCCCTCTGCATGGCAACGCCCACAGGTCCTCCGGAGCTGAAGATAGCAATGCGCTGCCCGCGTTTGCCATTCTCATGAAACTTGGCCAGTCCGCGCTGTACTCGCGCGCTGAAATCTGCCCAGGGCTCAATGCCTTCCAGCGGCACCTTGCCGTCCGCCCATCGGCCGATCACAACTTCAAAGATTTGCTGAAATGTTTTGAACTGCTCCGGCCGAGTCTGCGCGTCCTTAAATGCCCGATGCATTCTTTGGATGTCGGAATCGCTTTCCAGCAACTCCGGCAATGACCGCTCTATTACAGCCTCGGCCTGGAACTCATCGAATTCCGCCAGAACGATTGGTTCAGGCCAGGGAAGGCCTGCGCTCTTATAGGTCTCGCCGACAAGGCGCGCCGTTTCGCGCTGCCGCACTTTTGGTCCTGAATATACGCGGTCAAAGCCAAGCTTCAGTCCGGCCCAGTACTCGCCCAGCATGCGGCTTTGCTGTTCGCCTTTGGCGGAAAGCTTGTCGTAATTGCGCTCAAGAAAAGATGCTTGACCGTGTCGGACCAGGAAAAGGCTGCTCATTCAGAATTGAAAGCTTGAATGCCGAGGATATCACGCATGTTGCGTCCGTGCGAACCGCCGAGGAGCGTGAGGATCCCGAACATGCGCTAAGGCTTTTTCTCCTCCGGACTTGTCTGTGAATTGGCCCCGGCCGCCGGTACCGTAGCGCTGCCGTTCGCAGTGCCGATCAAACCATTGTTCGTATCGCGCACAGCCAGCCGCAGAAGGTACTCTCCCGGTGGAAGTTCAAGAGTCTGGTTGCAGGGAAAGATCGCTTTCATCACTCTCTGGTACTGCTCCGGCGCAAGCGCGGCATTGAATGTATTTCCCTGCAGCTTGATCGATTCACCGGCTTTTGAATAAGCGCGGACGCCGCAGTCCACTGATGCATGCTGCAGTCCATCTGGTTTCAACTCAAACGCAATAGCGTGGGCATCCACACCAAAGTTGATCTGGATTTTGTTTCCATTTTGCGCCGACGGAGGAAGCACAACGGCCTGAAACGGCAATGCGGTAGAGATGGGATTGGTGATGTCCAGCGCGCTTCCCAAATCGATGGCCAGAATTTTCGGGTCCTGCTTAGCATACTCCTTGGGCTCAACCGCGTAAAAACCCTGGCGGTAATGCAGCTTAACTCCAGCGCGGTTCACCTTGACGGAAATCCGGCGGAATCGGCCGTCCCAATCCTTGTTCTCCGGGTAATAACCCAGCGTGTAATAGGTTGATCCGTCTTCCATGCTGTCGCGAATGGCCCGATTCAAATCATTCGTGTTATAGAACGCCTTGCCGCCGGTTTGTTCAGCGACTGAATTCATGGTCGAGTGCGAATTCATCGCAGTTTCACTCGCATTGCTGACTTCTGAAGCCTGCGCCGACCCTCCAATCCCGTTCCTGATTGCTCC
>DASXKZ010000173.1:0-12170 GCA_036496525.1 Candidatus Angelobacter sp.
GAAGAGAAGCCCAACACTCCGCCGACCATCACTTGCGCCGCAAATCCTGCAACCATTACCGCAGGCCAGAGCGCAACGATTACTTCAACCGCCAGCGACGCGGACAATGACAAGCTGACTTATAGCTATAAAGCCAGCGGCGGCAAAGTGTCCGGCACGGACTCCACTGCTCAATTCGATTCCACCGGTGTGGCCCCAGGAACTTACACAATCATGTGCCACGTGAGTGACGGCCGCGGCGGTGAGACCGATGGCACTACCCAAGTCACTGTCCAGCCGGCAGCGGAACAACGTCAGCTTGAGCAGCGGCTCTCTCTGCACAGCATCTACTTCCCCACTGCTCAACCCACTGAGAACAGCCCGATTACAAGCGGCTTGCTGGCCAGCCAAAAGACGACCCTGCTGGCACTGGCAGGCGACTTCAAGAAGTATCTGGCATTTAAGCCGGACGCTCACCTGATCCTGCAAGGTCATGCCGATCCGCGCGGCGGTCCGGAATACAACAAGAAGCTGTCTGAACGTCGCGTTGAACGCACCAAGGCTTACCTTGTGGCCAATGGTGTTTCAGCCGACGCCATTGAAACTCAAGGCTTGGGCATTGAAGAGCCAATGAGCGCTGATCAGGTCAAGCAGGCCATTGACCAGGACCAGAACATTACCGCGGCGCAAAAAGCGCAGCTCAGTAAGAACGCCAAAGTGCTGGCTCTCGCCCAGAACCGCCGCGTTGACGTTACTCTGAGCACCACGGGACAAACGTCAGTTCGTCAATTCCCGTTCAACGCTGAGGATGCTCTTAACCTGATCAATCCGCGCGGCGCTCCCGGAACAAAGAAGGCCCCGGCGGCCAAGCCGGCCCCGAAAACCGGAGCTCCAAAAACCGGCACAGCCAAAAAGAAAGCGCCGGCAAAGAAACAGTAAGATGACGCTTCCGGAGACGTAGCATGCTGCGTCTCTGTTTCAAAACAAAAGCGGCAGGCTCAAAAGGCCTGCCGGTTTTTTTTTCGTTTATGTGGCACAGGCACTCTCTTGCCTGTGTTTCGGGCTTGTTCAGGGATCAACGCCGCGCCCACTTGCATGCAGCAACAATTGTGGATCGCAGGCACCCTCGCCTACGTCATGACCTTTTCCCTTTTGCGATCCCGACTGCGCGCAAGCCCTCGCTAAACTAATTATTTGCGCCCTGCTAGTCGCGTGACAAGCTGCGGTATTGAAACATCAGCACAGCCAAAAGAAACCAGACCAGAGCATAGTCCAGCCCATAAACCAGGGCGGTAAGGTGGTTGGTCCATGGATAGGGCTTCAAGGACGCACGGGTGATGCTGAGGAAACGCTCTTCAGAAAGTAGACCAGTTAAAGGAAGTACTAGATGCACCGGCATGCGAATCCAATCCGGCATGGCGGAGCGCGTAGATCCAAAAACCTGTACCAGTGTGGCCAGAACCGCGACAATCCCGATTACGAAAACAGAGTGCAACAACGTAACCAGAAACATTGCGATCGCCGCCCAGATCGCATAGCGCACCATGGGATACACGAGTAGCACCCAGATGGAAGTATGTAAACTCTGGCCGCCCAGCCAAGCCAGAAAAAATGTGACGCCCAGCATGAAAGTCACATAAACCGCCATGAGCATGAGCACGCCCAGATATTTGCCGGCCATGAATTCCCAGCGGCGCAGTGGCCGCGCCATGACGGCAAGCACAGTTCCCGATTTCATTTCGCCGGCCACGGAATCGGCTGCCGCCCACGCAGCCAACAAGCTGCCAAAGCCACTCACCATTGAGATGACGGTTGCCACTGTGTTCAAAATTACCCCTTGCATCTGCTGGGCGTTGGAAGCATCGGTCATGGCCTTGTAATACAGCAGGGGAGAGGTCATGAGCGCCACGATGCAAACGAACAGGCTGCAGAACAGGAGGATGGCTTTGTTGCGCAGAAAGCTTCCAAAAGTGTTGAGCGCTATTGTGCGGACCTTCACTCGGTGTTTCCTCCTCCCACAACCTTGAGGAACATTTCTTCGAGCGAGCTCTTCGTGGGCGTAAGGCTGATCACGTCGCAGCCGCGGGCCCATAGCATCTCCGCCAGCGCACGCTTGTGCTCAGCATCCGTGGCGATGCGTACACGGTTTGCCTGGCGTTCCACCGAACCGCCGCCTTCCCTCACGGCTGGTTCAAGGTCTTCCGGCAACTGATCAACAATGATTTCCACGCGGGTCCCCTCCGCCAGCATTTCCCGCAATGCTCCCGCCTGGACCAGGCGGCCGCGGTCGATGATGATCACGCGATCGCAAATCTGTTCAACTTCTGAGAGGATATGTGAACTCAGAAAAATCGTCTTACCTTCTGCCTTAAGCGCCAGGATCAGGTCGCGTACTTCTTTCCGTCCTGCCGGATCCAGGCCGGATGTAGGTTCATCGAGCACCAGCAGTTCCGGGTTGCCCAGAAGGGCCTGGGCAATTCCTAAACGCTGCACCATGCCGCGCGAGTATTTCCCGATCTTTAAGCCCTTGTAACTGTCCAGCTTGACTTTGGCCAGTAGTCCGGCGATCAGCGCGTTCGGGTCCGCTGTCTTGCGGCCACTTAAGCGAAGATGGAATTGCATCAGCTTTTCCGCGCTGAGATAGCGATAGAAGGCAAAATTTTCCGGCAGAAAGCCGATGCGTTCCTTGGCCCGTACATCCCCGGGCCTGTAGCCGAAAACGCGGATACGCCCCTGGTCAGCGTAGATGAATCCCATCAGGATACTCATGCTGGTTGTCTTGCCCGCGCCGTTTGGCCCCAGGAAGGCACAGACTTCTCCTGGAGCCACTGCAAAAGACAACATTGGCAAGGGCCGGTACCTGGCCCCCGGCAAAACGCCGCTGGTAGACCTTGGTCACGTCGGCGAATTCAATGGCTGGCGTTGCCATCGGAGTCTCCTTCCGCCGGCTTTTTTTGTTTGATTCTAAGTTCGCGGGCCAACTGGTATTCCATTGACATATCGAACCCCTGGCGCCCGTAAATGATTTTTCCGTTCTTGTCGATCACGTATATTGTGGGAATACCTTCTACCTCGTAAGCCTTCGCTACTCGCTGCTTAGGGTCCAAAAGGACGGGAAAATTCAGTTTCTGTGCTGCCGCGAAATCCGTGGCATCCTTGGTGTCTTCGTCAATGCTGATTGCCAGTATCTCAAAGTCGCTGGAAGCGTTGTGGTTGGTTTTGTAGAACTTTATCAGGCCCGGCATCTCCAGCTTGCACGGACCGCACCAGCTTGCCCAGAAGCTCACCACCACATTCTTCCGCCCGCGAAAATCGGACAGCGAGACTGTTTGACCGTCCAGGGTGGCGGCCGAAAATTCTGGCGCCGGCTTGTCAACCAATGCTGGCTCCTCGCTTTCACGTATTAATCTCGTTTCGAGCACACTGGCGCGCCAGACAAGCAGTATGGTGAAAGCGGCAAGAAAACCAATCGCCAGAATGGCTTTCATGGACAGCCCTCGCCTTACCGGCACCGGGAAGTCGTTAAGGGTTGTAGTTTCCATTTCTTGCCCGCTGCAATCCTGTCTGCCCTTTGAGAACGCAACTAGCTACCGGAAAGGTTCTGCCAGCTTCAATCGGCAGAACATTCTATACCAGCATCGCAGCCATGGGTGTTTGAAGAAACCGTTGGTAAGGTAGGAGCGCAGGCGGTGGTGGAGGGAAAGCTGGAGTACAAACAGGCGTCGAATTAGGCTATTACCTGCAACTGGCGTTGAGCAACATTTGCCGGGTGGATTTTGAGGAAGAACCAGAAGTTCTTACCACTGATTTGCACTGATACCACTGAGGACCGGATCCATCGCGGAAAAAAAGCCGCCCAGGCGGCGAGAAGTAACAGGTCTTTGACGAATTGATTTCCGCGTTACTGTGGGGCCTACGCTGTAACGGCTCTGCTTGCTGTATTCCAGAATGCCCGGCAACTTTCCCACGCGCCGTGCAACCTCGGCCCAGTCGCGAAATAGCGTGTCCAGGTCCAGCTTGTATCCTGCTCCGTGCGGATCGAAACCGGCCTCGCGCAACGCGTCGGCATACCGGCCAAAAAACCTCCGGATCGTCCGCAGGTTGATCCTGCGCATTTCTTTTAACTCCGCTACGGTTGGAACGCGGCCTAGCTCATCCGCGCAGTTTCGAATCGCTGCAATGATCTCTTCTTTCGTCACCTTTGCCTCCAAATAAAAAGCCACCCGTTTGGGTAGCTCGATTTCGAAAAATTTGTGAACTTCAGGACTTGTTGATGGAACCCCTACAGATCTACAAAAGTTGTGGACCGCAGGCGCCCTCGCCTGCGAACCTCGATCTTGCTTTGCTCTACACAACTTTGGCTTGAAATTCTGTCCCCACAATGACCTGCCATCCCGAATCCGCAGCCGAGGCTAGCTGAGGCTCGGAGTGAGGGATCGACTCCGTTGGAGCATCGTGTGAACCAAGATGCCAAATGTGGCGGCTCTAGGGATGTCTTAATGCTTCATCAATCCAGAAAAAAGCAGGTCTCATCACGGATGAATACAGGCGACATGGATTTATTCAAAACGGTCCTGTTTGAACCTTTTGATCCGTGTAAATCAGTGTTATCTGTGTTGAGGTTTGGGATTGTTGGGCCGGCCAATTGCCAATTGCCAGATGCTTTTCGCGCACACTACGGCCACTCACGGAAGGACTCTTTTCCAACACGCGCAGCTTAGCAACGCATTTTGGATCCCTTCAGGGCCGCAGTAGCTGGGAGCGACACAAAGGCCCACAGACCGCAGAGGTGCAGGCCGTTTCGGGTAAACCCGGATTGCCAATGAAGCAACGTCCCGCCGGCGCCGCTCCCTGCAGAACTGCCCTCACTATAAGCGAATAAGGAGCGAATTGCAACAAAAATCTTCGCCTCGTGAGCAGATTTTCAGTTTCCCGTTTTTGCACAACCGGCCATCCCGCACCGTAATGAAAACGATTGAACTAAATTGCAAACGGATGAAACGATTTGCCAGCCCGCTGCACTATGTGCATAGGGAACTAAAAAAAGTCCACAGAGTCTCCTGCCGAGCATTTCGCTAGCCTCTGTGATCTTCTGTTTTTCTTTCCTTGGTGGAGTCTTCGCGGCTGAACGCCTTAGTCGCGAAGACTTTTTTATGTCTGCATCGCCAGTGGCTCAACCACACTGTTGAGAACTTCTTTCACATCCACTTCTTCCGTCAATGTGCCGAATGCGTTTCCATGCTGCCCGGCCAACCGCGATGCAATAAACGCCTCCGCCATCGCAGCCGAGCTGTAACGCAGCATCAGGGATGATTGAAGCGCCAATGCCAGTTTTTCCGTAAGGTCTCTTGCTGCATATTTGTCGTCGGTCGCCGTACTGAATCGAGCGCCAATCCCTTCAACATATTTATCGAGCCGTGGATCAGCGCCCGCGGTCGATTGCAACTCGGCCAGCAGCGCTTCGACCGTTGCAGGCTCTTTAGCAAGAGCGCGGAGCACGTCCAGGCACATCACGTTGCCGGAGCCTTCCCAGATAGAATAAAGTGGCGCTTCCCGATAAAGGCGCGGCATGATCGACTCTTCCACGTAGCCATTGCCGCCCAGGCATTCCAGCGCTTCGCCCACATGCATTGGAGCCCGCTTGCACAGCCAATACTTGGCGATGGCTGTTGCAATGCGGCAGAAGGCGCGTTCGCGCGCGTCGGTATCACGGTGGTCAAAAGCATGGGCCAGCCGGACCATGAGCAACGTTGCAGCCTCAGACTCAATCGTCAGATCAGCCAGCACATTGCGCATCAGCGGCTGATCGATCAGCAACTTCCCAAACGCTGCGCGATGCCGCGCATGATGCACCGCCTGGGCCAACGCTTGCCGCATCAGCCCTGCGGCGGCAATCGCGCAATCAAGGCGGGTGTGGTTCACCATCTCAATAATCGTTTGCACGCCTCTTCCCTCTTCACCCACCACGTGCGCCCAGGCTTGCGCAAACTCAACTTCACTGGACGCGTTGGAGCGGTTCCCCATCTTGTCTTTCAGGCGCTGGATGTGGAAGGCGTTGCGCTTGCCGTCGGGCGTCCAGCGCGGAAGCAAAAAGCAGGTAAGGCCCTGCGGCGCCTGCGCCAGGATAAGAAAGGCGTCGCACATTGGCGCGGAACAAAACCATTTATGTCCCGTGATCCGGTATTCGCGCGAGTTTCCAATCCGCTCAGCCTGCGTTGTGTTGGCCCTTACGTCGGAGCCGCCTTGTTTCTCCGTCATGCCCATGCCCAACAGCGCGCCGGATTTCTCCTGTGCCGGCGCAAAACGTGGATCATATGTGGATGAAAGAATTCGCGGCTCCCATTCGGCGGCCAGCTCCGGCTCAGCCCGCAAAGCCGCAACCGCTGAGAACGTCATCGATATCGGGCAAGTGTGCCCAGCTTCATTCTGCGCGGTCAGCATCATCAATGCCGCACGCGCGACGTGTGCGCCGGGTCGTCGTGGTTCCCATGGCAGGCTGTGCAGCCGGTTCGCCACGGAAATCCGCATCAGGTTGTGCCATGAGGGATGAAACACCACTTCGTCGCGGCGATTGCCAAAGCGATCATGCGTGTGCAGCACCGGCTTGTTCTCATTGGCCTCAAAGCCCCAACGCTGCGCCTCTTCCGTGCCGAGCAGCCGCCCAAGTTCGGTAATTTGTTCGCACGCCCAGCCTGCGCCCTCGCGCTCAACGGCTTGCACTAATGTGCGATCGCTCAGGAACAGGTTGTAACCGGTAAGAGGCGGGACCTGATTTTGCGCCGGTTGGTCGCCGATGACGTCTGTGGGTTCAGACGATGCTGCGCTCGGCTGCGGACTGATTTGCCTGGAAGAAGTCGTCATAATGTCTCATTATGAACCAGAGTCGGCGCAGCGGACGATTTCATTTTTGCCTTGGTTGACTATAAGGCTGCTTACGCGAAAAGACCCTGCGCTCTGCTTCCAGAAACACAGGGTCTTCCCGGCTCTTCCGTTTTGATCTGGCCTAAGCTGCTTTTTCTGCTTCCACGTTGATGCTCTGCGCGAGCTTTGAAAGTTTCTCGTCGGTTGCCTTCTCCTCATCCAGCGTCTTCTGCAGCAGTCTGGCATACTCTTGCTCACCTAACAGCTCGGCGTATGTCCGCACGCATCCGTATCCGGCAATTTCATAGTGCTCAACATGCTGCGCAGCGCCGATAAGACCGGCATCCATCAGCTCAGGCTCGGCGTCTTCTTCCATCCATTCTTTGCCATCGGCAATCACGCCTTCCATGCCCTTGCACTTCTTTCCCCGCGGACTCTCATCCAGCCCGTTGAAAATTTTCTCCAGGCGCTCAACATGTCCCTGGGTCTCTTTCAGATGTTGCTCAAATCCGCTCTTCAGTTCCTTGGAGCTTGCCTTCTTGATCATCTTGGGCAAGGCTTTCAGAATTTGATTTTCTGCAGAATAAAGATCTTTCAATTCCTCAACAAACAAGTCTCTTAAGGATTCCATTTGCATATGCGTTTTCTCCCCTTTTGGCTGCGATATGAAGTTGTTGTTAGTTGGGGCGCATTCATGCGGTTTTGCGGCGCCAGATTTCACACGACGAACCATCAAAATTCCGATCACTTGCAAAAAGTCTGATGATCACCATCCCCGTTCCCCGGGGGGATGGTGATTCCCAGACCCTGGCATCGCTCATCGCGCCCAGATATGTGCCTGCTAGGCAGGTTTCTTTTCGCGGTCCTGCTGCTGATCGCGTTGGCCTTGCTGGCCCTGTTGGCCTTGCTGGCCTTGTTGAACGTTCCCCTGGCCCGGACGATTGATGTCCTGCGAGCCTTGTGACGGCTTCTTTTCCGTCTCCTGATCACGATTCGGGCGGCCAGATTGCTGATCCATCTTGTTTTTATCTTCCATAATGTTCTCCCCTTGAATTGGACATAAGTGGTGCTTAAAGGATTGGATGGAAGAACTCGCCCGCATTCTGTCTGGAAATCGGAAGCAGCTCTCGAATTCGAGAGCTGCGGAAATTTGTATGCTCAATTCGCGCCTTTCAGCGCCGTTGGAGTCGCTGAAACCTTAACGCGGCGTTGACTGTGGCTTGTTTCCATCCGGCAAGATCTGGTATGCCTCAGCCCGTGTCTTCACGACATAAAAATTAGGTCGCGACGATTGAGCAAGCTCCTTGAACTTGGCCCCCAGCCGGAACATGACGGCGGCCGGCGCAACCACAATGTGGATTGCCGAGCTGCTGAACAGACTGGGATTTGCCGCCAGCGCAGCGATGGCGCTTTCCGTGATGGCCGTCTCAGTCACGTCACTGAAGTCAACAATGTCGGCAAACTGGGAATTGAAATCCGGGTCTGAGGCAATCCGCGTGCGATGGCCAAGAAATTCAGCATCAGTAATTTTGCCGTAAAACGCAGAATGCACAACTCTGCGGTGCGGATCGATCTTGAGAACGACAGGCATAGGAGGCTGGTCTATGAATAATAGATGTTATCTATCATGCCATAGCACAAGCCAGTCGTGACATCGCCGGCGGAAGATAACGGGGATCGGAAAAAGCAACCGCTTACCGCTGATAAGCGCGGACCGGAAAAGCCAAAACCATTAACCACAAAGGACACAAAGGAAACCGGGAGAGCGGAAAGGATGTCAAATTCCCAACAATTTCCTGGTGTTGCCGCCGAGGATGAGCTTCCTCTCTTCTTCGCTCACGCGCATAGCCTTTAAACTCTCCAGCATCTTAGGAATGCTACCGATCTGGTGCGGATAGTCGCTGCCGGCAAGAATCTGGCTGGCGCCGGCAAAGCTTACGGCCAGCTCCAGAGCGCGGGGATCGAAGTTGACGGTATCGAAGTAAAACTTTTTGAGATAGGAACTGGGAGCGCGCGATATGTTCTTGCGGCAGTCGGCAAACGCTTCATAGCCGCGATCGAGCCTCTCTGCCAGATATGGAATTGCGCCGCCCAGGTGTCCCAGCACCCATTTGATATTTGGAAAACGCTCAGGCACGCCGCTGAAAACCAGGCTGGCTGCGGCAAGAGTTGTATCCATAAGAAAGCCGACCAACGGCATAAGCCAGTAGTCAAGCATGGCTTCTACGCCCACGGGATTTGTAGGATGAATATGAACAATAGCGCCAAGGTCGTTCGCGGCTTCCCAAAGCGGCCAGAAACGTCGATCACTGAGCGCGATTCCGTTGATGTTGCTGAAAACCATTACACCGCGAAACTTAAGCTGCTCCATGGCGCGGCGCAGTTCAGTGACGCTGGCGGCGGGATCGCAGAGCGGGAGCGTGGCCAGGGCGACGTAGAGGCCGCGATAGTCGGAGACGGCGCGGGCAAAAGCGTCATTGGTGATCTGCGCGAGTTTGATTGCCGTCGCCGGCTGCTCAATGTGCGTGCCCGGCGTGGTGAGCGTGATGACCTGTGTGTCAACTTTGGCTTCGCGCAGGACCTGGGCTCGGTAGGCGATGTCGCGGTGGCCGCGCACGGCAATGTTGTAGTCGCCCGGGTAGTGCAGTTGAGGATTGCCCTCGGCGTCGTAGTCGATGCGCACGGCGCTTGGTCCCTGCTCAATGGCCTTCATGTACTCCGGCGGATAGTAATGATTATGAAAGTCGATCGTTGGCATTTGGCCCTTTCATTTCGGGAAAAAACCTTACCACGAATAAACACGGATTCAACCGATCAAGCCAGGTTGATTTTATTTTTTAATCCGTTCAATCAGTGTTCATCCGTGGTGAGATTTTTGGCGGTTTGTACAAAAAGTCGTTTGCTGCGTCGCTTCAACTGGGCGTTGCTGCTCGTTTGCTCGTATTATGCCGAGCCCAGAAAAAATATACCGGAAGCCCCAACAGAAGCAAGCCCAGGCCAATAAAGCTATCGCGTGGCGCTGCCCAGATCTGGTTCACGGCAATGGCAGCCGACGTAAGAAAAGAAACGGCCGGCACGAGCGGAAAAGCAAAAGCAAGAAATTTTGGAGCATAGCCGCCGCGACGGTACAGCAGGAAAACACCGGCAGCCAACAGGGCGAAAAACAGCCATTCGGTATAAATCACTCGGCTAAAAAGCGCGCGATAAGAATTTGTGGTGGCCAGGATGCACGCCCACACAGCCTGCGCGGCAATCGCCAGATAAGGAGTCTGTCGTTTGGGATGGAGCGCTCCCATCCACCGGAAAGCGAGGCCGTCTTGCGCCATTGCGTAATACACGCGGGGACCGGCCAGCGCAATCCCGTTGAGCGATCCGAGCGCCGAGACGATGATCACCACCGTGATTGCCTTGCCGCCCGCAGGCCCAAGGACACGCTCAATGGCTTCGGCGGCAACGCGCGTGGAAGTTGCCACGGCGCTCAACGGCATTACGTACAGATATGCAGCGTTCAAGAGCGTGTAGCAGGCCGTCACAATGAAAATGCCAAGGACCAGAGCGCGCGGAATTGTGCGCTCCGGATTGCGTGTTTCACCTGCGGAATAAGAAACCATGTGCCAGCCACCAAACGCGAAGAGTCCAGCGGCTACGGCCAGGCCGAAAGAAGCGAGGTGGATCGACTGATCGGCAGAAACAGCTACGCTTTGGTGCGCCGCTGTTCCCAGCGTAAAAATCACGCCGCATAGCAGCGCGATTGCGCAGACTTTGGCCGCGGTCAGCGTGACTTGCACAGCGCTGCCCGGCTTTACACCCAGATATTGGATAACAGAAACAAGAAGAATTGCCGCCATGGCCAGCAGTCGAACACCAATGTCGCCGAAACCAAAGATATATCCGGCGTAGCGTGCCAGCACCACGGCAATGGCAGCCAGGATTCCGGCGTGCATAACAAAAAACATTGTCCATCCCCAGAGAAAACCAAGCGCGGGAGAATAAATTTGTTTCAGAAAAACATATACGCCGCCTGTCTCTGGAAAAAGATGCGAGAGCTCCGCGCATACCAGCGCAGCGCAAAGCGTGAGCACGCCGGAAACCAGCCACGCCAGAATCACGCCGCTTCGGTTTGGAACGAGCCGCGTTACCTCTGAAGGCTGCACAAAAATCGACGCGCCCACAATGATTCCCACCACCATTGAGGTGGCGGCTGTAAGTCCCATGGAGCGTCTTAGTTCGGTGGACATGAGCGTGAAGGCCGCGTGATTCTACCACGCGCTGCACCCTCGTCCTGCAGTGTCACACATTCAGGCCTTCAAAAACTTGATGGTGACGGCCTTTACTCCACAGTGACAAACGTACCGCTCAACATTGTCGTAAGGTAACGTAATCAGGATGGGTCAACATCCTTTCTCCGGCAGAATTTCTTACCTGAATTCGAATGTGCCTTATGTCGTAATCTCCAGTGTTCATGCGGCTAATGCGCATGGCAACCCTTGCTCGCTTCTAAAATGCCCGACTGTTAAATGCCCATGGTTCCACTCGCACATTACCTGCTCCCACAAGTGCTGCGACCAAAAGTCATCTTCCTCTCCAACTTTATTGCGCCCACCATAGCTCTCTCACGGCTTCCCTCGGGCCGCTTGTAGGTTCCAAGGAAGACGAATGACTCATTGGGCAAAAACGTTCGTACTCATTCTGCTGGTTTCATGCTGCGCTGCATCAGCGCGCGCCTTCCATAATCCCGATTCAAGCGCTAATACGCATCTTCGCGTCCGTATGATTTCCGGCTATCTGATGGTGGTCAGCGTCTCCGTCAATGATCGGGGCCCCTATGATTTCGTGGTCGATACCGGCACTAACACCACCTTGATTGATCCGCAACTCGCCATTGAACTCGGCTTGCAGCCCAAGGACAGGCTGAAGCTGGCCAGTCTCGCCAGCGCTACAGATGTGCCTCGTTATTATTTTCAGACGCTCCGGGTGGGCCCTGCTTCCGTCTCAAACCAGGAAGCGTTAGCTATGCCGCTCCCGCAGCTCACAGCATTGGACCGCAAGATTCGCGGCGTGTTGGGCATGAACTTTCTATTGCAGTTCTCTTTCCGTCTCGACTATGAGCATCACACCCTGGAACTCTATCCGCTGCCTGAATCCGCAAAGGTCCCGTCGGGATTGCGCGTTCCGGTGGAGATAAATGAATCCAGAATGCTCATCAAAGTAACGTCTGAAGCTTCTCCCAGCGGGAGCTGGAAGCTTGCGCTCGACTCCGGCATTGCGCAGTTTCTGGTCTTTCAGGACCGGATCGCTGCGCCTGCAGAACGCTCATGCGGAAAAACCAG
>DASXKZ010000174.1:0-10308 GCA_036496525.1 Candidatus Angelobacter sp.
CCGAAGTCTCGAGCGAAGCGAGAGATCCCTATAGCTCATTTGGTAGTTGGGTAAAATTGGTAATTGGGTAAATTGAAAAGCATTTTGGCTGGCGCCGAATCATCGCACGTTTTTTAAATTACCAATTTACCAAATTACTCAATTACCAAATATAGTGTTCCCTACTGCGCTCGGGATCTCAGACAGACATTTGTTACTATTCACTGTTATGACTGACTGCCTCTTCTGCAAGATCATTGCCGGCTCCATACCGTCGAAGAAAGTTTACGAAGACGAGAAGGTTTTCGCCTTTGAAGATATCAAACCCGGCGCACCAACACACGTCCTTATTGTCCCGAAAAAACATATTGCCGGAGTTGATCATCTGACCGAGGCTGATACAGAGATTGTCGGCTATTCCCATCTGATCGCCGCAAAAATCGCCAAGGAGCGCAAGCTGGAGCACGGATTCCGCACGGTGTACAACGTAGGGCCGGACGCGGGACAAACCGTTTTCCATCTGCACCTGCATCTGCTGGGTGGAAGGCAGATGCACTGGCCGCCGGGATAAGCTTTTTCTCTAATCCCGAGCGGAGCGAGGGAACCCTGTAGCGCTCATGCTGCAAATAGGTTCTCCACCGTTCTCAGGTGCAGATACGTGCTCCTGAAATCGGGAAAAGTTATCTAGTCCACGAGTTGCTGGAACTAATAGGGTTCCCTCCCTTCGACAATCTCAGGGTCGGGATAAAGAACCTATGCCGCCCCGATCAACCTTGAAGCATTGGGAAAAGAACGCTGCCACACCGACGTCAACAGCGTAAATTGTGGCAGCAGTTGGGCAGAGCCATCCACCATCTCTTCAATTTCACGCCATTGTGCCGCGCTAAGGTCTTTCAGGATCGCCCGATGGTCCCTTACCGGCAGCCCGGAGAGCAGGGCGCGAGCGCGACGATTCAATTCTTCACGCGCGGTGACAAATGAAGGTTCATCCAGCAGGCGTTTGCCATCGAGCCAAGCGGAAGCCAGATAACTGGGATAGGGAGAGAGCGCGCGGTAAAGGCTGAGAACGGTCCTGGCTCCGGTAGTCTTCTTAATGTCGGAGTAAATCAGCCAGACGCGAAGGCCGGCTTCGCGCTCATTGGGCACATGCACACGCACCATCTGCGCCAAGGCTGAGACCTGCTTTAGCTTGCTCACTCTTCCCTTTTGTCCCCCGGAATAGCCGCGTTGCATCAGCCGGGAGAATAGCGCCATCTGCGCGGTGGCGCGGGCAAAGAGACCAACAATGCCGCCGATCACCCGGATATCGGCATTGGAAAACTTGTCGGCGGAAAGGACAGCCGGCTGGTCGGAAAATGTCCAGCCGCCACTGACAGCGGCCGAGTGCGCGATTTCCTGGTAGGCCCTTGCGGCCGTCTCAAATTCGCGAGAGCACACCACGCTCTCCAGGTCTTTCCAGACCACTTTCAGGTATTGCGGGATGCCGGCGGACAGTTTGAAGACGGTGGGAACATACGGAAGGTCGAATGCGGCGCGGATGTTTCCGTACATCCGGCGTGTTTCAGGCGTGACTTCATTTTCTTCATACGCGCGATTGAGGGCCATGATTGTGCCTTTATGGCAGATTGGACGTCCGGAACAGCTACTCAGTTGCAAGGAAACCGGAAATTAATCGCGGGAAACGAGAATGAAAAAGGGCGGGCCGAAGGGCAGGATAATGCGAGTTCTGGCGTTTCAAGTTTCCTGCGCTCCATTTTGGGACTAATGCCAGATGGATCTTACCTTTCCCGTCCTTGAAGCTATCCCTTTCCCATAGACATTCGAGTGGTCTATAATTTTTCTTGCTCACCAAGACATTCGAGTGGAGTCAAAGGGAACAGCATGGGTAGAAACAAACCGCAAACTAATCAGGAAATGTTGCAGGGGACGCTCGATATGCTCATCCTGCAAACGCTGATCATGGGACCGGCGCACGGTCACACCATTGCGCGTGTGATCGAGCAAACATCGGAAGACGTGCTGCAGGTGGAACAAGGGTCGCTTTATCCCGCCTTGCATCGCCTGGCCGACCGCAGCTGGGTGAGCTCTTATTGGGGCGCCAGCGAGAACAATCGCAAAGCCAAGTATTACAAACTGACAGCAAAGGGCCGCAAGCAACTGCTGGCTGAGACCAGCCGCTGGCAACAGATGGTGGAAGCCATTGGACGCGTTCTTGCCCGTGCCGCTGAATAATTTCAGCAAGGAGCGGAGATGGGATTTCGCAGATTCTTTCAACGTCGCACAGAAGACGCCGACCTTACCCGCGAGTTGGAAGCGCACCTTGCGCATCAGGTGGATGAAAATATTTCCGCAGGAATGTCCGCGGAAGAGGCACGCCGACAGGCATATCTCAAGCTGGGCAATCCGCAACAAGTGCGAGAAAAAGTGTGGCAGTGGAATACCGTGAAGTTCCTTGAGCATCTGGTGCAGGACTTGCGCTATGCGCTCCGCACGCTGCGGCGGATGCCGGGATTTGCCACAGTCGCCCTGCTAACGCTCGCTCTGGGGAGCGGCGCTACCACAGTGATGTTCACCCTTATCAACGGTGTATTGCTGAAGCCGTTGCCGTATGCCGTGCCCAGCAGGCTGGCCGAGCTGCAAGAAAAGACCGACTGGTCAACACAGTGGGGAGATCTGTGGGGATTCGCCTATCCTAATTATCTCGATTGCAGGCGCGATGTTCGTTCGCTTGACCTGATGGCCTTTCGCTACAGCGGAGGCACGGTAAGCGCCTCCGGCCACGCAGAATATGTTGATGGCTTCGAATTCTCGTCTGAAGTCTTGCCCGTGCTTGGCATTCATGTTTTCCGCGGGCGTCCGTTCACAGCGGACGACGACCGTCCGGGCTCGGCCCCAGTTGCCATTATTAGTTACGGTTTGTGGCAAAGGCTTTACGGCGGCGATCCAGCAGCAGTGGGCATGCCGCTTACATTTGAACAAAAGCCGTATACGGTAATCGGAATTGCGCCTGCGGGCTTCCGCCTGGACGGAGGTTTGCAGTTGCAAGGCGAACCTGACGTGTTTACTCCTGTCGGACAGAATACCGGAAAATATATGCAGAACCGCAAAGCCTATCACGGCATTCATGTGTGGGCGCGGCTTCATCCCGGTGTGACGCTAGCTGAAGCGCAAACAGAGCTGGATATCATTGGGCACCGTCTGGCAGCGCTGTACCCGGAATCCAACAAGGGCCGGACCTTCATTATCGAACCGCTTCGTCCTCAGGTGGGCGACGCTCGGTCCACTTTATGGCTGCTCTTCGGCGCGGTCACCCTCGTAATGCTCATCGCCTGTGTGAATGTGGCCAACTTATTGCTGGCGCGGGCCATTACACGAGAGCGGGAGTTTGCCATGCGAGTGGCGTTAGGAGCAAGCCGAAGCCGCGTGGTGTGGCAGTGTCTCACGGAGAGCGCACTGCTCGGGTTTTGCGGAGGGGGGCTCGGTGTCGTAATTGCGGCCATCGGTATCCGGCCGTTTGTGGCGCTCTGGCCGGGCAGCTTGCCGCGTGCAGAAGAAATTCACCTGGATTGGCATGTGCTGGTGTTCGCCAGTGCCGTCTCGCTGTTGAGCGGCCTTCTTTTTGGGATTGCCCCGGCTTTGCGTATTCCCACTCATTCGATCGAGCGGATACTCCGCGCTGGAGCGCGGAGCGTATCTGGACAATCGCGCCGGCTGCACGGCAGTTTTGTTGTCTCCGAAATCTGCCTTGCATTGGTTCTGCTGGTGGCTGCCGGGATTCTCGGGCGCACTCTGCTGCGCCTTTCATTTCTTGACCCCGGTATCAACATCCATAATGTGCTGGTGAGCCGCATGGCGCTGGCTCCAAACACGCTTAAAGATCCCGCGAAAACGCGCGCAGCATGGAATGAGTTGCTTGAGAATGCGCGCAACGTCCCCGGAGTTGAGTCGGTTGCCATGGTCGATACCGTGCCCATGAGGGAAGGCAACAATCAAATACCCTATTACACGACCCCAGCCAAGCCTCCAGCGGGCGAACAGCAACTTGTTCTGGCCAACAGCGTCACACCGGATTACCTGAATGTGATGCGACTACCACTGCTCCGCGGCCGCTTCATCACCGATGAGGACCGCCATGGCAGTGAAGGTGTGGTAGTGATTGACGACGCAATGGCCCAACAGGCTTTCCCCGGACAAGATCCGATTGGAAAGCATGTGTGGCTGGACCTGGGCTCAGACCCCGCGCGGGTGGTGGGTGTTGTGGGCCATGTTCGCTACTGGGGACTCGTCGGCGACGATCAAGCCAAGGTGAGGGCAACGCTTTATTACGCGTTTGCCCAATTGCCGGAGAATCTTGTTCCTCGGTGGTCAGAACTCATGTCCATTGCTGTCCGCACCAGCGTTGATCCGCTTACTTTGGTCGAGCCACTGAGGCGCGCGGTGCGCGGCGCTTCGGGCGATCAGGTTCTCTATGAAGTCCGCACCATAGAGCAATTGACAAAAAACACATTGGCACAGCAACGATTTTTGTTGCTGCTATTCGGTATTTTCGCCGCACTAGCTTTGCTGCTGGCCTGTGTGGGCATTTACGGGGTGCTGGCTTACCTGACCAGTCAGCGCATCCCGGAATTTGGGGTTCGGATGGCGCTAGGAGCGACCGCTCGAAATGTGATGGGACTGGTCCTGCGGCAGAGCGTTGGAATGATTGCCATGGGCGCAATTGCCGGGACAGTCGCCGCATTGGCTGCGGCGCGTCTGTTGGAGCACCTGGTGCCGGGAGTAAGGTCAACAGAGCCGCTGGCGTTTGCGACTATGGTCCTGGTACTGGTGATAGCGGCGTTGCTCGCGAGCTTTATACCGGCACGGCGCGCCAGTCGAGTGGATCCTATGAAAGCTCTGCGAGAGGAATAACGTGCTCTCAAAAAAATGTCCTGCGATAACCTGCTCCGCGAATGTTCCTGCTTGCTATCTCTTGTAGATGACGCAAGCACAAGATCCCTCACCTCTACTCGCGCGCTGATGACTGCGCGCGCTCGTTGACGAGGTTCGGGATGACGGATGCACGACTTCTAGGCGCGGTTGAAATTATCGTCCGTATCGTCATCGGCGCCGTGGCGGCGGAGAATGTTGACCAGGTTCTGCGAGAATGCCGAGCGCGGCATGACCACATCGCAACCGGCTTCCTGCGCTTTTACTTTCAGGTCTCCCTGCACGTGGGAAACAAAGCCGACAATCGATGTGGCTTTCTTATACTTGGAGCGCATCTTGGTGATGACCGGCAGCGGTTTGATGCCATTGCTGTTCAGGTCAACGATAATCAGAGACGGCTTTTCTTCAGAGCCCTCAGTCTTTTCCGCGATGTCTTTGTCCGTCTTGACGAACTCGACCTTGACGTTCAATTTGCGCGAAACTTCCTGGATTTTGGCCACGAAGAAAAGATCGTCGACGAAAGCAAAAATCTTTGTTGGAGCGTCCACGCGCTGGGTGAGCGGCTCCATATTGGGACTGGCTTGAGCGCCATTGTGGAAACGCGCTCCCTGCATGTTGTTGCCGTTCCCCTGGTTGCGGTAGCTATGGTCCATGGGGCCAACAAAACCCGATCCGCCGCGTCTTTGTCCGCCGCCGCGATTGTTGCGGTTCTGACGGTTCTGGCCGCCGGGACGTCCCTGATGGCCGGATCCATTTTGGCTATTCTGGTTGTTTTGACCCTGATTTTGTGAGCCAAAATTTCGCCTGCGTCGCCGGGACTTGCGATTACGCTGACCCTGCGGATTCTGCGGTTGGTTCAATCCTTCATTCATTCGTATACCTGTGAGCTTTGATCTATCTGCCGAACTCCCAAATGTGGTGACCGCTATGAGTGAAATCCTCAAGGGGCTGGCTGGAAGTCAATCGGCTAAGTTTCGGAAAATCTTCGTTATATCTGCGCTATTCTTAATATCACTTTGCGCGAATCGTCGCACCGGAACGGGCGGCTACTGAAGACTCCGTGATGTTACCACGAACGTGTCCTGAAGCAAGCAAAAACTTGTAAATTTCCACCCCGGGAATTCCACAACAGTATTTCATTTCCCTCTGGCATTCTGGAGTGGTGGGCGCTATAGGATTCGAACCTATGACTTCCACCGTGTGAAGATGGCACTCTACCGCTGAGTTAAGCGCCCGATCCGCTGGGATATTGCTGCGTCGGGTGAAATTATTCTAACAGAAGGCTTTTCCTGCTGTCTTGCGGGCGGCCACGTTCCTAATCTTAACGAAAACTTACAGATGGGCAAAAGCCATGCTATGGAATAAACTCTGATGTCGGGGCCCTGCTGGCCTCTCTCAAACCCTGCAACTTTTTGGTTGCCAAGGGGTTTACAGGGATGTGAGCAGCGTGGCCTTAAAGTCGGGTTTGTTCATGCCCACAGTTACCGGCAGGATGCAAGGTATTGCGGAGATGGCAGCAAGCCACGTTCCTTATGATTCGCTGACCGACGCGGAGGTGATGCTCCGCGCCGGGATCGATGATAATGCGGCCTACGAGTATCTCGTGACCAAGTATCACCGGCCCATGATCGCCTTCATGTACCGCATGTGCCATAACCAGGCACTGGCGGAAGAGCTGGCGCAGGAAGTCTTTTTGCGCGTTTATCGCTCACGCAAGACTTATGCGGCGGAAGCCAAATTCACCACATGGCTCTACCGCATCGCCACCAACCTGGCAGTGAACCACGCGCGCGACCACAAGGTCGAACGCAGCGGAAAAGTAGTAAGCCTGGATGAGCCGGACGAAGAGTCTGGGACGACAATGGACGTTGCCGATCCTACGCTGAATGTGGAACAGAACATTCTGCGCAGGGAGCGGCTTCAGGCCATCAAGAAGCACGTAATGGCGTTGCCGGAAAAACAGCGCGCCGCCGTGCTGATGCATAAATATCAAGGGATGGATTATCGAGAAATTGCGGGAGTTTTGAAATTAAGTGAGTCCGCCACCAAGTCTCTGCTGTTCCGCGCCTATGAAGTGTTGCGAGACCGGCTGAAGGAATTTGTATGAATTGCAATGATGTTCGGGAAAATTTGATTGAGCTGCTCACCAACGGTCCGGCCGACCCGCAGGTGAAGGCTCACGTAAGCCAGTGCAGCGCCTGCACAGAGGAGCTTGGCTCCCTGCGCAAGACCATGGCACTGCTGGATGAATGGGAATCGCCGGAGCCTTCTCCCTACTTTCTTACCCGCTTGCGGGCGCACGTGAAGGAAGAGCGGGAGAAGGCCCCCAGCATGTTTGGCTGGCTGCGTCGTCCGATGCTGGCTGCCGCTCTGGCCACTGTATTGGCCGCCGGGGGTGTAATCTATCGCCTCACCGTGGCAACTCCGCCGCCTGATAACGGCGCCGTGGCCGATATTGAATCTCTGGACAAGAACCACGACTTGATTATCGATACGGACCTGGTAAACGAACTTACCGGCGCTCCGTCCGACGATGTTGCGGAGCCTTAAACTTTCTGCTCGGGGGAGCAAATGGTAATTGGGGCCAAGATTGTTTCGGCGGTTTTACTCTCAGGGTTGATGACCCTGAATGTACCTTCGCGCGTAACTACGTCAGCCCATCGACCGGCGCCCGTGCTTTTGGTACAGGCCACGCCGCAGAAAAGTTCTAATGCCAACGCTAATCATCCCGCACAAAAAGGCGGACGCAAGATGGGCGACTGGCTCCAGGCCCACAAAGACCTTCCGCTCGACCAGCAAATCAAACTCCTGGAAAGCGAATCTGGTTTCAAGAAGCTGCCTGCCGATCGCCAAGCTGCACTGCGCGACCGGCTGAAAAAATTCAACAGCCTGCCGCCCGACAAGCGTGAACAAGCGCTGCAACGCATGGAATTCCTGTCCAAGCTGACGCCACAGCAGCGCCAGGAATTGCGGAGCGCCAACGAGCAATTGAAAGGCCTGCCTCCAGAGCGCCAGGTAGCTGTTCACAAAGCCTTGCGCCATCTTCGCCAGATGCCCTCCGCGGAGCGCCAACAGGTCATCCAGTCTGACCGTTTCAAGACGACTTTCTCTGACCAGGAACAAAAGCTCATCAGCCAGTTGGCGGAGATGTCACCTGCGGGCGGCACGGCGCAGACGCCCCAACCAAAGTAAACCTTTTGTTTTATCCCGAGCGGAGCGAGAACCCTATCGTTCCGCTTCCATCATCCGGTCTTACTTAGCTTTGCTTCGAATAACATATATCTTGGGAGCCTTCAAACAAGGGCTTGATGTCAGAGGCGCGCCGAACATGAAAGACTCATCTGGGAAACCACTAGAAGAGCTCATATGAGAGATTGAGCAATATCTTTTGCCTAGCGGCTTTAAGGTGGACTCTAACGAGAAAGTGTTCGATGCTGCCGGACAGCAGATCGCTGAATTCGATTTAATTATCAGTGGGAATTTAGGGTCTTCTTCGGTTCGCTGGTTAATTGAGTGCCGTGACCGGCCATCTCAAGGTGCCGCGCCGGGCTCATGGATTCAACAACTAGTTGGACGCAAACAGCAGTTTAAATTCGACAAGGTATTCGCCGTTTCAACGACAGGCTTTTCTGCCGCCGCGATCAGCGCGGCAGAATACGGGAATGTCATTCTGCGTGCAGTCCAGACATTCGGGGAAATCAAGACCGATTTCAAAATTCTTGGGTTCGCATTCAACTTCGAAGAGACTGAGTTTGTCGGCCCAATTAATGGCGAACTTGAAGATCCTAATATGCAACTTAACGTCGACATCAAAAGACCCATGATAAGGCGTGTTGGGGAGTTGCAATTTCAGCCATTTCCAGTGTTTGTTTCACGGAACCGGGTTCAACCGCCCGCCACGGATGGAGGCATTGAGTTGCTGTATTTTCATTGTGACGGGTGGGTTGAGGTATTAATTGGCGAGCAACCTGTCAGGATCAAGGATTTTCGTGTTCCTCTGCAAATCAAACACAAGATGAAGACAAGTAAGGCCCTATTCGGCAGAGTCTACTCCGAGGGCGACAAGACAATCTGGGCCGAAGCCTCATTTGAAGCAGAGTCCCACACAGGTAAGATTAAGTCTAGAATGCAAATATATAGGCACTCGGACAGGCAAATGAGTGCCCGATTCTTCAATGATGAGATCCCAGACGGCTTCTATGTGGATTCGATAAGAATTTTTGGATGGAACAAAGTTCCATGATTTTAGTTCATCGTCGCCATCGATCTTCTCAACGACAGCGCAGTCTGTCTGATCTCTTCCACATCCGAAGCATCCGGAGACATCTTTATATACTCTTCATATACTCTTCAAAATCGCTTAACGCGCCGCGAAAATCATTCAGGTTGTAGCGCAGGACTGCGCGCTGTTTCATGTCTTCAGGCGAACGAGGATAGATCACCAGAATCAGGTCCACCACCTGCACCGCACGGCGGAAATCCCGATGGGAGAGATAAATTGAGCGCAGGTTGTTGAGCATGCGGGTCAGCATCTGGCGGCGCGTAACCGGCAGAAGAAATTCCGGCTGCAATACCACCTGTCCGGAATAAATGCTGTCGAGTTTCTGGCGGCAGTCATCTTCAGTGACGATTGACCCGCGTTCAAACGCATCAATCAGAATGGAATGGCCATCAACGTCATAGTGCTTTAGCAGGAAATGTCCTGGCATGCCGACTCCAAACAATTGAAAGCTCACGCGGCGGGCCACTTCCATGTAAACCACGGCCAGCGTGATGGGAATACCAAGCCGGCGGTCCAGTACATCGTGGAGAAAAGAATTGCGCGGACTGTAATAGTCCACGGTGTTGCCGCGAAACATCTCTTCCCGAAAAAGCACGTCGTTCAGCGCGGCAATGACCTGCGGGGGATCGTCCGGGTCCTGGATCTTTTCTGCCACGCGCGCCGCCAGCTCGTCCACGTGCCGCACGTAGTGTTCGATATCGAGCTGCGGGTCTTCAATACGTGCAAAGGTCAGCGCAGCCCGCAGAAGATCGACCCGTTCGTCGTCGATTTCCGAACGCACCAGCACGGCAAATGCCTGGATGATGTCTGAACTTGCTCCGATAAGCACGTATAAATTCTATTTGAAAAGTAAGCTGGAAATCTGCTGCCCGGAAGGCCGACTCTCCATATTGGCCATGTGAGAAAAAAGACGGCTGGAGCGGACGAAAAATCATCCGCTCCAGCAGGTTAAGAATCAGATTTAAAAGTGGAAGCCCAGTTCCGCGGAGTAGTACCGCGGCGTGACAAAATGGGTTCCCGTGAAGGTAGAAAGAAAGTTATAGAGCGCAGTCTTGTTGGTCAGATTGATAACACTTCCCTGCAGGCTCCATTTGTAGCGGTCGCCATGGAACAGGTTGTCA
>DASXKZ010000175.1:0-3445 GCA_036496525.1 Candidatus Angelobacter sp.
GCCCCCAATAACCCGATGGGGAGAACCAGCAAGGATATGTCGTGAAGGAGGGCGTGATAGCTGACTAAAACGGTCACCAACACGGCAAGCGAAAATGACGGCCTACTGCGTGCCGCCACAAGAAGAAGCACTGCGGAGAGAACCACGGTCAAAATCTGCATCCACAGATGTCCCAAGTGCTGGCTGGTCAGCGCGTAAATGAGCCCACGTAAATTCGGCATACCCACCGGATGAATGCCATAGAAATCCTGTTGCTGAGCGGTTTTCAACTCCAGGCTCATGGAAACCAGAGACCTCAGATACACGGCTGTACCGCCAAATCCCGTGATCGCCACCGAAACCCCAATCGCGCCGGCACTTGACGCGAGAAATCCCAATGCTGGGCGCCACCATTTCCAGGCCAGGAATAAAACAAAAAATGGAATGCTGAAATGAAACTTAAACACTGTTAGGCCTACGAGGACTCCAGCCCAGAAGTCATTGCCCTTTCGATGCGAGACAAACGCTGCGGCCACCAGCGTCAGCATGATGATCGAATCCTGGCCCTGGATCAGGGCGGCTGTTATGGGGTAGAAGCAAAATAGGATTGCGGGCGGAAGCCAAGTCCAGATCGTTTTGAGACTTGTCAGGTAAGGCTGCAGCATCTTGCAACACGCCGCCACAAGCACCAGATTAATTCCAAAGAACAACAAGTACGCCAGTCGGAATCCGGCAAATGACAATGGCAAAAAGAATAGCGCCTCGTAGGCAAGGTGATTGAACGGCAGAGTCATGGCCAGAGGCCCGGCCAGCTCATTTTGAAACTTGAACTCCGCATCGCTGTCGTACAGCTCGTGCGCATGGCCGGATCGCACCATGTAGCCTGCAGTGTAGAGATGCCGAAAATCCGTGCGTCCGCGCAACGCCAACGGAACCCAAAAAATGCACGAACCCACGCTCATGATGAGCATGTATGCAAAAATGACCAAAATAAATGGCCGGTAACTTACCGCCAGATCGATGACTCTTCGCTTGGATTTGAGCGTCATCGACGATCAGCCGTTTCCGCTTCGAGTACACTTACCTTGTGGTGTTCGCTGAGAAACACTTCGTGAAACGAACCCCCGGATTTATTCGCACGCACGAACTGCTCGACCCGCCCTGGCTCCATTCCATAGTCATCGTCGGAAATCACCCAATATCTGGCCCTCAGCGCGATGGCGCTGGCGGTGATACATTCCAGTTCTTTTTGGCGTTGCTCCGCATGAAAGGCGCCGGCAGGCGAGAGTATCACCGGCCGAAAAGATTGGCGCCCCGTATACAAAAAAAGGCTGGCATCTTCGTAAGCAATCACGGTTTCCTCAGAACCCATATGCTGCCGCAACCAGCCGTACGCCTCTTCTTTTTCACCCAGCATTCTGCCCCGAATCTTGGAGTTCTCGATAAGCTCCTTTAGTCCGAGTTGAAAAGACCGCCCGGTAAACAGCATCAAGCCGACTAGCGCAAACGCGAGAAATACGGCCGCCGGCTTTTGGTCACGCGGTGCGCTGTTCGCCATGGACCGCTTGATAAGCCCGAAAAGCCTGGTGACTTCCAGCCACAATCCCAACACGATGAACGGTAGAAATGGAATCAGAAACCGTTCCACCAGCGGGTAGTCCCACAGAATCACCGGTATCAGGTAAAGCGCCAGTGCGAAATGAATTGGCCCCAGCTTGCCTTTGGCGTGAGCAATTAACCCTTTCCAGACTCCGACCGACAACAGCAACGCCGCAATGATTGCCGGTCCTGACGGTTTCAATACCTGAGGGTTCAAAAAATATATCCCCGGTTGAACGCTCAGCAGCATCAGGTTCTGCTTCATCATGCTCCAGAGGGCATGGCCCTGGATGGCGTCAGCCTTCCAAAAAGATAAGTAACTCGTGTAATACAGCCAGTTCATTTGCCAAACACGAGCGCATCCAGAAACACTCAATGGTGGAGCATGACTTGGCGGCTTCACCACCGCAGTCCACACGAGGACGCCCAGGAACGGAAGCGCGCCGCCTGCAAAAATCAGGGACTTGCGCCATCCTTTCCGCCATAAAATCGCGAGATACAACCCCGCCGCGAACGGCAAGCCAACAAGTCTCGTCAGGAAGGCCGCTCCCGATAACATTCCACTGATCATCGACGCGTGCGCAGTTCCTTCAGCACTCACTGCCTTGCTGGCCATCACTGCAGCCCACAATGTCAGTGCTGCGAACGGTATCTCTGTGAGCAGGTTCGCACTGTGAATAACCACAATCGGATGCAGTCCACAAAAGGCGGTTAAAAACAGAGTTTCCGGGTCTCCGAGCCTTCCAATCCCCTTGAAAAATACGAATGCCCCGAGGATGAATGCAAAACCAAAAGTAATGTTCACTACTGCCGCATCCTTAATGTTTGCCGGGAATGATGCATCCAACCGCCATACCCAGGAAAGAATCCATGGGTACAGAATCGGATATTTTGTCGCTGCGGGCAGTCCTGGAACGCTGGGCAAAACATATCCGTGGCCTTCCGCCAAGGCTTTTGCGGAACTGAAATAAATACTGTCGTCCTCGAGCAGCCCAAAGAAGACTTTCGGCTTGAGCCGCATGACCGAAATTGCGTAGAGCGCTACAACGCAGGCCAGCACAACCCAGATCGTCATCTGCCGGCGATGATCAGATATTTTCACGCAGGTCCGTTTCGCTCAATCCTAGCAGTGGGGCGGATACTCCGACGCGACAATTAGTTGAGTCGATCGGTCCGAATGATGCGCACATGCACACGATCGCTCTTGAAAACCTCATTAGAAATCGACTCGAATTCCTGCTCGCGCGCTCTAGCCGCTGTGGCGTCATCCCCAGGTTCCATTCCAAAATCATCATCGGAAATCAGCCAATATCCAGCATCCAGCGCCTTGACGCTAGCGGTCATACATGGAAAATTAGGACGGCGCTCCTGCGCCGCAAAATCACCGGCGGGCGAAAAAATCACCGGCCGGAACGACTGACGGTTTGCGTACAAAAAGAGGCTGGCATCTTCATATGCGATGACCCTGCTGCCCGCAGGCGTGTTGCTTCTGAGCCAGGCGTAAGCCGCGCGTTTTTCTTCCAGCGCCTCTGCTCGCACCTTTGACTTTTCCGCGATGGACCGCAGTTCAAAACGCAGCGATGCTCCGATGAGTGCAACCAGCATCAATGTTATCGCGCAAAGAAATACTGCGGCGGGTCTGTCACTCTTGCGCGTTTCCTCACGAAACGTCCTTCCAATCAGTCCCGCTACCGAACGAACCTCCAGCCACAATCCCAGCACCATCAATGGCAAAAAAGGAATCAGAAACCGCGCAACGATTGGATAATCCCACAGAATCACGGGAATCAGGTAGAACACAAACACCACGTGAACGGGCTCTAACCTCTTTCGCGCGTGCAAGATCAAGCCTTTCCACACCGCGACG